>NZ_DF978435.1:0-126325 GCF_002897135.1 Nostoc cycadae WK-1 | reverse complement strand
GCTTCACCGTCTTCAAACAAGGTGTTTTCAACTGTGGCACCGTGAATGGCGCACAACAGCGCTCCACCGAGTACACCTGCTACTCCCATCATGTGGAAGGGGTTGAGTGTCCAGTTGTGGAACCCTTGCAAGAATAACAAGAACCGGAAAATTGCGGCTACGCCAAAGCTGGGTGCAAAGAACCAAGATGATTGTCCCAAGGGGTACATCAGGAAGACGCTGACGAATACCGCGATGGGTGCTGAGAATGCTAGGGCGTTGTATGGACGGATACCTACCAGACGCGCAATTTCAAATTGCCGCAACATGAAGCCAATGAGTCCAAAGGCTCCGTGTAGTGCTACGAATGGCCATAATCCACCCAACTGAATCCAACGGGTGAAGTCGCCTTGCGCTTCTGGCCCCCACAACAGCAATAGGGAGTGTCCCATGCTGTCTGCTGGTGTTGACACTGCTACTGTCAGGAAGTTGCAGCCTTCTAGGTATGATGATGCTAATCCGTGGGTGTACCACGAGGTGACGAAGGTTGTACCGGTTAGCCAACCGCCTAGTGCTAGGAAGGCGCAGGGGAATAATAATATCCCTGACCAACCTACGAATACGAAGCGATCGCGCTTTAACCAGTCGTCTAGTACGTCAAACCACCCTCTTCTACTGGGGGCCCGTCCTACTGCGATGGTCATGAGAGTGAATCTCCAAATATTTTCTTATAAGTACAGTTCTGCTTGTAGGCTCTTTTGTAGCAGCCTCTTCTATGCAGATTTTTAACTGGTTTGTCAATCCAGTTTACAATTTTTTACTGACTCTAATAATTCTAGGTGAAAATCGTTAATTTTTCCAGTGGATTCTGAATCAAATTTAATCTTGGGAAATTCAGGAAGTGGAGTGTCGGGAGTTGGGAGTGGGGTTTGAGGAAATTTTCTTAGTTCCAGAATTCTCTAATTTAAATGTTATGTTCTAGGCTTTAACCCCCAATCCTTAATCCTCGAACGCTAAAATGATTGCTACAGCTATGTTTGATTAATCCTAAATGTTTACCATTGACATAAGTGTAAGAAACACCGCTTTCCCTATATCTATACAGCGTAAGTCGACAGAGGATGCTGAGGCTGTCTATCAGCTAATTTTGGCAGCAATGCGTTCTGGCAATCCTGATATTGTGGAACTCAAGTGTGAAGGTAAGACAGAGAAAAAAATCGCTGTTCGCGCTAGTGAAATTTCTGGGGTACAGGTTATTCAGAAAGATGGTGTCAGTACTAGCAGTGGCAGACCACCCGGCTTTTTTGCCTTGGCTGGTGAGTAAGGTGTAGCAATGGCAGAAGTGGGCATTCAAGTCAAAGACTTAAATTTCAGTTGGCCTAATGGTGAGATAGCCGTTAAGTCTTGCTCTCTAGAAGTTCCCAAAGGTGAATTTTGGATGCTTTTGGGTACTAATGGTAGTGGCAAATCAACTCTCCTCCGACTACTGGCGGGGCTGTTGCAACCTCAGTCTGGTGAAATTGGTATCTTACCCCCTGTCGGTTTTGTGTTCCAAAATCCCGATCATCAGTTGGTAATGCCAACTGTTGGTGCGGATGTGGCTTTTGGTCTAGTGGAAGAAAAACTGCCGCCTGCAACAGTGAGAGCAAGGGTTGCGGAAGCTTTAGGGGCTGTGAATTTGCTGCAACTGCAATTACGCCCTATATATGCTTTGAGTGGGGGACAGAAACAGCGTGTGGCTATTGCTGGTGCGATCGCTCGTCACTGTGAAATCTTATTATTAGATGAACCCACAGCTTTACTCGATCCTGATAGCCAACTAGATTTAGTGGCTGGTGTCCACCGCCTAGTCAAAAGTCGGGGTATTACAGCTTTATGGGTGACTCATCGCCTAGATGAGTTGAATTACTGCGACGGTGCTTTCTTACTAGATAAAGGTTCTTTAGTTGATTGGGGTGAACCTCAACGCCTCAAACAACGACTGATGACAGTAAATGATGAATTACCCTAAATGCTGAAGTTAATTCATCAATAATTATTAACATATACAACGCGTCTTATTAAAGGCGCGTTTATATTTTTTATCCAAGAGAATAGGTTACAGGGAAGGAGTAAAAACGCTAGTACCAAAAGGGTTTTCAGCCTCTCAATTGATTGATGAAATTATCCTCTCTGCTACTCGTCTTCTGAAATGGACAGCTTTTTCTAGTTTAATTTTGCAATCTCTTCGCATTATTTTGTAATTTGTAACATAGTGTTACAGGTAATGCTTCAATTACTATAAAAGTTATGAATGGATTGTGTTAACTCTCTTAAATTGTGATTAAAAACCATGCCCCGTTCCTCAGCCCCAGCCGTTCTGTTAGTGGACGGCTACAATATAATTGGCGCTTGGCCTTGTCTGAAAAACACCCGTGATAGTGCTGGCTTAGAGGCAGCACGAGGAGAACTGGTCGAAGCGATGATCGGTTACAGTGCTTTTCAAGGTTATGAAACGCAAATAGTTTTCGATGCTCAATATCATAACGCTTCTAGTAATAGGGAAATTATTACAGAACTTGTTTCAGTTTATTACACTGATTTTGGGCAAACAGCAGATACATACATCGAAAAGTTTTGTGCCTCTTTGCGTTCACAGATTGCTGCTTCTCGTGTTTCACGCATGATTGTGGCTACTTCAGACAGAGCGCAACAATTGGTGGTACAAGGTTACGGGGCAGAATGGTTATCAGCACAACAACTGTGTAATGCTGTGGAAACGACAGTTTGTCGAGTACGTCAAAAATATCAAACGCGCAAAAAATCCAATAGTAGATTTTTAGCTAGTGCTATTGATGATAAAGCGCGGCAAAAGTTGGCAGCGTTACGAATGGGATTGCAGTAATTATTGCTATCCAAAAGTCTCTAATCTGCCTCTAGAAGGGGTCGTTGGGGAAAATCATCGGAAAAATTAGGGTGGGGAAAAAAGTTGGCGAAAGTACTTGCTATTTCTGAGTGACTACGCTAACATTAGAAACTGTGAGCGACAGCATTCCTCAGTAGCTCAGTGGTAGAGCGATCGACTGTTAATCGATTGGTCGCTGGTTCGAATCCAGCCTGGGGAGTTTTAAATGTATGAAGGATGAAGTATGAAAAACCAGATTTCAAACTTCGTACTTCATCTTACCAATACCTATGGTCACTAGATGACAATGTAGTTTTTCTTAATCATGGTTCTTATGGTGCTTGTCCGAAAGCGGTGTTAAGGATGCAGCAGAGTTTGCGATCGCAGTTGGAACAAGACCCAGTAAATTTTTTTGGGAGACAGTGGGAACCGCTGTTAGACAACGCCAGGAGCAAGTTAGCAGCTTTTATTAATGCTGATGTTCAAGATTTAGTATTTGTCCCGAATGCTACAACAGGTGTGAATTCAGTGTTGCGTTCTCTGACTTTTTCACCTGATGACGAAATTCTGACAACTAACCATGAGTACAACGCTTGCCGCAATGCTTTAAACTTTATTGCTAGTCGCACTGGTGCAAGGGTAGTTGTAGCCAAGATTCCTTTCCCCTTAGAGTCTCCAGAGCAGATAATTGCAGCAGTATTAGAGAAAGTTTCAGCCAAAACCCGACTAGCACTATTAGATCATATAACTAGCCAGACAGGGGTCATCTTTCCTATGCAGCAGCTAGTGAAAGAGTTGCAGGCGCGGGGTGTCGAGACATTGATAGATGGCGCTCATGCACCAGGAATGATTTCTCTGAATATGCAGGAGATTGGTGCAACTTACTATAGCGGGAATTGTCATAAATGGCTTTCTGCACCTAAAGGAGCAGCATTTTTGTATGTGCAGCGGGATAAACAACCAGAAATTCATCCGCTAACAATTAGTCACGGTGCTAATTCACCGCGCACTGATAAAAGCCGCTTTCAGTTGGAATTTGATTGGACAGGTACAGATGATCCTACAGGTTATATGTGCGTACCAGAAGCGATCGCTTTTATGAGTTCTCTGTTACCTGGTGGTTGGCTAGAATTAATGCAGCGAAACCATCAGTTAGTTTTACAAGCAAGACAGCTACTTTGTAAAGAATTAGAAGTACAACCACCTTGTCCAGAAGAGATGATTGGTTCTATGGCTGTTGTACCCATACCTGTTAGTTTGGAAAATTGTAGTCATGTCTGGCTACATGATGAATTATTTGATCAATTTGGCATTCAAGTACAAGTAGTCCCTTGGCAGGAATCACCGGGAATGCTCATTAGGATTTCAGCCCAAATTTACAATACTTTAGAGCAGTATCAGTATTTGGCAACAGCACTCAAAAATTTATACAGATAAATCTGACTTTTGATGAAAATTTAGGTTGCTCTGGGAAAATTATTTTTTCTTTTCAGTCTTGCTGCACCTGTGATGTTAGCAACGAAGATAACATCGATTGTACTAGGCTTTGGAACAGACTGATACCGTTTCACTTTAAATTTGATACAAATAGACCGCAGAGGGGCGGAGGAGAAATTATTCGTATCATTTATTTAGTGAAATGGTATGAGAAGTACCATCTACTTTGAATTTGTGCTGTTGTCTCATCTGTAGAATGGGAACCTAACCTTAAACTAAATTTCTTTCTGTAAAACAGAATACTATTTGCCAAACTTTCCGGATACACATTCAGAAACTAAGTAGCAGTAAATATTAGAGTTCACAATAAATATCTGCTATGCGTGTTACATTTTCACTTTTAGTTTCTAGTTTGGTGTTTGGTTCTTTGGTTTTTAACGGTTCAGACCAGTTAAATAGCTCACATAAACTGATTGGTGATGCAGAAGGAAAAATGTTGTTATCGGCCAAGCCTAAACCTAAACCCAAATCTAATGAGCCAGAAAATCCCACTCCTCATCGCGGTAGTGGACGCAGAGATTTAATTGAATCTCTCAATAATGCTTTTCCTGCTGCGTAGAAGTTGTTCAGGCTAAAATGCAATCAATCCCAAAACAAATTTAATATTTTCTCAACATTTCATCCTTAAAGTCTTTTTCTATAATGTGTTTGCCTCTTTTCATTAGCAACACCAAGCAACCGTGCTGAATTTATAACATCACCTATTCCTTGAATCAGATAATTTTTTGAGATTTTACACTTCAAAATCAAGGGCATCTCATTCAAATATTTTTTAACCTGGCGGAGAAATCTGCATCTAGCCAGAGCATAAGTGCGATCGCTTCATCCCTATACAGAGAGCGATAACATAAGAACAAACTAGCATCTCAGGGTATCGACCCCAAGAATTTGCCACCTTTGTAATAGCGAGTAAGGACGAACAGATGTTCGCCCTTACTTAATTTAAACGCTAGTTTTCTCTTTTTCTATCTCGTTCTTTTTAATGCCGTTGATGAACATTGGCACAAACTTATCCATAAACTCTTGTGGATTACGCTGCCAAGCTTTTTGCGCTGCTTGAATTCTGGTAAATTGCAATTCAGGGGCAAGTAAAGCTTGTGGTAGGCGTTCCATTAGGTACTGGGGACGTTCCCACAATGGCATAGTGTTTGCCACTTCTACCAGCCTTGTAACGCGGCGCAGTTCTGCACCTAGGGTAATATCCATACCTGATTCGTAGGCGGCTTGTTCAATGGCGGCATATTTACGCTTGGCTTGCTCAACTTTTTGCCGATGTTCTGGACTTTTATCGGCTATTTGGGCTAACCAACGGTTTCCCCAACGGACGTGTCCGGCTTCTTCTGGCAGGATTTTTTCGATGGTTTCGCGGATTTTGATATTTTCTTCGGTTTGTGGTGCTTGTTTGAGGGCGTAAATGTGGGCAGAGAAATACTCACAGCCGCGTTTTTCGGTGATGTTGATTGCTGCCATACCAGCAATTATGGTGTCATCCAAGTTAGTTTTTGGGTCGTGATTACTTTTATCTAGCAGCCATTCAAATTCATCGATATAAGGCATTCCAGGGGGATTTCCAACATCGGCTCCCAGTTCTACTAATAAATCAGTTAGCCACATAGCGTGACGCGCTTCATCAGCAATGTGATGTGATAAATCTCGCACTAGTTCTCGTGGCTGTCCGTTTAGTTTTTCAATTACCTCAGTTAGGTCTTTGCAGCTCCGTTGTTCGCTGTAGCGGTAGCGGTTGAGGGTCATTAGATGTAGTTCGCGATCGCAAACTACCCGTTTTAAGATATCTCTTGCACCTAGACTATTCTGGAATTTCCGTGGGTAAGTAACTGTCATGGTATGAAGTTTTATTAACTGTCATTTTTGATGCTATCTCAGTTTTTTCTTCCTTGCCGGAAACCAGAATGATGATTTTTTGTAAAAGTTACCATGAGCCAGAATATCAGCAATTCCTGACTTTTACGAATCTGAGTCACACAATAATACTCATTACAGGCTCGCAAATATTAAGATTTGTTTTATTTAGCCCATAAAAAACAAAACGGTAACTTAAGCTACAGTTTTTTTGCTATATTCATAAATGAAAGGACTATCAGCTAAAAATATATAACTAAAACCTTAAGGGGGACTGAAGTATGTCTATTCAAGAAAAATCTCGTGCATTGATGGTGCGTCAACATCAACAAGTTAAAAACCGTCAACAATCAATGCTGATGCGGGCTGCACAAGAACTCGGTCTTCCTGAGGAAGCATCCAATTACTGGAATCCCATTCAAGGCAAGATAGACCAAACTGCACGGACGATTTATGGCAGTAGTAACGCTTCGATGAGCTAGGTTAAAAAAGTTGTCAATAGCGTTAACTCATAAAAAAAGCCACCTCTCAAGGTGGCTGTGAAAAATCACTACTGAATATAATTAGCAGTCGTAATAGAGATAAAACTCATAAGGATGAGGACGTAACTGCAACTGCTCAACTTCATTAGCCAGTTTGTAGTCAATCCAATTTTGGATGAAGTCTTCTGTGAACACGCCTGTTTCGGTTAAGAAAGCGTGATCATTCTCTAAGGCCGCCAATGCTTTATCCAGAGAACCAGGAGTAGAAGGAACCTTCGCCAGTTCTGCTGGAGACAGTTCATAAATATTCTTATCTAAAGGCTCACCTGGATCAATTTTGTTCTTGATACCATCCAAGCCAGCACAAAGCATGGCTGCAAATGCCAAGTAAGGGTTAGAAGTAGCGTCTGGACAACGGAACTCTAGGCGTTTTGCTTTGGGGTTTGTGCCAGAGAGAGGAATACGCACAGAAGCAGAACGGTTTCCTTGGGAGTAAGCCAAGTTAACAGGTGCTTCATAACCTGGTACGAGACGCTTGTAGGAGTTGGTTGTAGGGTTGGTGATGCCTAATAGTGCTGGTGCGTGTTTAAGAATGCCACCAATGTAATGTAGTGCCATTTCACTCAAACCAGCATACTTATCGCCTGCAAATAAAGGCTTGCCATCTTTCCAAATGGACTGGTGACAGTGCATACCGGAACCGTTATCGCCAAAAATTGGTTTTGGCATAAAGGTAACGGTTTTGCCGTATTTCTTGGCGACGTTCTTGATGACGTATTTGTAGGTCATTAGCCAGTCAGCCGCTTCAATTAACTTACCAAAGCGGAAGCCGAGTTCACACTGACCACCAGTTGCAACTTCGTGGTGTTGCTTTTCAATGGGGACACCGCACTGTGCCATTGTCAGCAACATTTCTGTCCGAATGTCTTGGAAACTGTCGGTTGGCGATACTGGGAAGTAACCTTCTTTGAAGCGTGGTTTGTAACCTAGGTTGGGGCCTTCTTGTCTACCAGAGTTCCAACGACCTTCTACAGAGTCTACGTAGTAGTAGCCGGAGTTGGCAGTTTGGTCAAAGCGGACATCATCAAAAATGAAGAATTCAGCTTCTGGCCCAAAGAAAGTAGTATCACCAATACCAGTAGAAACTAGATAATCAACAGCTTTTTGGGCGATAACGCGTGGGCAACGGTTGTACCATTCCCCTGTGCGGGGTTCCTTAATGCTACAAATTATGCTTAGGGTTGGCTCTGCCATGAATGGGTCAATCCAAGCTGTGTTGGGATCTAACACCATTGTCATGTCTGATTCTTCGATACCTTTCCAACCCCGAATGCTGGAACCGTCGAAAGGTACGCCATCAGAGAAAGAACTTTCATCGATTTGGTTATGGTACACGGTCAAGTGCTGCCATGTTCCTGGTGTATCGATGAATTTCAGATCAATCATCTGAATGTTTTGGTCTTGGATCAACTTCAAGACTTCTTGTGGGGTTGTCATTGTTACTCCTTCTCTGCCAATTTCCTATTGTAAAACCAGAATCTGCCAAAGCATTCTAACCCTACTGATCCGCACCAAGTTGTGACACACCTGGATTATCGTAAAGATTTGAGATTAGAGAATTATGTAGTTTTTGTTACAGATTCTCTGGATTACAGGTTATATTAACCTTTCGCACGTCATCTGTACAAAACTGGAAAGTTCATTTCATCGGGGACAACTTTGGCATAGAATCCTTAAATAGCGGATAGATTGTTTTTGTGCAGAACTTATTTTAAATAGCACAAAAATTTACTGGTGCGTAAGTGCAGCCAAATAAATATCAAACCATAGAAAGCAACGATTGGGAGAAAAAGGAATGCGCGATGCAGTCACAAGTTTAATTAAGAATTATGACGTAGCTGGACGTTATTTTGACCGGAATGCGATCGACAGCTTGAAATCTTATTTTGACAGTGGTACAGCACGGGTACAAGCTGCGGCTGCTATCAATTCAAATGCGGCTGCAATTGTCAAGCAGGCTGGTTCTAAATTATTTGAAGAACTACCAGAATTGATTCGTCCTGGTGGAAACGCCTATACAACTCGTCGTTATGCGGCTTGTCTGCGGGATATGGACTATTATCTCCGCTACGCTACTTATGCGCTGGTTGCTGGTAACACAAATGTGTTGGATGAGCGTGTACTCCAAGGGTTGAGAGAAACTTACAATTCTCTAGGTGTACCCATTGGCCCAACAGTTCGCGGTGTCCAGTTAATGAAGGATATGGTTAAGGAACAAGTAGCAGCAGCTGGTGTAGCTAATACTGCTTTTGTGGATGAACCTTTTGACCACATCACCCGCGAGTTGAGTGAGCAGGATGTTTAGAAGTCAAGCATGAAACAGAGACTAGGGACTAGAGACTAGAGACTAGTAACTAGTAATCTGTATTTTTATTGCTGCTGTGGATGTCTTTTATCTAAATTTTTGTAAAGCGATCGCTTCTCGTTAACTTAACCAAGAGGCGATCGCTTTTTTTACAGCTATTGTACTTAAGGAGTAATCTTCAACCGATGCCTGTCAGAAATATCTATCATGTCGCAGTTGTTCAAGCATTAATAGCAGATGGTTGGACAATAAGCAACGATCCTTTTTATCTTGCCTATGGTGGTAGAGAACTTTACATAGATATTGGCGCGGAAAAAGTTACTATTGCTGCTGAGAGAAATAATGAAAAAATAGCGGTTGAAATCAAAAATTTTCTACACCTTTCTCCTGTGACTGACTTGTAAGATGCTGTGGGACAATATGAAATTTACCGCACTGTGCTTAACGAATTAGAACCAACACGCTAACTTTATTTAGCAGTACCTAAGCGAGTTTACGAAGGTATATTTTCTGAACGCTTTGGTCAGCTAATTATTACTAATAACAGATTTTGCTATATCTTAATTATTTTGGATGTAGTAAATATTACACATATATCAATGGGCAAAAAGAAGAAGACTTCTGCATCCATAACTCTGCTATCGCCAAGAGCAAATAGCTGTAAGCTGTTGTAGTGCGTATTTCACTATCGACTATGGCAACGATTAACGACAACTACCTGAAGCTGAAAGCTGGTTATCTATTCCCGGAAATTGCGCGACGGGTAAATGCCTTTGCGGAAGCTAACCCTGATGCTAAAGTCATTCGTTTAGGAATTGGCGATGTAACTGAACCTTTACCAGAAGCGTGCCGCACAGCGATGATTAAAGCTGTGGAAGAAATGGGCGATCGCGGAACTTTTAAAGGTTACGGCCCAGAACAAGGTTATGCTTGGTTAAGGGAAAAAATTGCGGCTCAAGACTTCCACGCACGCGGCGCAGCTATAGACGCTGACGAAATATTTATTTCTGATGGTTCCAAGTGCGATACAGGTAATATTCTTGATATCTTTGGTAACAACAACATCATTGCTGTTACTGACCCTGTATACCCTGTATATGTAGACACCAATGTGATGGCAGGACACACAGGATCAGCCAATGATAAAGGCGAATTTGAGGGCTTAGTATATCTGCCTGTGACCGCAGAAAATAACTTTACGGCGGAAATTCCTAGCCAAAAAGTCGATTTAATTTATCTCTGTTTTCCCAATAACCCAACTGGTGCAACTGCAACTAAAGAACATCTTCAAGCGTGGGTAGACTACGCCAAAGCCAACGGTGCAATTATTTTCTTTGATGCAGCTTACGAAGCGTATATTACAGATCCGTCGTTACCTCATTCTATTTACGAAATTGAGGGTGCGAGAGATTGTGCGATCGAATTTCGCTCTTTTTCTAAGAATGCAGGTTTTACCGGAACTCGTTGCGCTTTAACTGTTGTACCCAAAACTTTAAAAGCCAAAGCCGCAGATGGTTCCGATGTAGAATTGTGGAAACTGTGGAACCGCCGCCAGTCCACCAAGTTCAACGGCGTGTCCTACATTGTTCAACGCGGTGCAGAAGCAGTTTACTTTGAAGATGGACAAGCACAAACAAAGGCTTTGGTGAGTTTCTATTTAGAAAACGCCAAAATTATTCGAGAAAAACTCACAGCCGCGGGACTAGCTGTTTATGGCGGTGTCAATGCGCCTTACGTGTGGGTGCAAACTCCCAATAGTCTTTCTAGTTGGGATTTCTTTGATAAATTGCTGCATACTTGCAATGTAGTTGGTACACCTGGTTCTGGTTTTGGTGCAGCGGGTGAAGGTTACTTCCGTATTTCTGCATTCAATAGCCGGGAAAATGTTGAAGAAGCTATGAAGCGAATTACAGAGAAGTTTAAGGTGTAGGAATTTATGGTAGGCGAGGCAGCGCGTTAGGCGGCTCTGCCGACTTGAAGCGACTGCCGCGCAAAGGAAAATTAACTTGTTTAGTAGGCACAATCTGATTCATGCAAGAGGTCTAATATCGAATGAGGCTTGTTCAAGGACATATTGCTATTCTCCTGCGCTCAAAAAATATAGCAGGAGGCAGGAGGCAGGAGGAAAAGTCTGATTATTCCTGGCATTCAAGCTTTCAAATTGTCCTAACATATCTGACTACAGCTATAGCTAATCAATTGCAACGCTATAATTCTGCTCTTCCCATTTGTTGCTATCAATCCAAAAAAAAGTAAAGCTGATTGACTGTTTTTGATTGTCAGACACAGAAATATCGACAAAATCAACTCCTAACTTTGTAGAAGTAGAAGGCGTATCTTGTGTAGTTTGCCAATTATCCTGCGACCAGTGTAATTGAAAAGATACTAAAGCTTGAATTCGCAATGTATAACCTCTTTTAACTTTGCCTATTTGACGATTAAATTTCCAAATTTCTAATGATTTACATTGCTTTCTTGCGCCTAAATATCGATTTGCTACCTCTGGAATTAAATCAAATACCTGACCTTCATGAGTTGACCGCAACAGTTTGATATATTCAGCGTGCGCCCACATTAAAGGCATTGCGGAACCTGTTGGTTTGCCTAAATACAGATGCACATCAGGTTTATCTGCTTCATCCCAAACTTGTTCTGGAAGCAAACAAGAGTTTGAAGCAAATCCTTCCATTGCTTTGATATATGTTTTGACATCACCACCAGCAGCTAATTCATAATGTCCTCTTTCTCCTGTTAAGAGAGGCCAAGCACGTCCTTTACCCCATCTTGTATAAGCACTGCCATCTTCTTGCTGTCCATAGCCGTCGTAATTATAACGATGCCAACAAGACCCAACAGGTGTATCTACTTTTAAGATTGCATCTATTACTTTGACAGAATCAACAATAATTGGGTCATCAGGTTTACGAATTCCATAACGTACCAGTTGTAAAAACCCGCCATCGACAATTTCTTTGGCTGGAAATTCTGCTCGTTTACTAGGTGGTTGACTGCTGATCAAAATAGTTCCCTGATTGGGATTTTCGTTAGGTTGAGGATTATTGATATCTGATGGAGTAATCCGAATATAATGCCGTTTGATGTCAGGAACTAAGGTTCCTTCGGTAGTAACTGTCCAGTCTTCAATATGAGATTCTAAAAAATCGGCGTACTCTTCGATAAATTCTGCTGTTGCTTTGTCGCCACGCTCACGAGCAAAGTTAGCTGCACAGATTAAGCCAGCAATATTACAAGCGAGTGTAGAAGGTGAATAGCCGCTACATTCTTCCCATCGTTCTTGTTGGGTAACTGGGCCGTGACGAATTAAATAACCCGCTGCCCGCAAAATCATGGGATAAATATCAAAGTTTAGTGCTACCTTTTCTTTGTGTAAAAGCCATGCTAGAAGAATGGGAAATGCGACTTCATCTAGTTGGATACCTGTCCAGTAGGGTTCGCCATTAACCCAGAAGTTTTGAGCAAATCCGCCGTCTTCTTGCTGGCTGGTGGCAAGATAAATGAGCGATCGCACTGCTGTATCTGTTTCCCCAGCCGCTACTAAACCTGCTACACTGCTCACCATGTCCCTTGTCCAGACAAGATGATATCCCCCTTGCTCTTGGTCGTCTTTGGCTTCACCCCAAGGGATAGCCAGAGATGCAATTAAAGCACCGGGATAAGTTTTGTCTTCATGTGCCAACAACAAACTAACGCTGTTGTGATACAACTTCCCATCATCATAAGAAACATTTTCTAATGGTTTGATATCGTTGCGCGATCGCTTCCACTGTTCGTTATATTGCTGTTTCTGCTGTTCAAAAGGCAGATTAAGGGACTGAAACAGTGTAGAAATTGCATTATGCAGGGTTGTGCCAAATGCCAACCCTAAAGTAAACTCATCACTTCTATCTAGATTTAATTTTCCAGTGAGAGCTAAGTTACCATCTACCGCACTATCAAATTCCCAATCCATTTGGAAATCATCAGCTAAATCTGTCCAGCCATCACTTTGACCCACATAGCCGCAGGAAAGACGAGTAAACGGGACTGTTGCACCTAGCGCCAGCCAAGTTCCGCCTTTTTCTGCTACAAGAATATTTTGTCCAGCTACTTCTACTGTGTAGCCATTATTATTTTTACCACTCACTTCCAAATGTGGCGCACACAAAGCGTATAAATGAAGTTGGTCAATAAACTCGCGCTCTCCTGTGATTTTTGTGTGCTGTAAAATACAGGATAAATGCGGGTCAGCAATCACTTCTTTGATAATGGTATAACGCCCTTGTGGATCAGAATTAGTGATGCGGTATCCTAAACCATGCGTCCACAGGTGTTCTACTTTTGATTGCAGATGGCGATTCTCCTCGTGAAAAAAGCTTTTGCCATCAGAAATGAGATATTGTAAATCTCGAATTTGGGGTCTGTCTACTGTTGGATGGTATATTTCAGTCACAACACCGTTCCAGATAGTAAACCAAACATGACTGGAGGTAGAGTAAGCTGTTCCAACTGCATCTTTATTCGCATGAGTCCAGCGCGGCTCAATGCCTGGTGAGCCAAACGCCTTTTCTTGACTGAGAATTTTCATGATTTAGCTTTGAGTGGCTTTTTAGTTATTTAGAGATTTTGTGTTTATTGAGAAATTGCCGAAGATTTGCGAGTTGCATTTAAGGATTTAGCTTCAATAAAAATTTGTTTTATTTCTGGATGTTTTTGGCAAATCTTGGTTTCTAGTCTCTCAACAGTTAATGCTATTTCTTCACCTGTGAGATTTTTAGCAAACTGGATTTCTAAGTTGAGCAATACTTCTTGTGGCGCAAGCTGCATGGTTAGCACCCGAATCACTTCTTGTACACCTGGTTCTATTTTCGATAAAGAGCGAATATTGGCAACAGTTTGAGGATTGGCACTTTCACCAACTAATAATCCTTTACTTTCTCTTGCTAGTAATACTGCAACTACAGCTAAGATAATGCCAATAATGATTGAGGCGATACCATCAAAATAAACATTGTTAAATAAATGCCCTAAAAAAATTCCTATTAAAGCCACAATCAAACCTAAAATTGCCGCAGAGTCTTCAAATAATATAGTAAATACTGTAGGGTCTTTACTGTTTTTAATTGCTTGCCAAAAAGTTTGATTACCCTTAGTGGGCAGAAATTCCTTTAAAGCCACAGTCCAAGAAAAACCCTCAAATATGATTGCTAAACCTAGCACAATATAATTCCACATTGGGTCTTCTAAGGGGCTGGGGTTAATTAAATGAGTTATGCCTTCATAAATAGACATTCCTCCACCAATGGCAAAGATGAAGATAGCAACAATTAAAGTCCAAAAGTAAAGTTCTTGCCCATAACCAAAGGGATGGCTATCATCTGCTGGCTTTTGACTCATACGAATTCCCAGCAGCAGTAATAATTGATCGGCAGTATCTACTAGTGAATGAATACCCTCAGATATCATCGCTGAACTATTGGTCATGAAAGCAGCGATAAATTTAGTAATAGCGATCGCTAAATTAGCACCCATCGCCGCAAAAATAGTTTTCTTAGATGAATCTGATGCCATGAGGGATTGGAAATTAAGATGTTTACTCAATACTCAGCACTTTCTAGCCATTCTCTGTAAAACCTGGATACAAAGTCATGCCACCATCTACAAACAAAGTTGTACCGTTGACATAATCAGAATCATCAGAAGCTAACCAAACTGCGGCTTTGGCAACGTCTTCTACATCTCCGATTCGTTTTGCCGGAATTAGTTGGAGTAACTTCGCCTCAGCTTGTGGGGTATCCCAAGCTGATTTATTGATGGGTGTTTTGATTGCACCAGGGGCAATACTATTAACACGTATTTTATGGGGGGCTAGTTCTTGAGCAATACTTTGCATCATCATGTGAATACCGCCTTTACTAGCAGCATAATTAACATGACCAGCCCAAGGAATCACCTCATGCACTGAACTAATGCAGATAATCTTACCTGCGGCAGATGAAATCTGCGGTCGCACTCCTCGACGTAAGAATTCTTTGGCTGCTTCTCTAGCACATAAAAATTGTCCTGTTAAGTTTACCCCAATTACTTGATTCCAGTGATCAAGGGTCATATCTACAAAAGGTGAATCTTTTTGCAAACCTGCATTATTTACTAAGATGTCAATAGTTCCAAAGTTCTGGAGTGTTTGTTGAAACATCGCCTTAACTTGGTCTTCCTGGCTGACATCAGCTTGAATGGCAAAAGCTTCACCATTATTTGCTTTAATATCATCAACTATTTTTTCGGCTTCTTCGGCTTCAGAATGATAGTTAATCGCGACAGCTGCACCGGAGGAAGCCAAATAACGAGCTATCGCTTCACCAATGCCAGAACTAGCACCTGTTACCAGTGCTTTTTGACCTTTGAGCAGGTAAGAAGAATAGCTCATAATGTTTCCTTAATTTATTAAAATTTAGGGTTTTATTGTTGCTAATCCCAAAAAATGTGCTTTCTATGAAAATATTTAACAATATTGAATGTAATTCCTAATTTAACTATTGCTAAAAATGTGATAAAAATCACACAAGTATGTATTTAATTTTCTACATATATTGCTTTAACTCTGGGATTACTTTAGATGTTTGCCGCGGCGATCGCCTCCAGCTAGTGGAGGAATCAAAAACTCTTGCCAAAGAGCTAGAAGAATTTCATTTCATTTTCACAATTTTATGAAATTCTTAAATCATCAAGATAGCAGCACTTATTTCTTAAGTAAAAATAGATTTTTTCAAATTTAGATTTATTCATGTAAAAATTTTCAAGTGTAATTAACAAAAATCAACAAATCATTTTGATAATAAATCACTCTTGGGATAGTATTCTTTATTCTATTTGTTAGATAAGAGTTACTAAGAATACTTTTGTGGAGAGAAATTTAAAGCTGAAAACTCAAGAATAAATTTGACTTTGTTTTAGGATTAATTTGTATTCCAGCATCTAGCGATCGCCAGGAGAAAGCGATGTTCGCGCTGAATTTGAATAGCCAAAATCTCCCGTACCCCGACCCAGTACACCCAATTGTTGTCCATTTTGTCATTGCAATGGTGTTTTTCTCATTCATTTGCGATGTCATTGGTTATTTCACCCGCAATACACGTTTGTTTGAGGTTGGTTTTTGGAATATGTTTGTTGCGGCGATCGCAATTTTTGTAGCCATAATTTTTGGAGAGTTTGAAGCAGGGCTGGCACAAATTTATCCAGCAGTCCAGCCTACACTTAATTTTCATACCCTCATGGGTTGGTCACTGGGGGCGATATTTGCCATTATTACAGCTTGGCGGTTTGTAATTCGCGATCGCCACCCCCTAAAATTACCCCCTGCTTACCTTGGTGTCGCAACGTTTTTAATTTGCCTAGTATTCTTGCAAATATATCTCGGCAGCAAATTATTTTGGGTATATGGGTTGCACGTTGAGCCTGTGGTTGAAGCCATGAAGCAGGGAGTTTCACCATGAACTCGCCACTAATTGACTCTTTAGGCTTGCGGTTCGGTGCTAACGGACTACCTTACGAAGTTCCCCTCCATCCACAGTTAGTACACCTGACACTGGGTTTGTTCATCATTGCCATCTTTTTTGACATAGCAGGAGCTATTTTTCCCATCGAAAGACCAATCTTCAAATTTTTGGGTATTCCCGCCATCCGTTCTGGTTTATTCGATGTTGGTTGGTACAACCTGCTAGGGGCTGCTGTCGTGACATTTTTCACTGTCGCATTTGGTTTTTTTGAGCTAATGCTGGCAAACCCACCAATTAATCAAAAAAGTGATTGGGGATTAAACGCCTCTTGGACGATGCTTTTACATGGTTTGGGAGGTGTTTTGTTGTTAGGAATCATCGTTGCGATGACTGTCTGGAGAGGCTTACAACGCTACTACTGGCTGAAAAATTCTTCCAGACAAGTGCAGTGGTTTTACTTGTTAGTAGGCATTTCCATCATGGGTCTCTTGTATGTTCACGGAACTTTAGGAGGGCAATTAGGCTCAGAATTCGGGGTTCACATCACTGCTGCAAAGTTACTCCAAGAGGGCGCAAACCCAAACTTACTACCCAAATAAACGAGAAACACTCTGAATTTATGTCTAGATTTTTAGAATATTTCCTAATAGCTAGTTATATTGCAGTGTTGCTTGTTGTGAGCAATTGGATTGGGGCGCAAGCCTATTCTTGGCTGCCTGTGGAAGCTACAGCAGAAGCACAAAAGGTAGATAGTTTGTTTAGCTTCTTAACCTCAATTGGCGCGTTTATTATTCTTGGCCTTGTAGGTATGATGGTGTACTCGGTACTGTTCTTTCGCGCACCTAAAAATGACTATAGCGAGGGACATCCATCCAGAGGCGATATAAAACTAGAAGTTTTATGGACAGCCGCTCCAACCTTGCTAGTTTTGTGGCTGGCTTTCCAAAGCTTCAATATTTATCAGCAATTAGATATTCTAGGTTTACAACAAGTTGTACATTTGCATACACCTCTAGAAGAACCAGTCTATGCCACATCAATCAGCGATATCCCTAAACCGGCTGATGAAACTATTGAGGTGTTCGTAAAGCAGTGGGATTGGACTTTCCGCTATCCAAATAATGCTACTAGTGATGAATTACACTTACCTGTAAATCGTCGGACTCGTCTGAATATGCACGCTAAGGACGTACTTCACAGTTTTTACGTCCCTGAGTTCCGCTTACAGCAGTATATTGTCCCCGGACGCGACATTGACCTTGTAGTTACACCCACTCGCATGGGTGAATACAAGCTTAAAGATGCTTTATTTAGCGGTACATACTTTGCTTTGATGGATGCCAATGTACACATTGAATCTCTTGAAGAGTATAACCAGTGGCTGACCACAGCAGAACAACAACCACTAGCTATCAAAAATCAGGCTGTTGCTGAGTATACCCAACCACCAAAAACATTATTGAAAACTGGCTGGTACACTGTAGCACCTGAGCCGCCAGCGATCGCACAGAGCGCACCGCCCAAAAGGCTAACCGCAAATGAAAGGAAAGTAATGAATGACGACACATGATTCTATAGATACAACGCCGCAAAACGATCCTGAAAATAACTGGCGACATTACTTCAGTTTCAGCACTGACCATAAGGTAATCGGCGTTCAGTATATGGTGATGACTTTCATTTTCTTTTTGATTGGCGGACTGTTGGCGATGCTCATCCGTGCTGAACTGATTACGCCAGCATCAAATGTAGTTGATCGTCCTCTGTACAACGGCTTGTTTACCTTGCACGGGACAATCATGATTTTTCTCTGGATTATCCCGTTCAATGCAGGTATCTCTAACTACCTAGTCCCACTGATGATTGGCGCGCGGGATATGGCTTTTCCCCTGCTCAACGCCATCTCTTTTTGGATTCTGCCACCCAGCGGACTTTTATTAATCTCCAGTTTCTTGCTACCCAATGGTACGGCGCAGTCTGGCTGGTGGTCTTATCCACCAATAAGTTTGCAAATTCCCCCAGGTCAGCCGATTAACGGTGAATTTATTTGGATTGTGAGTATCGTCCTGATTGGCATCTCTTCAATTATGGGGGCTGTGAACTTTGTCACGACAATTTTTTGGATGCGCGCCCCTGGAATGACATTTTTCCGAATGCCTGTGTTTGTTTGGTCAGTTCTCAGCGCCCAGTTGTTGCAGCTAGTTAATTTGCCTTCCCTCACAGGTGCATTAATACTACTGTTATTTGATCTTAATTTTGGCACGCAATTTTTTAAGCCCTTGGAAAATGGCGACCCAATTATTTACCAGCATTTATTTTGGTTTTATTCCCACCCCGCAGTTTACATCATGGCATTACCAGCCTTTGGTATTTTTGCCGAGGTGCTGCCAGCCTTTTCCCGGAACCCCCTATTTGGCTATCGGTCATTAGCTGTTGCTTCTTTAGGTATTGCTGTAGTTAGCATCTTTGTTTGGGTACATCACATGTTCACCAGTGCTACCCCTGGCTGGATGCGGATGTTATTTATGGTGACATCAATGTTAGTTGCTGTACCAACTGGTGTAAAAGCATTTGGTTGGACTGCCACAATTTGGAAAAGTAAGCTGCACTTAGAAACACCCATGCTATTTGCTATGGGAGGTGCGGCCATGTTTCTGCTTGGTGGTGTCACTGGGGTGATGTTGGCAGCAGTACCGTTTGATATTCACGTCCACAATACTTACTTTATAGTGGGACACTTCCACTACATCGTTTTTAACACCATCACGATGGCAATTTTTGCTGCCATTTACTTTTGGTTTCCGAAGATTACCGGACGGATGTACGCTGAAGGCTGGGGTAAGGTGCATTTTTGGTTAACTTTTATTGGTGCTAACCTCACTTTTTTTCCTATGCTGCCATTAGGTTTACAGGGAATGGTACGCCGAATTTCCTCTTACGACCCACGTTATCAAGGATGGAATATCCTCGCTAGTTTAGGAGGATTTTTATTAGGAGTTTCTGTACTGCCTTTTATTGCTAATATCGTGGGTTCTTTGCTATACGGACAGAGAGCAAGTAATAATCCCTGGCTGGCTACAGGATTGGAATGGACAACGACTTCACCACCACCGCGAGATAACTTTGAAGAGATTCCCGTTGTCAAAAGACCACCTTATGACTATGGAGACCCCAAATACTCAGTCATAGAACCTCATGACTATCATCAGCAAGAAAACTAAGAACTAATGGCAAATAACAAAAGTTATGAATCTATAAATCGTGGTGTTATTCATGTAGATGAAAGTCCTATCCCTTTAGAACGGTGGCGGCAATATTTACCAAATTGGCTCAAGCGTTTTTTACCAGTCCGTGGTGGACGTGCTGAAGACCATCATGGTAAAGCAATTTTTGGGTTTACCGTGTTTTTGTTGTCAGAAACTATAGTTTTTTTGAGCTTTATTTTTACATACGTTGGACTGCGCTTAACCCACTCAAAAAATTGGCTACCACCGGGAATTTCGGGGCCGGAATTGTCTATTTTTGTAATTATTAACACGGTAATTTTACTATCCAGCAGCTTTGTCATTCAACCAGCAGAAAATGCTCTCAAGCATCATCAGCTAAATAAATTCCGTTGGTTATGGCTGATAACAATTTGTATGGGAACTTATTTCTTAATAAGTCAAGGAATTGAGTGGAAAAATCTTGATTTTGGGTTAAGTACGGGATTGGTAGGTTCAACATTTTATGTATTAACTGGTTTTCACGGTTTACACGTTCTGACTGGCGTGATTCTGCAAATAACTATGCTTGTCCGTTCCTTCAGACAAGGTAACTACGAAAAAGGTCACTTTGGTGTGAGTGCAACCACTTTGTTTTGGCATTTTGTTGATATAATTTGGGTGTTTTTATTCTCTCTTCTCTATCTTTGGTAGGCATAAAAAAATATTCAAAAGTTAGCAGTATTTTTAGGAGGAATTTCATGAAGTTATTAGCACAAGAATTACCATCTCCAAGAGCAATTCAAGAAACTCCAGTTCCTGGTGCAAAGCAAGACCCATTGATTGCACATGGGTTACAAAAAGAGCAGTATGTCGGCATTATCGGACTAGCGATCGCTCTAATTGCGGCTGTAGGATTTTTTAGCCGGAGATTTGAATACGCTCTCATATTTGCCATTGCTCTTAGTGCTATTCTCATTGCTTTCTTTTTATTCATCTAGCAAGAAATTACTCAGATTTTATGAACAGCCAAGTTTATCAAACTGTAATTGTTGGTGGTGGTTTTACCGGACTATTTACAGCTTTACACCTAGCTCATGAACATTATCCTCGTTCTGTGATTTTGATTGATAAAAATGAGCGTTTTTGCTTTAAGCCGTTGCTTTATGAATATTTTGATGGCGAGATGGATGCTATTCAAGTAGTACCGCGTTTTTCGGAATTACTTAAAGGTAGTGGAGTCATCTTTGTGCAAGATACTGTACAGTCCATAGACTTGCATCAACGGGAGGTTAAATTAGTTTCTGGCAACTCTTACAATTACAGCAACTTAGTATTAGCGTTAGGTAGCGTTACTAGTTATCATCAGGTTGAGGGTGCGAATGTTAATGCCTTTCCTTTTTGGACGCAAGCAGATGCGATCGCTCTTGACAAGCATTTACGGGAATGTTTACAAAAAGCTGTTCAAACAGAAAATATAGAACAACGCCGCAAACTATTAACAGTAGTTGTCGTTGGTGGTGGTGCTTCTGGTGTGGAAATGGCAGCAACTTTAGCTGATTTTCTGCCACATTGGTATAGAGCTTTAGGCGGAAATTCTACTGAAATCAGAGTGATTATCTTAAATCATGGTGAAAAAATTCTTGATGGCGATATTAATGATCCGTTGCGTCCAATTGCTGAGAAAGAATTACAAAAACGTAGTGTAGCAATAGAAATTTTTAAAGAGGCAGAAGCCACTGCTGTTTATCCCAATGCTATTGAATATAAAAGCAATGATGAAATTAAGACACTGCCAACACATACCACAATCTGGACTGCTGGCACTTCTCTTAATCCCCTGATTCAAGAGTTAGCAATTCCTCAAGAACATCGGGATCATCATCACCGTCCTCTAGTTACTCCCACGATGCAATTGCTTGATTTTCCAGAAGTGTTTGCTGGTGGTGATTGTGCAGCAGTTCAAGATAATTCATTACCTCCTACAGCGCAAGTCGCCTATCAACAAGGAGCTAATATTGCTGGGAATTTAAAAGCACTTGCTCTCGGAGAAGACCTCAAACCATTTAAGGTTAATATTCGGGGAACTCTATTGAAGTTGGGATTAAATGATGCTGCTGCTAACTTATTCAATATTTTTGAAGTTACAGGCGAACCCGCGCATTTAATCCGTCAAGGGACTTATTTAACACTATTGCCAACCCCAATTCATGACTTTAAAGCCACTACAGAATGGCTGGATGAAGAGGTATTTCATCACCATCTCGACCCTCGTGATGTAGGTAAAAAAGTTGTCCAGGCAGTGGAATTAGTTGGTGCAAGTGTTATTGGTGTTTTAGTTGGGAGGAAATTATTAAAAATGTTAGGCAATGAAGATAACAAAGACTAAGTAATAAACAATTAATACATCAATATTCAGAAGAATGCTCAAAAATTTGCCAATTCTGTTCGCAGTCATTGGGGGATAAAGAATTCATTGTATTGGATATTAAATATTGGCTTGAGAGAAGATGATTGTCGAATCAGAAAGGATAATTGAGATGGAAATGTTCTGAACTAAAACCGTACTTTATACAATTCAAATAATTCGCCTGATTGCTGTGTAATGACTTTAGCACCAGCAGCTTTAATCATTTTTTCCCACTCAGCTAGAGGTTCTAAAAAAACTTCTGCACCTAAATAAGTTTCTAACACCGCCCAATCTTCTGATAGAGGTTGTTCTGGGTTGAGGATATCAAAGACGAAATGTCCCCCAGATTTGAGGACTCGTTGGACTTCTCCCAAAACAGTGTTCCAGTATTCCAAGGGAAAATAGCAACTAAATCCGGTAGCGATCGCCAAATCAAACTGATCTAAACCATAATTTAAATGATGCGCCCCGCCTAACTCCACACCTTTGAATAGCTTGGAGTTTAACTGAGAACCACGGGAATTAAGGGTGTCTCGCGCTATATTACTAATTTCTTGCCCATAGAAAAATGCTTGCCAATCACGCCAAGGATAGATCAAAAAGCTGACACCGCAACCAATATCTAAACAATGTTGATTTTTCTGCGGTTGAGCAATTTCCCAGAACGGCGAAACAGCCCTCCCAGCCAATATTCCCGCTTTCCATTCTTGATATATTGGCATGGATTGAACTTCTGGCGGCAGTTCAAAAGTTTGGTTTTGATATTGACGGTTGAAGCGATAAGCTACTTGTGATGTTCTTTCCTGCCATTTATCGGAGTGAGGATTATTAGAGTTAAACGGAAAACTAGGAGACTGCTTAGACATAAGCTGATTTTCTGCTGTGGATGGTTGATTATAAACTGTAGTTGGCGAGAAAAGATTTGTGCGATGTCTCACGACAAGACGTTTCTCTTCGAGATGGTGCGCGAACGCGTCAACGCCCACGCTACAACCTAAAGCTCATATTGTACAATCGCAAGAAACATCATCTGGAGAGACGCTTGCCTAAAACGATACACTCCACTCAACCACCATTAAAATTTATTCCCCAAAATTTTAACCCTCTGGCGCTCCAGATGATGCGGTGGTTCTTGCCATTTATCCTCCGGTTTCGCACACGACCTTGGTTAACGGCTGGAGTGGTCAAAATAGAAGCTGAGAACGCAGAGATATTAGCCGAACTATATCAAAAATTCCAAGCAGGCAAAATCCGCTTTTTGATAGCATTTCGCCACCCAGAAGTAGAAGACCCCTTGTGTATGCTGTATCTGCTATCGCGCCTTGTTCCCAAAGCCGCGCGTCAGCATGGTATCAAATTACAAGAACCAATTCATAGTCACTTTATTTATGAACGAGGGATGACAATATGGGCGGGAAACTGGCTGGGTTGGTTATTTTCCCGTGTTGGCGGTGTTCCTGTGCGGCGGGGGAGACGAGTTGACAGGTTGGCTATTCAAACAGCGCGAGATTTATTTGCTAATGGGAAAATGCCGATCGCCGTTGCCCCGGAAGGTGGTACTAATGGTCATAGTGGGATAGTTAGTCCCTTAGAACCAGGTGTGGCGCAATTAGGTTTTTGGTGTGTAGAAGACTTGCGAAAAAGCGATCGCACTGAAACAGTATTTATAGTACCAGTCGCTATTCAGTATCGTTATGTTCAGCCACCTTGGACAAAACTAAATTGGTTGTTAAGTAAATTAGAAGCAGATAGCGGTTTAGCAATACAGTCTATTTCTCAGTCTGCAATTAACAACTCAACAGAAATTTATCATCAACGCATTTGTCTGCTGGGTGAACATCTCATTACTGAGATGGAAGAATTTTATCGCCGCTTTTATCATCAAGACTTACCACAAATACCTAATCAAACATTAATTCCCCGACTGCATCGTTTATTAGATACAAGCTTAAAAGTTACTGAACAATATTTTAATATCCAAGCACAGGGAAACTTTATTGACCGCTGTCGGCGTTTAGAAGATGCTGGTTGGAATTATATTTACCGAGAAGACATTGCCGATATTCATAAATTACCACCCTTGAAACGCGGATTGGCAGATTGGATTGCCGAAGAAGCAGATTTGCGAATGCAGCACATGAGAATAGTAGAAAGTTTTGTCGCCATCACCGAAACATATCTCCAAGAACAACCTACATCCGAACGGTTTGCCGAGACAGCCTTACTTATGTATGATATGCTAACTCGAATTCAAGACTCAACATTACCAGGAAGACCAAGCTTAGGTTTGCGACAAGTGCAAATTACTGTAGGTGAACCAATTTCTGTCACCGAACGCTGGGAAAAAGCGCAAAATAACCGTCACGCAGCCAGACAAGCAGCAAGTACCTTGACACAAGATTTGCAGACAGCTTTGGAGAATTTGATTAGTTAATTTGTTGTTTATTTTGACCACAAGCGCGGATGGGTAGGTGTAGAAAATTAGCATTCCGCAAAAACGGCTGTATTCCTCTCAGTGCAGGGTTTTGCAGAAAAAATAAATTAAAATCGTCCGCGCACATTATTTTATATGGGTTTCAGAGATTTCATATAAATAAATTGACATTATCTGATGTTATAATTAGCCCATCCGCGAAATCGAACCTTGAAAACCAAATACAGAGCGCTTTTCCGGCTCCCGCTATTGCAATTTCAACTAATCCCTATTAGGGATTCAATAACAGTCAATTAAGAGGTAAAATCTTGCTTGAAAAAACATTGCAATTTCAACTAATCCCTATTAGGGATTCAATAGGGCGCTACTGCTTTGGGTGCTTCTGCTCAAACTACATTGCAATTTCAACTAATCCCTATTAGGGATTCAATATGTGTGCGAGACATGACTCAAGACTTCCCCCCTCATTGCAATTTCAACTAATCCCTATTAGGGATTCAATACACAAAATTTAATTCTTCCAGCGGTGGGCGTACTGATTGCCATTGCAATTTCAACTAATCCCTATTAGGGATTCAATACTTTATTACCATCTACCACACAGAACAACCGAATCATTGCAATTTCAACTAATCCCTATTAGGGATTCAATACAATTCAGTGAAGCATTGGTTATTCTCTTTGTGTTCTTTGCGCCCTTTGTGGTTCGTTGTAAAAAAAGAGTTTTAGCTTGCACTAAACTCTATTATGATTTAATTCTTTGCGCCTTTGCGCCTTTGCGTGAGACTTAAAATTCTTCTTTTCCAAAATTCAAATATTTTGATATTGTTGGGTTGCACTTCGTTCCACCCAACCTTGTATATTGCGGGATGATATATCTCACGCAGAGACGCAGAGGCGCAGAGAGGATTAGGAGTTGATTGAATATTTCACATGAACTGGAAACACCCCCAAAGCAATCAATCTGGCGGGGAAGTCGCGCAAAAATGGCAAGCGTAAAAATGATGGAGGTTGAAAAGTACGATTAGAAGAGAGTACTGGAGCAAATACTCGCTTTTGAATCAATGTCTGAAATGCTTGGATAATGCGTGTGGGTAACTCTCGTTGACGCTGTACTTTTGCCAAGTCTCGGAGTTCTAAGTATTTATTATGCAGAGGTTTGCCGAGAACATTGGCGGCTACGACTGCATCTTGAATGGCGTAATTAATCCCCACTCCCCCAACTGGAGACATAATATGAGCCGCATCACCAATGAGTAATAGTCCCGAACGATACCAACGCTTCACACGGCTCGATTCTACAGACAAAAAGGCGACTTGTGACCAATCTTGAAGGCTAGATAGGCGATCGCTTAATTCTGGCACAACTTCAACAACAGATGTTTTTAACTCGTCCAAACCCGCCGCCCGCAATTTGTGATATCCTCCTTTGGGAATCACATAAGCAATTTGCCACTCATCACCACGGTCAAGCATCGCCACGATATGACCAGGCGCAAAACGCCCCATTCCGCCTTCAAAATCTTCGGGATGGCGGGGTAAGCGAAACCAAAGAATATCCATCGGTGGGGAAGTTTCAATGGATTCAAATCCGCCTATTTGTCTTAGCCGTGAGTGGCGACCATCTGCACCAACTGTAAGCATAGCGCGGACTTCGTGCCAACCACCACCACCGCGATAACGCACTCCTTTAACTGTGCCATTTTCCTCAATTAATTCTTGAACATTTGCACCCATAACTAATTGAAAGTGAGGATATTGTTGCGCTTCTTGGGTGATAAATTCCAGAAATTTCACTTGTGGCAACATTGTGATGTAAGGATAAGGTGTTTTGAGGTGGCTAAAATCTGCCAAAGTAAAACTACCTTCTGGGGTTTTGACGTTAATTTGGCGCATTTTGGTATGGGGTAATTGTAATAAGCGATGGCTTAAACCCAATTCATCCATAATTTGCATGACTGATGGATGAATTGTGTCTCCCCGAAAGTCGCGGTCAAAATCTTTATGCGCCTCTAGCAACATCACAGATATGCCTTGACGCGCCAATAACAACGCTAAAATAGCCCCGGCTGGGCCACCACCCACAATGCAACAATCGGTGGTTTGTAAGTCTACAATCTCATGGGCTGGGTTAACACTTGAGTCGGGGATAGGATTTGTCGGTAGATGGTTAGTCATCACAACACCTCTAGGTAGCCCTAAATCAAGGGTAGTTGGCTTTTGATCATGCCAGCGATTTTTTTAACTTTTTGTAGTCATAGGGAAGATGTATTATCGCTAAAATGTCCTTTGTCATTGGTCGTTTGTTTTTAGTTAATGACCAATGACTTATGATGAATGACCTATGACAATAACTAATACCTGTGGCACAAGTAATTTTAGAAAACGTTTATAAAAGTTTCCCCCCCCGTAAGGGCGAAAGTAATGCAGCACAAGAGCGTGCAGATAATCTTAATGTTTTGCGCCGCATTAACTTGACCATCGCCGATGGTGAATTTATGGTACTGGTGGGGCCTTCTGGCTGTGGTAAAAGCACCCTACTACGGTTAATTGCTGGCTTAGAAACGCTGACTGGTGGCAATATTTTAGTAGGCGATCGCTTAATCAATGATTTACCGCCCAAAGAACGAGACATTGCAATGGTGTTTCAAAATTACGCCCTCTATCCTCACATGACGGTGTATGACAACATTGCTTTTGGGTTACGCCGTCGGGGAAGACAGGGAGCAGGAGAGCAGGGGAGCCAGCGCCGTGCGGGGGTTCCCCCCGTTGAGGCGACTGGCGTGAGCAGGGGAGATAAAATGCCTAATTGGGCGGAAAATCTTCTGGTGGGGGGAACGAAGAATTTACCCAAAGGGTTGCGTTATATTTCGCCAAAAGAAAAATTAATTGAGACGCAGGTGCGGTCTGTGGCGCAGTTGTTACAAATTGAAATGCTGCTGAATCGCTTACCCAAACAACTATCTGGGGGACAAAGACAACGGGTAGCATTAGGAAGAGCGATCGCTCGTAATCCCCAAGTATTTTTAATGGATGAGCCATTATCTAATTTAGATGCCAAATTGCGGGCAGAAACTCGCGCTCAAATTGTCAAATTGCAGCGACAATTAGGCACAACAACGATTTATGTTACCCACGACCAAACAGAAGCAATGACAATGGGCGATCGCATCGCCATCATGAATCAAGGCCAAATTCAACAGCTTGCTTCTCCATTAGAACTCTATAACCGTCCTGCTAACCGCTTTGTGGCTGAATTCATTGGCTCACCACCGATGAATTTTATTCCGGTAGAGTTTCATGCACCATTGTTAATTACCCATCCCCTATTTCGTTTCACACTCCCAGAAACTTGGGGAAAAGCACTGCAAAAATATGATAAACAAACTTTAATTTTGGGCATTCGTCCCGAACACTTAAACCTGAGTTTACCTGCTACGAAAAATCTACCAGTCAAAGTAGATTTGGTAGAAAATTTGGGTAATGATGCTTTCTTGAGTGTCAGACTAACTGAACCAGACTCGCCAATATCTTCTGATGCGCCTTACTTGCAAGTGAGAGTTCCCACAGATAGACAGCTAAGTGTTGGAGAACAATTATGGTTATCAATAAATCCTGAAAAAATTCACTTTTTCGACCCAGAAACAGATTTAGCTATATTCCCGACGAATAATTCTTAATATTAATCCGGCCATTCTATTGAATTTGTGAAAATCGCATTTGCTCAGATACCCGACTTCTTTAAGAAGTCGGGTATCTTGATCTCTAAACAAGAGACATCTTTAATTAATAGAACTTTTAGAAAACGAAAGTGGTTCTTAAAGTACCAATGATTGCATCATCAGAAGTTTGACCAGGATTAGTTAACCAAATCACACCAGGCGTAATGGAAATGTTATCGCTGACGCGGTATTTATAGAAACCTTCAATGTGGTATGGAGTGTTGTTATTACCACTGCCAGCATAAGGTTGAGCGCCGCCGAAAATACCTAAAACGTTGCCTTTTTTACCTAAATCTGGTAGAGCTACACCTAATCCATAACTCCAAATATCATCATCATCATTAGCGCCAAAGCCTGTAACTTGGCTGTACAGAACAAAACCACTAATGGAAAGTTTGTCGCTAGGTTTGAAAGCTGCTTCAAAACCATAGGAATTACTAGCGTAGGCGCTGTCAATAGCGACACCGGGCAAGTTTTGGCGGTTAGCTTGTCGAGTACCAACAACACCAGTAGTAACTGAACCAAAATCGAATAAGGCGCTACCTGCACCATGATAGCCGTTAACGTAGGTGGCAGCTAAGGTCAGGCGATCGCCCACATTCAAGTTCAATTGTGCTAAGGCTGCATAGTTACCTGCAAATAAACCTGAACCTGAATTGGGGCTATTTGCTTCCGCAGCCAAGTAACCCAAAGTTAATGAAGGTTTAAAAGTTCCGCCACCACCAAAGGCTAAGTTTAGCGCTGCACCAGCACCGCCGCCGATACGATAAATTGGGCTTTCGCCAGCAAAGGTAGATAAAGCACCATTACCACCGTCAAAATCTTCAAAGTAGGGGTTAACGGTAGGAACGTAATCGCTATGAATACCGCCAGTAGCTGCAACATAAACTTGCGAGTTACCGACAGGAAAGTAATAAGCTAACCAATCGATAAACGCGCTATTGTTACCACCCAGGAACACGTTAAATGTTTGCGTTCCCTCGTAAGTATTGTTTGCTAAAGGTAAAACACTGGCATTCCCAGCTGCAATCCGGGTATGTAGGATATCTTTACCAGTAAAGCTGGTTTGAAAATCGAGACGCACCCTATCTTGGAAAACGGTGTTGTTAGTATCGTTGTCGCCAAAGCTATCGGTAACAGCAAAAACAGCTTCACCAACAAGTTTGGTAGTGGTGGAAAATTGATTGGCTTCCAACTCGGCGGTGCGTGCTTCTAGTGCATCTACTCTGCCACGTAAAGTTGCCAATTCTGCGGAAAATTCTTCTTGCAAACGCTGAAGTGTGGCTAAGTCTTCTTTTTTTACTAAGTCAGCAGTTGCAGTCGCAATCAGTTCATTAACTCTATCTAAACAAGCATTTAAACCGGCGGCAAATTCATAACGTGTCAAAGCACGATTACCGCGATAAGTACCGTTAGGATAACCAGCAATACATCCGTAGCGCTCAACTAAAGATTGTAATGCTTGAAATGCCCAATCAGTTGGCTGTACGTCAGAAAACTGCGAAACTGATGTGACTTGAGATAGGGAATTTTGGTTTTTACCGTCAAGACTATATTGATTGACTTGTTCTAAAACTTGATTTTCTTCAGTTTTGGCTTGAGAAATTAACTGTTGTTGAGGTGTTGGTGACTCAGTTTCAATCTCAGCTGCAACTACCTTCGCGGAAAATAAAACAGCTACGCCTAAGCATACTGGAGATAACACCAGTGTTTTCCACAATAAATGAGACATGTTCTTTCTTCCTCACACTGTTTTGTTAGAATGACGCGATCGCGATCTTCTAAATGTATCCCATAATACTTTATTTTCTCTTTTGCTGATTTAGCTGCTATTGTGCCAAAACTTCTCTATTTTTTGATATTTCTCAGTGTAAACTCTTGGTTTAGCGGTTTTATTTCAATTATCTCAGCATCAAAAGTATCTTGATTTTTTCAGCAATGCCTACCGTTAGGCGATCGCAGATAATAAACTTAACCGCCAAGGAGATGCGATATTTATGACTCAAATCAAATCTCAACTGACACTGCAAGAATTCCTCGCCTTACCACAAGGTGATATCACCTACGAATTAGTTAATGGAGAAGCGAAACCTAAAATGGCACCAAAAAGATTTCATTCACGTTTAACTTTGGCTTTGACTCAACTTTTAACGCCGTGGGCGAAAAATCGCGGTGAAGTTGGTGTTGAATGGGCAGTTACGTTAAAACGCAAAAGTCGAGACTGGGTTCCTGTACCAGACTTACTTTATGTCTCATACTCTCGCCTCAATAGGGATGTCATTGAAGATGAGGCTTGTCCCATACCGCCAGATTTAGCCATTGAAATTATCTCGCCTGACCAAACTTTTGGTGAAATGAGTGCGAAAGCAACAGATTATCTAGAAGCAGGTGTGATGAGAGTTTGGGTTGTAGATGCAAAAGCTAAAACAGTTACTATTTTTTATCCTGATGCACACCCACAAACAAAAGCTGGTGAAGATAGTTTAGAAGATTCTTTATTTGAAGCCCTACAAATTACACCCGCACAAATTTTTCAACAAGCGGGAATACCATAAATATTTTCAAGTTTAATATTGGGAAATTTGTCACTATACCCAGTATGATATCAAGATACTTCAATCAGATGAATTCTCAGACGGAACTTTCTTTTTAATTAAACGGTGAAGCAGACGGCAAGGCCAAATACAAGCTCCACAAACACTTACAGAGAAAATAGCCGCAAAAACACGCCACTTCTCTTCAAGTTGATTAGCAGATTCTGATGGCTGGGATTGCATATCTTTGGTTATTTCCGGCAATGAATGAGATAGCTGACTGGCTGTACTTATCCCTTCAATCGCCGCGCCAATTAGATAAGCTACAAGCGCAATACCGAGCCAGTGACTCATCATATTTGATTGGTAAACTTTTGTATTAGTGATTCTCTGTGCTAAAGGATAATCTGCCTTCAGCAGTGTCTCGAATTAAAGGCAGTTTAGATTGTATATAAGCATTAAGGCTACTATCTGCCTGTAAATCTTCTTCCTGCTGGATGTTTAATTGCTGGAAGAGCAGTTGTACTAAAGCCACATCATCAAACTGGAGCAAGGTGCTGACATTAGTAGACTCGATTACAGCCCAAAGCTGTTGCATCATTTTAGTGGTGATCATGAGTCTCTAACCTCTTAAGCTTTTCTTTATATTTGCACAGTTTCCTTGTTTGTGCCTAATTTGTGTCTAAAAATTAATCAATTGGCAAAAGTGTACAAAAATCAAGATATTAGCTGTTCAAAGAGTCAACAAAAGTTCCTGGCTCAAGAATTAAGACTTAACAGTTAATTCATAACTGTGGGTGATTTTCAACTAAAACTCACTCTGCATCAGGATTGTAGAGTCTAATGAAACAATATTTACACATAGCTTTCTTTTAGAGGATGTTATGATTAGATGGGCGAGAATTATTTTCGGCTATGTGATCGACTACACTTAGCACTTTTTCTGTTTCTTTAGTTAAAACTGCAATTTTTCCATAAAATTGTCAGCCTGTGACAATAACTAAACCTCAGAATCTCTTAAAAGGGATGGTGCTACAAAAGTAACTTGGTTTGATCACAAGACTATCTAATGCGTATCTTGCTCTTGGGCATTAGTTACATAACTTAGCATAGTCTACTTGTGTATAGCAATGCCCTGATAAAAGATAAAAAATGGTGAATGTGTGGCAATAGTAAAATATAAACAAACAGGCAAATATCTTCCACCTCATATACTGATTTTAGGGATATGTTTTGTGCCTGGAGAAACTGAAGTTAGCAGCGAACAGCTAACGGAAATTCGGGACTTTATTAAGAATGATAGATTACTTCAGCATTATTTGAAGCAGAAAATTCTAATTATTCAAGATTGAATATTTCACTTTAAATTTAGTGCGCTAAAGATGACAAACATTTCTCCTAAATCTAAATCTCTGCACACTGATGATTTTGGAGACAATGTATGTCATTGAGTTTAATCTCTCTTGTGTGTGAAGTAGAAACTTATTTTGCAAATAAATTAAAAGATGCGATCGCTCAATTTTCAGCAACACTACTATGGTACGAAGGTAGCCGATGCGATCGCTAAAGCGTAAACATAAAGTAACACCAAAAAAATCCTCAACAATTTAGCTGCAATCTTATAAATAATGTGGTTTAAACTACGCTATTAGATTGGATAAGTAAGATAAACTTGCGAAATGAATGTCATTAAACAGTGACTTTCGTTTACTCGCAAAACAGGATAAGCTAACTATGAGTAGAGATATAGTTAAAGTAATATTATGGGAAGAAAAACAAAAAGATTATCTGAAAAAACTCTATGATTTACAATTTATTCCTAGAATAGGCGAAGAAATTTACATTAATAAGGAAAATTGGAAGGTAACTCGAATTGAACATGATGTAGAAGTGAGTGAGGTTAATATTTATATGGAATTAATCAAAAAAGGCAAGCAGGAAAAATCTTCTGAAAGATCATCTGAAAAATCATCTCATTCATAAACAAGTAGTAAATAAGTTGCATTTACCTCAATACTAAACTTGGCTTTGTTAAATGAGCTATACCACTTCAAACTCAGGCTCAAATCTCACTAATGCTGTGCGCGTCTTTTTATGGCTGCATCTCACCAAAAACTAGAGTTTGCTGACACAATACTGCGTATTTACTCTTTTGAGATATTTCTAAAATCAATCATTGTTTGCCGATAAGCATCTGGTAAGCCTGTATCGAAACATTTTCCTTGCACAATGTAACCAGTCATTCCCTCAGCTTGGCATAGACTATCTAGAGAGGATGTTAACTGAAATTCGCCGCGATCGCGTAAATTTTTCTCGATATGTTCGGCTAAACAATCAAAAATCCTTGGTGTTAGTACATACAAACCAAATACACATAAAAACTCATCATCCGTGATACCGACTACCCGCAGATTTTGACGCGCATAATCAACAGTTGGCTTCTCTACAAGTTGTGTCACCTGCAAAATAGAATTAGTTTCTTGCCATACTCCGGTGACACAGCCAGCTTTATGAATAATTGCTGCTGGCATAGTTGTTAAACTCACTACACTTTGATGTACTTGTGCGTAAATATCTAAAACTTGACTAGCACAAGATTTATGAGTATCGGATGCGTAAACATGATCACCTAACATTAACAAAAATGGCTCATCTTGTACCCAATTTTTAGCACAGAAGACTGCATGACCATAGCCTTCTGGCTGTTCTTGGGTAAGAATCGTGATTTTATCACCAATATCTTGCAGGTATCGACTATATTTTTGATTTTCAGGCGAAAGCTTTTGTAACAGTTCTGGTTGTGGTGGATTTTTAAATAAATCTGTAAAAATTTCTATATCATCTGGTTGTACAACAATGCCAATTTCTGTAATTCCTGCACTCATAGCCTCTTCGACAATTGCCAGAATTACAGGTTTAGCTCTACCATCTCGATCAATAATGGGGAACAGTTCTTTTTTGACAACTTTAGTAGCTGGAAACAAGCGAGTGCCGAAACCAGCTGCCGGAATTACAGCTTTTCTAACTTTATTGTGTGGCATAGTTCAGCACTTTTGACAATTAGCTCTTGAGATTTTGTTAAAAGAGCGATCGCTGATCCTCACTAACTTTTTCTAATACATTTACCAACTTAATATGGCTATACTTTGCTTAATTTAACTTGATGAATATGACCTATTGTCATAGTGTCAGTTGCTCAACTGTCACTAACTATATATTCAATTGTGCCACATCAGAGGTATTGTTACCTATTGCAAGGAGTGATACCATTTCACAATACATTAGTTGCAATTAATTTCCACAATCCGTCTTTAATATAGATAGTTTGTGTTTTCTCAAGATTGTAGCCATAAAGTGAACTGGTGTATATTTATGCGAAAAAGCACTTAAGTGAGGAAAATCCTTAAGTGCTGTTTTGTAACATAGCAAAGTATTGAGTAAATATTGTCAAGTCTTCATTGCCACTGAAGTATCATAACAAGCAACCGTTTAGACTCTGAACACAACATTCCATCTATGCGCCTGACCTCACTGGATGTTTTTCGTGGCATCACCATTGCTGGTATGATTCTTGTCAACATGGCAGGAGTAGCCGATGATGTTTACCCTCCCCTGGCTCATGCTGACTGGCATGGTTGCACACCAACGGATTTAGTATTTCCTTTCTTTTTATTTATTGTTGGTGTAGCCATGACATTTTCTTTGTCAAAATACACCGCAGAAAATAAACCCACTGCTGCTGTATATTGGCGAATAGTTCGCCGTGCAGCCATTTTATTTGCTTTAGGTTTATTATTAAATGGCTTTTGGAACAAAGGCGTTTGGACTTTTGATTTCAGCAGCATCCGCATTATGGGAGTGTTACAGCGCATTAGCTTAACTTATCTGTTAGCTTCCTTGGCAGTTCTCAACCTCCCACGCAAAGGACAATGGATACTAGCCGCAGTCTTACTCATCGGCTATTGGCTAACAATGATGTATGTAACAGTTCCCGAATATGGTGCTGGTGCGCTGACACGGGAAGGTAACTTTGGCGCATATATTGACCGCCTGATTATACCGCAAGCGCATCTGTATGCTGGTGATGGTTTCAAAAATATGGGAGATCCAGAGGGACTTTTTAGCACCATACCTGCTGTTGTTAGTGTCCTCGCTGGTTACTTCACAGGGCAATGGATACGTAAACAGCCAGTGCAAACACGGACAAGTGTAGGGTTAGCCTTATTTGGTATTGGCTGCTTAATTATTGGTTGGGGGTGGGGTTGGGTGTTCCCCATTAACAAAAAACTGTGGACAAGTTCTTACGTTATTTTTACCAGTGGTTGGGCATTACTATTACTAGCTGCTTGTTATGAACTTATCGAAGTGCGATTAATCAAACGCTGGAGTAAACCATTTGAAATTATGGGCTTAAATGCGATCGCTCTTTTCGTCGCATCTGTATTATTAATTAAAATCCTAGCCAAAACCAAAATCGGTACAGGCGAAACCGCCCCCAGTACCTACAACTGGATTTATCAAAACATCTTCGCATCTTGGGCAGGCACTTTTAACGGTTCACTACTATTCGCCCTAGTCACAGTCTTATTATGGTGGGCTGTAGCCGTTCTCATGTATCGCCAACGCTGGTTTCTCAAAGTTTAACTTTGCCCCTCTGCGTTAGGTTGTCACTCCTCCACACTAAAATCCACCTTATCGTAAATATCCCCCAGCAAAACCTGACAAGGAACAGCCGCTAAACTTAACACCACATCTGCATCGTCATATTCAGAAAATATCCACTTATTATTCTCAGTTTTGCAATACTGCTCAACGTGCATTTTAGACTGATCAATCAGAACATATTCTTGAAAGCTAGGAATCGTACGATAAGCAGCAAACTTTTCATCGCGGTCAAAACTTTTAGTAGATTTTGACAACACTTCAGCAATAAATACTGGATTAACTAAAGTGTCTCGTCTTCCTTCTTGAAATTCCAAAGGAGTTTTCACCACCATCACATCAGGGTAAGTAAGAATTCGCCTATTAGGTATCCATAGACGCTGATCTGTAACAAAGACTCGATAAGGCTGACGCTTGAGAAGGAAGTTGATTATACCTCCTAAATTAAGCGCAATTTGATTGTGATCTGGCGTTCCGCCTGCCATTTGAATAATCTGCCCATCAATATATTCATGTTTTTCCTCAGCATTCACCTCTAATTCTAGATATTCTTCAGGCGAATAATAGCGTTGTTCTTGTAACTGCATAACTATTAGACTTTTAACAAAAGCCTAAATAATGAGTAATTAACCGCAGATAGAGGCAGATAGACACAGATAATTTATCTGGGAATATCTGTTGTTTTATTTTAAATTAACTCAACTCAAAACCTGCTCTATTTCAACAGCATTCATTTGGTCAAGAATATTCCAAACTGACTGTAACAATGGCTCTAAACCATTACGCGTTACCGCAGAAATCACAAAAACCGGAGCATAAGCAAGATGATTTAATTGAGTTGCCAAAGCATCTAAATCAACTGTTTCTCTATCAACTGCGTCAATTTTATTCAGTGCTAAAATTTGCGGGCGATTTGCTAACCCTCGTCCATAAGCTTGCAATTCTTGTTGAATTGTATTGTAATCTCTGATGACATCATCACTAGTCGCATCAATCAAGTGTAATAGCACTCGTGTGCGTTCAATATGACGTAAAAAATCATGTCCCAAGCCTGCACCGTCGGCTGCGCCTTCAATTAAGCCGGGAATGTCGGCAAAAACTGTACCATCACCAGTAGGTTTCCGCACTACACCCAAATTCGGCACAAGGGTAGTAAAAGGATAATCGGCAATTTTTGGGCGTGCTGCTGATAAAGATGAAATCAATGTAGATTTACCAGCATTGGGTAAACCAATAATTCCCACTTCTGCTAATAGTTTTAACTCCAAACGAAGCATTTTTCTTTCCCCTTCTAAACCAGGGAGGGCGTATTCTGGGGCGCGGTTGCGGTTGCTTAAAAAATATTGATTTCCTAGTCCACCTTTACCACCTTTAGCAATTACTAGAATTTGTTCAGGTTCAATTAAATCGCCGATAATTTCATCAGTTTCCGCATCATAAATCGCTGTCCCACAGGGAACTTCGATGATTAAATCTTTGCCAGATGCACCAGTGCAGTTATTCGGGCCGCCTCGACCACCATTTTCTGCCTTAAAAAGATGGTTATATTTAAAGTCCAATAGGGTTTGCAGGCTTTCTACAGCCTTGAAAATAACTGAACCACCCCGCCCGCCATTTCCGCCAGAGGGGCCGCCAGCAGGTACATACTTTTCTCTGCGGAAGGCGACAATCCCATCGCCACCTTTACCTGCTTCAACTTGAATTTCTACTTGATCAATGAATTTCATATTCTCAAAGCGCTGAGGAGTGAGTTTTAAATTATAAGTTTTTTAATCAATGCTTTATCTTTATTCTCTACTTTTAACTCATTCCTCAACACTCAGCACGCTGCTCAACTTCCGTTACGCTAACAACACTCAAATATAGGGCGTGACATCCTCGCCGCAATCATCTGCCAAATAGGAGAGGGCGCGAAAACGTAAACCGACAAGTTGCTCATAAAGTGGATTAATCTTACACAAAGGTGGTATATGAACAATTTTGCGTCCAAATAGAGTGACATCGCGCTCAAATGGACACTGAGAGGGAATCATTTTGCATAAGAATCGAGCAACTCTGGGGTCTTGTACATCTAACCCATCTAACCAGTCGCGCAGAGAGTTGAGTGGTAAATGGGGTGGTACTTGAGATAGGCCTGGTGCAGAAACCAGATGGTCTTGTACCTCTAGGGTATGACGCAGGGCTTCGATAATTTCTTCTGGTTGTTCTAAAGCCTGGCAAAATTGGTGGAGAACTTGATCTTCGCTAGAAGAATATGTACCATCAGCGATCGCTACCATCACAGCTGTACGTAAAAAATTTTCGGCTGCTTGTGTACCTTTGCCTAAAACTGCGGCTAAGTCTTCTGGGGTAATGACTTCTAAAGACTCCCATTTCAGGCTAGGTGCTAATTCTTCTTTAGTGAAACTGGCAATAAATTGCTGTTCATGGTCATCAAAGTTACCATCTGCCCAAGCAATTGTTAGCAGTCCACTTAACCAAGCAGCAATTTGTTCGCTACTGTATGGGGATTTCACAAAACTAGTCATACACTTATGCCTCAAACATCTCTCGGTGAATACTAGGCTACCCTTGAAGGTAACTGATTGTGCCTTTAACTAACAGGCTTTTAAGATTTGCTATTTTCCTAACTACAAGCTATAAGCGATCGCTTCCCGATCACGCTGCAAGTTAAAATACTCTTAAAAAATATTGAGAATTTTTTCTAATTAAACTTCTTCCAGGTGTAAGCTATGTTTTATTTTGGTATTGAACATGAAGTTGCATTTTTGAACCAAGAAGGAAAGTTTGCAGATTTTACCCACACTAAATTTGCAGATTTTGCTCAAATTGTAGAAAAATTGCCTATCTATCCCAACGACTATCCTCAACTGCGTGTAGGTGATGCTGGGATTAAAAAGAAAAGATGGTATATTGAAGGGTTTGAAAGATTTGCTGACTCTGAGCAACCAATTGATTGTTCAGCTAAAGGTATCGAAATTAGAACAACCATACATACTAATATTCAAGATGCAGTTAATGAATTATCACAAAGTTTTCATTTACTGCGGGAAGTAGCAAAGAGTTTTGGATACATGCCAGTTTTAGCGAGTTATAACCCCTATAAAACTGTTTTTGAACCGCAACCTCCATTAAACGATTTTGAAATCAAACAACTACAAGCTTATCCTGATGAACAAACAGCTAATATTTATATGGTTAGCTACGGGCCAGATTTGAATATATCTGTAGCAAATATGTCTACTGACCGTTTAATTGATATTGGCAAAAAGTTAACTTATTACAGTCCCTATATTGTCCCGTTTACTTATAGCTCTCCTTTTTACAATGGGAGTTTATGGGAAGGACTTTCTGTGAGAACTTTTATTAGAACAGGTAAACGTTCAGCGACTTTAGTTTTTGTCGAGAAGCCAGAAGAATTAATTACAAGTATCCCTTCATTAACCAAAGTCGCCCGCATTCCCGCAGAAATCGGACGCATTGAATTTAAAGCTTTTGATAGTTGCGATGATTTTAATATTTATGCGGCGTTATTAGCATTATTCAAAGGTTTGATATTAGATGAAACTTTACAGGGTAGAGTTACTACACCCGATGCAGCTTTACACCAGATTTCCGCTAAAGAAGGCTTTGATAATCAAGATATTTTTGCTAATGCCAAAAAAGTTTTAAAAGCTGCTGAAGTCTCTCTCCATAATGACTCAGATGCTCAATTATTAATACCATTAAAAATCATGCTAGAGCAGCGTCAAAGCAAATCACATCAATTAATTGAAATGTTTCATAAGTTAGGTTCAATAGAAGCAGTATTACGAAAAACTTATTGATATTAAGTCAAAATCGCGCTTGCTCAGTTCCCCGACTTCTCCCATAAGTCCGAGATTTACGCCAGAGGTGTTAGCCAATAAGTAATTCCTTGAATCACTTGATTTTTAAAACCTAATTTAGGTAAATCTTCTGCTGATACACCAAGATAAGTCCAGTGTGGTACATCTTTGACCACGGTTTGAAACCAACCATGTTGATTCAGAATTTGTCTTTGTTTTGGATTCGATACACCTAAATCAATCGCTAATCCCCAAAGATGCTGTGATGTTCCTGGCGGTGCAACTAACCCCAAAATTGCAGTTTCTTTACCTTCTTTGACTTTTTCTAAAGTTTTATTATTAGCATATTTATGCCAAAACCTTAAATTTGTGGCAAAGCTACGCATACAATCACTAGCGCCATAACCTGATTTTAAGGGAATATTAAATTGTAATCTGGCTTTATTTAAAGCATCTGCTGCTGATTTTTGCAAATAACATTCATTTGTGCCAACAACTTTTTCTAATGTCAGTTGCGATTGGAATGCTTGCGTATCTTCTTCATTATCAAAAATCAATTTTGGCGGCAATTTCACATCATTTGCTGGATTAATAAATGCAGCACCATAAGAACGTAATAAAGTATATTCAAACGTTCCAGGTATAGGCATTACTTTTAACTTTGGCATAATTCCAGCAACAAAACGCTCTTCCTCAGTTACGGGCTGGCTAGGAATACTTGGTTCTTGGGCATTAGCAGTACAGCCAGTTACTGCGGAAACCAAGCATTGATTTGTTGATGAAGAATTTGTAGCAATTTGAGAACGTTGAATACTATTACTAGCTACCAATGACAAACAAATAAAAATAGCAATAAAGATAAATTTCGCTTTTTTAATTAGATATTTCATGAAATTCTGAAAATTATAAATATATTTTCTACTTATGATATGTGTAAATACTAGAGAATTAGTCACATTTGAGACATTCAGGCTGAAATAAACTAAATTTGTTTATCTCAACTTAGTTAATAATTATAAGTTCTAAATTTTAGAAATTCACTAATACTAGATGACTAGTTCTTTTGATAGCTTTTTTATTAACAAGGCGCATCCTTGAAAGCACTGGATCAGCTAAAATATCAATGACCATACTGAATTTTAGATTTTGGGTTTTGAATTTTGGATTAGTTTTGCGGTAAAGTGCCTGTCCCGTCTGGATAGAATCAACCTAAAATCCCCAAGATGCTTACCTGTATAGGCGCAGTCAATCCAAAATTGCAAATCTAAAATCCAAAATTTTTTTGCTTTTAGCTCTCTGTTGTATAAGTATGACCATGCACAATTCCATTGAATTCCAAGACGCTTATGATGTCATTGTCGTCGGTGCAGGTCACTCCGGTTGCGAAGCCGCTTTGGCCGCTGCTCGTCTTGGTTGTCGGACTCTGCTATTGACCCTAAATTTAGATAAAATTGCTTGGCAACCTTGTAACCCAGCGGTGGGTGGCCCGGCTAAATCTCAGTTAACCCATGAGATAGATGCACTTGGGGGGGAAATTGGGAAAGTTGCAGATCGCACATACTTGCAAAAGCGTATCCTCAATTCTTCACGGGGTCCAGCAGTATGGGCATTACGCGCCCAAACAGACAAACGCGAATATGCTGCTGTGATGAAAGCTATTGTCGAGAATCAAGAGAATTTGACTATCCGTGAAGGGATGGTGACAGATTTAGTTTTGGGTGCTAACGATGAAGTCGTTGGTGTGGAAACTTATTTTGGCGTGGCGTTTGAATGTAAAACAGTAATTTTGACGACTGGGACTTTTTTAGGTGGCAAGATTTGGGTGGGTAACAAATCAATGGCGGCGGGACGCGCGGGAGAATTTGCCGCTGAGGGTTTGACAGAAACTTTAAATCGCTTGGGTTTTGAAACTGGAAGGCTGAAAACTGGAACACCTGCACGGGTAGATAAGCGATCAGTGGACTACAGTAAAATGGAAATCCAGCCGGGAGATGTGGAAGTTCGCTGGTTTAGTTTTGACCCCCAGGCGTGGGTAGAACGGGAACAAATGCCTTGTTATATGACCCGTACCACAGCCGAAACCCATCGTTTAATCAGAGAAAATTTACATTTATCCCCTGTTTATGGTGGTTGGGTAGAAGCGAAAGGCCCTCGTTATTGCCCCAGCATTGAAGATAAGATTGTACGGTTTGTGGATAAGGAAAGCCACCAAATTTTTATTGAACCGGAAGGACGAGATATTCCCGAATTATATATTCAAGGTTTTTCCACTGGGTTGCCAGAAAATCTACAATTACTTATGCTGCGGAGTCTCCCTGGTTTGGAAAATTGTGTGATGCTGCGTCCAGCCTATGCTGTGGAGTACGATTATTTACCAGCTACACAGTGTTATCCCACAATGATGACGAAGAAGATTGCCGGGTTATTTTGTGCTGGGCAGATTAACGGGACAACAGGCTATGAAGAAGCCGCAGCCCAAGGAATTGTGGCGGGAATTAACGCGGCACGATTTGTGCGTGGTCAAGAAATGATTGTGTTTCCGCGTGAGCAAAGTTATCTCGGCACGCTGATGGATGACTTATGTACAAAAGACTTGCGCGAACCTTACCGAATGCTGACTAGTCGTTCTGAGTATCGCTTGCTGTTGCGTTCTGATAACGCTGACCAACGCTTAACGCCTTTGGGTAGAGAAATTGGCTTAATTGACGATCGCCGTTGGGAATTATTCACCAACAAACAAGCCCAAATTACTGCGGAGAAAGAACGGTTATACGCCACCCGCATCAAAGAACATGAGGAAATTGGCCAAGCGATCGCCACTAATACTCAACAAGCAATCAAAGGTTCTATTACTCTCGCTGACTTACTGCGGCGACCAGGATTTCATTATGTTGACCTAGATAGATATGGCTTAAGCAACCCCAGCCTTACCACTGCTGAGAGAGAAGGCGCAGAAATTGACATCAAATATTCTGGCTATCTCGCTAGACAACAAAACCAAATTGAACAAACCGCCCGTCAAGCACACCGCCAGCTACCTGCGGATTTAGATTATGCCAAAATTGATACCCTCTCTAAAGAAGCACGGGAAAAATTAAATCAGGTAAAACCACTGACTATCGGCCAAGCTACCCGTATAGGGGGTGTAAATCCTGCGGATATTAACGCACTGTTAATATATTTGGAATTGCGTAAAACAAAGCACCAGACAGACTTTCCGGCGTTAACGTAACTTAAAGTTTTAACAAACGTGAGTATAGTAGAAGGAAGGAGATTGGTATGATCGATGACATGAATTCAAAACTGGCATCACTAGCCATCTCCAGACTACAGTTGAATTTAATACCACATAAAAATAAACTCGTCAAGTTTAGGCTGGCAGTTTGATATCTTTGCAAAACCCTGATTTCCAGGTGTTAAGAGCATTACTTAATCCTGGCAAATAAAACCCAAAATCATGCCTATGTTACAAGAATTCAACACCCATCTCATCTTTCCGGAGCCATCAGAAGAATTAATTACCAACGAGCCTTGGTCAATCGACATTTATGCTGATGGCTTGATGGATGATCTGTTTGCCGATATTGACGATATTTTAGATGGCAGTGGCACTTTATCTTCCCATACTGTTAGGTATGGAGGTCGCATACCACAGCGTTCTAGAGAAGAAACATCTGTAAACGATTGGTATTACTCAGACTATGAGCCTCTGCAAACACTGAATATACCGCAGATTGTCTTACCAAATACTCTTAACCGCACCGTCCAAAGCGTTCCCCAAGTTAGACACCAGCACGCTAGTACAGTTGTAGTTGATACCCCAGCAACGGCTTCCGGGATCAGAAGACCTAAAAAAATCAGACTTGCTTTTCGCAAACTGGTAATTTTAGGAACTGCCGTAGGGATAGCGATCGCTGGTACGATTTATTTACTCCGCGCTGAATTTCTCTCTGTTCTGACTGGCAAATATACCCAGCAAAACATCTTAGTGTCAGGAGCGCAATTACCTACACGCGCAGATGTTGAGGCGGATTTAGCTGATTATCTCCTAGGTTCTTTAGCCATCATCGATCAGCAAAACCAAACCTCTTTCCGTAGCGGAATCAGCAACAGGATAACTTCTAGTCCTACATCCGTTGCATCTGTTAGTAGTTTACCAATCGGTAATTTGCCATCTCCCCTAACTTCTAACAACACAGCACCTACACCTAACCGTTCTGCAAGCAACGTTGTTGAACGCATCTATATTCCTGTTTATCAAGCGCCGTCACCTATGCGCTACGGGCTACCAAGGCTTCCGGGAACTCCCATCGCTTTACCGCCCATAGCCAATGCTAGACAAACAACCCAACCTAATGCTGTCAAAACTGCCTTAAATACTGTTAAGCAACCAGGTAAACCTGTCAGTGTCAACATGTTAGCGGCTGCTGTGCGGACAGATCTCAAACCTGTGGCTGTGCGTACTACACCAATTACAGTGCGCCAATCAGCAAGTCCAATTCCGTCCCTACCAGTGGCACCACTACGGGCTGCACAACCTTCAGTGGCTAGTTTAGCTGCGTCACCAAGAACTACTCAACAAGTATACTTAGCATCCAGCGCTCAAGCTGCTCCCAGTCATACTTTAGAGGGTGTATTGGAGTTAGGTAATAAATCTGCGGCTTTATTTCAAGTTGACGGTGTGACTCGCCGCATCAATATCGGAGAAAGTATTGGTACTAGTGGCTGGACATTAGTAGAGGTCAACAACGGAGAAGCGATTATCCGTCGTAACGGTGAAGTTCGCTCTATTTATACAGGGCAAAAGTTGTAGTTAGCGATCGCTTTGGCTGATAAAGGCAAGCTCGTTGGCTAAAAATATCACAATTAAAAGCTGACTAAAATGCTCATATATATCAAGAGTAGATTAACTTTATGTTCTACTCTAATTTAGTCATGGTAACAGAACGCTATACTTTATTTAGCGCAAATCAATCCAAGAGCCTGCTTATGCAGGTTTTTTATTTTGTGTAATCCTGCTTAGATAGTATAACATACTTTTTTTGCTTATCCAGTAATATTACCGTAATATATTTTTATATAGAGAAGAGTTGCACCCCTAGTATTTACGGTAATATTCCAGAACTTTTGACCCTCCGAATTTTGAATTATTATTTTGCTTTTGTGGATGTAGTCAATCTAAAATTGTTTGACTGTCTATCAATTTTAAAAAAGTGAACTATTACCTTTGCGACGAATATGGCCTTTAATTCGTAAAGCAATTCCAATTACAGCCATACCAATGAAGGTGATACTGGCTTTTGGTTCGGGAACTGGCTGAGAAGTTTGCAAATTAAAGTTCAATTTAGCCAACCCTTGAGAAGGCGTTCCCGGTGGGTTCAGCCTGTCTTCCTCAGTAAAAGTTATAGTACCTGTAGCATTCTTGAATAAGCCTTTACCACCAGAAATAGTTATAGTACCACCACCCCTGATAGTACCTTCGGCAAAGTTAATTTCCGCGCTGTCACTGGCTGTTCCAAATAATTCATTAGTACCGCCATAATACCTATCAGCAAGTATTGGTTCTTCATCTAAACCAAATACCCTAGGATCAGAATTGAAAGTATATCGGTTAATTGCTGGGTTTTCAATAGGATTTAGCTTACCGTAGGTATTACTAATAAAGAAATTCAAACCATAAGGAACAGGTTCTATACTTTCACCTGTAATGGTTGCTCTCACAATACCTAAATCTGGTCTAAAGCTGGGATCTATGGTAACTGAAGTAGTGTAATCTGCACTAAATGTATAATAATTATATGGACTCTGTGCTTTTACACTTTGTAAATTAGACCCTAAACTAACTATAGTTAAAGCTACAGGCAGCAGCCAGTTGATTTTTGCATCAAACATAATTGTTTTTTTAATTAGGTAATCTACTAGAATGAAGATTGACTAATTGAGTAGTTAAAGTCCACTCGAATAGTAAATGCAGGTTGCAAAAACTATTACAAGTCATCTTAGATTTAGTGTCTCATGATTGCAATATTTATTATTTGCAATTGAATGAATTATTTTTAGATCATTTCGATAAATTAGATAATATAGCAATCTAGCGTGAGTACTTAAAATACTTGTGTAGAGAGGAAAAAGCAAATAAGGTAGATAGAAATGTACTGATTTTTTTCAACTATCAAATATGAATCCTATATTGATGGCTAAGTATTTCTTTGGCTAGATGACTTGATGATTAAAATACTGCTAAATAGCGGTGTTTTGTTCAATCAGAAGGATATGTTTTTGTGAAAACTAGAAAACTCGGCAAGCAAGGATTAGCAGTGTCTGAACTCGGACTTGGTTGTATGGGGATGTCTGAATTTTATAGTGGTCGTGATGAACAAGAAGCGATCGCCACTATTCATCGAGCCTTAGAACTTGGGTTGAATTTCCTTGATACTGCTGATATGTACGGGCCGTTTACCAATGAAAAATTAGTCGGCAAAGCCATTAAAGAACACCGAGATCAAGTAGTGTTAGCAACCAAATTTGGTAATGTCCGGACTGAAGATGGCGGTTGGAAAGGTGTTAGTGGTAGACCAGAATATGTGCATCAATGTTGTGATGCTTCTCTGCAACGCTTGGGAGTTGAAGTAATTGATTTATACTATCAACATCGGGTTGACCCTAATGTGCCAATTGAAGACACCGTAGGCGCAATGGCCGAGTTAGTCCAGCAAGGTAAAGTCCGCTATTTAGGACTTTCGGAAGCAGCACCTGCGACAATCCGACGGGCGCAGGTAGTCCATCCAATTAGCGCACTACAAACAGAGTACTCCCTCTGGAGCCGCGACCCAGAGGACGAAATTCTCCCGACTGTCCGGGAACTGGGAATTGGATTTGTGGCTTACAGTCCCCTAGGGCGGGGATTTTTATCAGGCGCAATCACTAGCCCTGATGATTTAGCCGCTGATGACTATCGCAGAAATGCTCCGCGCTTTCAAGGTGATAATTTTTACAAAAATCTGCAATTAGTTGACCAAGTAAAAGCGATCGCCACAGAAAAAGGCGTAACACCCAGTCAACTTGCTCTAGCCTGGCTTTTAGCCCAAGGTGAAGATATTGTTCCTATCCCTGGTACAAAACGCCGTGTTTATTTAGAGGAAAATATCGCTGCTACTGAGATTACTTTGACAACAGAAGATTTAAATCGCCTTGAAGCTGCTGCACCCAAAGGCGTAACCGCAGGGGAACGCTATTCTGATATGAGTACTGTTAACCGTTAAGGAACGCAGCCTAAAAATCATCAGTATGTTGGGTCTCATTCAATGACCTAACATACTATATTTTTACAACTGTTGAGTCTTATAACGCTATTACTTTTGTCTAACTACACCTTGATTTCTCCTTGACAGGGCTGATATTTAGGAATAAATTAAGAAGTGTATACAAGTATAAATTAAGCAATTACAGCCATAGTCTTCTTCAACTCAGCAAGTTGCCTGCATTAAGATCTTATTCATCGTTAAACAACACTACATAAAATCGAAAAATGTAACTTTTGTTGGAGTAGTGTTTGTTTTTATCAATGTCTTGCCTGAGCAGACCTTTGTTAGTAGATTATAAATAACGAGCGTTCGATATAAATAAAAATTGACCCATGCCCAAGATTGTTGACCATGACCAATACCGCAAAGAACTTCTGTGCAAATGCTTTGATTTATTTGCCCAAAAAGGTTATGGCTCCGTTACTATGCGGCAGATTGCTCAAGGAATGGGGGTTTCCACGGGGACGTTGTATCACTACTTTTCTAGTAAAGAAGCGTTATTTGAACAACTAGTAGAAGAGATTTCGCAACAGGATGTAAGTGCAGCTTTGGCGGAATTAGAGGGCAAGGAAACTCTGTCAGAAGCAATGGCAGCGTTAGGAAGATATCTAGTAAAAAATGAAGATTATTTTATTAAATGGACGTTTGTCTGGGTGGATTTTTGTCAGCACCAAGATGCAAAAAAAATGCGGCATCAGAGTAGTGTTTTTCAAGGTGCTAATCAGCGTTATCAGCAAGCTGCTTGTAAGTTTCTGGGAGTTCAAGATAAGGTTTTAGCCTCTTTTGTCTTGAGCTTTATTAATGGGTTAATTCTGGAGAAATTATGTGGTAACGAAACAATCGATTTTGTTGAACAGTGCGCTTTACTAGGAAAAATGTTGACTGTTTATTTGCAACATAACGTTACTAGTTCTGTTAATTAGAGATTTCATTTTTAGAGGGGAATATGGGACAAAATTTACTATTGAAACCTGCCAATAAAAAATTACTGGGTTTAATAATTGCAGCTACCGCCATTACTGGTGGAATTGTGGTTTATGGTATTTCCCAGTTTGGGCAAATGGGAAGAACTGCTTCTCAGGAACCGGCTGTCACAACATCATTACCGAAAGTCACAGCTTTAGGCAGACTAGAACCAGAAGCAGAAGTAATTAGCTTATCTGCACCATTGGTTTTGGATGGCGATCGCGTCCAAGAAATTCGTGTCCAAGAAGGCGATATTGTTCAAGCTGGGCAGATAGTCGCAATTTTAGATTCACGCGATCGCTTAGAAACTGCTGTACTCCAAGCCGAAAAACAAGTACGCGTGGCTCAAGCCAAACTTGATCAAGTTAAAGCAGGTGCGAAGACTGGCGAAATTTTGGCACAACAAGCCAGCATTGAACGCCTACAAGCTCAATCTGTAGGAGATTCAATTGGACAACGAGAAGCGATCGCCCGGATCGAAGCCCAATGGGAAGGTGATAGAATCGCCCAAGCCGCAGCAATTAAAAGGCTAGAAGCAGAATTAAACAACGCCCAAGCCGAATATCAACGTTATCAAACGCTATATACCGAAGGTGCAATTTCTAACTCTGCCTTTGATAGTAAACGCTTGCTGGTTGAAACAGCAAAACAACAACTAGACGAAGCTAAAGCAGTGTTAGCGCGAATTAACTCCACAGCCAGCAGACAACTAGCGGAAGCGAAAGTTTCCCTAGCGCGAATTAACGCCACTGGTAACAAGCAAGTCAGTGAAGCCAAAGCCACACTCACCAGTATTGCCGAAGTCCGCCCCGTGGATGTGCAAGCTGCCAGAATGGAAGTTGAAAATGCGATCGCTTCACTCAAACGCGCCCAAACTGACTTACAAGCAGCTTATATCAGAGCGCCAATGACCGGACAAATACTCAAGATTCACACCAGAGTTGGCGAAAAAATGAGTGATAACGGCATTGCAGACTTAGCTCAAACCCAACAGATGATTGCAGTTGCAGAAGTCTATCAAACAGATATCGGCAAAGTAAAACTCGGACAAACAGCAGTAGTAACTAGCCAAGCATTTAACGGCGAACTGCGCGGTGAAGTTTTCTACGTTGGTTTACAAGTCAACCGTCAAAACGTCTTTAGTAACCAACCCGGAGAAAACTTAGATAGCCGAGTTGTAGAAGTGAAAATTCGCCTCAACCATGAAGATAGTAAAAAAGTTGCAGGTTTCACCAACTTACAAGTGCAAGCAGCAATTGAAATTTAAAAAAAGTCTGAAGTATCATTCTTGGGACATTGAGCAAATATGAAAATATTCCTCAAAACGCCGTTAGCATGGCGGCAATTATTAAAAGAAAGAACTCGTTTATTAATAGCAGTCGCAGGTATTACCTTTGCCGATATGCTGATATTTATTCAGATGGGATTTGAAGGGGCATTGTTTGATGCGGCTATTAAACCACATCGCAGTTTACAGGCAGATTTGGTATTAATTAATCCCCAATTTCAAACCCTGTTTTCTGTTAAAAGTTTTTCGAGAGAGCGACTGTACCAAACATTAGGTTATGAGGGTGTACAGTCAGTGAATCCGGTTTATATCAGCACTGGACAATGGCGCAATCCCGAAACTCGGTTAGAACGCGCCATTTTAGTTTGGGGTATCGACCCGGCAAAATCTGCGTTTAATTTTCCCGAAATTCAAAACAATCTAGACCCCATCAAACAATTAAATCAAGTTCTGTTTGACCAAGCAGGTCGTCCAGAATATGGCGCTGTGGGCGATATTTTTCAAAAAACAGGTCAGTTTGACACGGAATTGAACAATAAAAATATCCGCGTCAAAGGCGTTTTTAGTAATGGTGCATCTTTTGCGGCGGATGGTAATGTCATCACCAGTGACTCTACTTTTTTACAAATCTTTCCTGAACGGAAGCCAGACCGCATTGAGGTTGGGTTAATTACTCTTAAACCAGATGCTGAACCGTTGAAAATACAAGCGCAACTAGCTGCTGGATTACCCAAAGATGTTGTAGTTTTAACCCCAGAAGAATTCGCGCAAATTGAAAAATCCTACTGGTCTAACGGTACAGGTATTGGCTTTATTTTTGGTTTAGGTGTGGGAGTGGGTTTTATTGTTGGTATCGTTATTGTTTACCAAATTCTTTATTCCGACGTTTCTGACCATTTACCCGAATATGCGACGCTGAAAGCAATGGGTTACACTGATCGCTATCTGTTGGTAGTCTTATTTCAAGAAGCATTATTTCTCGCTTTCTTAGGTTTTATTCCGGCATTTTTCTTTTCTATAGGTTTGTATCAACTCGCCTACACTGCCACTATGTTGCCCATCTTTATGAATTCACAACGGGCAATCACTGTGTTTATTTTAACAGTCATCATGTGTACAGGGTCTGGGGCGATCGCTATGCGTAAACTCAGTTCTGCTGATCCTGCTGATATTTTCTAACCATTAAAATTTTATGTTACAAGAATCTCTGCCAGTCAACTCTTCTAACTTATCTGCTAATTTAGAACCTGTGATTACCGTCCATAAATTGAATCACTACTTTGGGGAAGGGGGACTAAAAAAACAAGTTTTATTTGATATTAATTTAGAGATTAATGCTGGTGAAATTGTAATTATGACCGGCCCTTCTGGTTCGGGTAAAACCACCTTATTGACTTTATTAGGTGGACTACGTTCTGCCCAAGAAGGTAGTTTAAAAATTTTAGGACAAGAAATTTGCGGTGCTAGTAAAAGAAAACTAACAGTACTACGTCGTCAGATTGGCTATATTTTTCAGGCGCATAATTTGATGACATTTCTGACAGTAAAAGAAAATGTGCGTATGTCTTTAGAATTGCATGATGAATATCTTAATGAAAATATGGATGCCAAAGCGATCGCCATGCTCGAAACAGTTGGTTTAGGCGAACGTGTAAATTATTACCCAGAGAAACTTTCTGGGGGACAAAAACAACGAGTTGCGATCGCCCGTGCTTTAGTCAGCCATCCTAAAATTGTCTTAGCAGACGAACCCACAGCCGCCCTCGATAAAAAATCTGGACGTGATGTTGTGGAATTAATGCAGAAACTCGCTAAGGAACAAGGCTGTACAATTTTGCTAGTTACCCATGACAACCGGATTTTAGATATTGCCGATCGCATCATTTATATGGAAGATGGAATACTCAAAAGTGATGGTGTAGATGTAGTAACCAAAATGCACTGAATACAAGCAAGAGGTACAGAGGAGAATAACTAATGACAAATGACCAATGACAATTGACTCTTGACTAAAATGCAAATTAGCAATTTATTCGTCGCTGGTGGCGTGGTTATGTGGCCGCTGCTGGGGTTCTCTCTGTTAGCAGTGGCTTTGATTATTGAACGTGTTCTATTTTGGATCAGAATTACCAATCGCCAAAATAGTGTTGTCAAAGAAGTACTCAAGCTATATCGCTCAGATAATGTGGTTGGTGCTTTAGACAAATTACAGCAAAATACAGACTTACCCATCGCCCGAATTTTTCTCGCCGCTTTAGAATTAGAAGAACCAACACCAGAAGAATTTCGTTTGGCGCTAGAAAGTGAAGCACAAGCCGAAATACCCTTACTCAAACGCTTTCAAAACATTTTTGATACGATTATCGGTCTTGCACCATTATTAGGTTTGCTGGGTACAGTTTTAGGATTAATTGCGTCCTTTGCTTCGCTAAATATTGGTGATGTGGGTGGTACAACAACAGTCGGGGTAACTGCTGGGATTAGTGAAGCTTTGGTATCCACCGCATCAGGATTAGTCGTGGCTATTTTTACACTGTTGTTTGCAAACACCTTCCGAGGACTCTACCAGCGCCAACTTGCACGCATTCAAGAGTATGGCGGACAGTTAGAGTTACTCTATCGTCGTCGTTATGAAAGAAGAGGTGACAGGTAACAGAGTTAAAAATCTTTTGCTGTTCAAGTTTTATTTTATTATTTCCTGATTTGCTAACTGTCTTCGCTATTCCTAAATCAATTCAAAAAATAAACTTTCAGACTTCAGACTTTAGACTTCAGACTTCAGTTGACTCTTTCTGCTATTCTCAGTTTGGCAGAACGCGATCGCGGGTTATGAGCAATTTCCGATTCTTGGGCTGTGATTGGCTTTTTCGTAAGCACTCGCAGTAAGGGAGAATTGCGTAAACCATGCTTAACTAAGCGGTCTTCTAAACTATGAAAACTAATCACAGCAATTCTCCCACCAGGAACTAGGGCGTTTGGTGCTTTTTCTAAAAAAGTTTCTAAAGACTTTAACTCATCATTGACGACAATTCGCAAAGCTTGAAAGGCGCGGGTCGCTGGGTGAATTCTACCATAACGGTATTTGGGGGGAACAGCAGAGGCGATCGCTTCCGCTAACTGTGTCGTTGTGGAAAAGGGACGACGTTCAACAATGCGTCTAGCAATACGTCGAGATAATCGTTCTTCACCGTATTTAAAGAAAATATCCGCAAGTTCCCTTTCATCCCACTCATTAATCACATCAGCCGCACTTAGTAAACCCTGCTTATCCATCCGCATATCTAAACTTGCAGTATGGCGAAAGCTAAAACCCCTTTCTGGAGTATCTAACTGATAAGAACTCACTCCTAAATCGGCGAGAATACCGTTAAAAGTCCCTGCGGGAAACGGATAAGCAGCAAAATTACTTTGAATAAATTTTACGCGATCGCCAAACTCCGCTAATTCTTTTTTAGCTGCGGCTAAAGCATCCTCATCTTGGTCAATAGCCGTTAACTGTATATCCGGCGCAGTTTGCAAAATCAAGCGACTGTGACCACCACCACCTACAGTTGTATCCAGATAATGACCTTTCCCAGACACTGCTAAACCTGCAATTACTTCTTGCGGTAACACAGGTAGATGATAAAATATCTGTTCGTCAATAATTAGCGATGGGGAAGAGTCAGAATTCATTAGACTTAGAAAAAAATCTGTAGTAGTTCTAAATAATTTGTGAAACTTTATCTTAGCGCCCTCTGCGCTCGTTGCAGTTCGTTAAAAATATTCTCACAAATAAAATAGAATTTCCCTACAATATTACCACACAGATTTATTATCTATTTGAATCTGGATAGAAATTGACTGCACGCAGAGATATGAAGAATCAAAGCTATCATTTTTTTATTTTCTGTTGGTAAATAGTTGCATCTGGTATTTGTTTGAATTTCTTCTCAAAATTGAGATTACTGTTCAAAATAAAGCAAAATACTCCCCCTGGTAATTCAACTTCTTTTAACAGAGCATCAACCAGTTGTGCGTTATCAGCATCATGATTATTTTCCCAAAAGCTAAAACTTCGCATTACAGCCAAAATATAAAGTGGTTTTTCTGGGAAATACTGCACAACTTTTTGCGTTAAGTAAGCAGTTGTGATATGTGGATAACGAGATAATTGCTGACGCAGCTTATTTATCTCTGCTTCTGAAATATCATGAGCTTTAAACTCATCATTTGTCTGTAGACTAGAACGTTCTTTTTGACCTCGCAATATTAAATCATAATGCTTTTCGGCACGCTCTTGATATAGTTCAGCCCGATCATCTTGTCGTTGTTTTTTCAGGAACGAAAAAATTATCTGATAACCGTCAATTCCTATGTCTATATCTTGAGCGATCGCTCTTTCAATATGTTCGATGCCGCTGGCATCTTCTTGTTTTAATAATATTTGTCCTAGTAAATAATTAGCGGAAGCATGGTTATGATCTAAATTAATAACTTCTCGTAATAACGGTATAACAGCTTCTTCACCGTCTAACTCAAATGTGAGCAAAGCTCTTGTAGTCGCTTCTCCCAAAGATAGCTGTTGTCTCTCAGCTTTAGCATTCAACTTTTCTAATAAAGCTAATGATTGCTGAACTTCTGCATATTTTTGTCGCCAAGGTGTTGCTACTTTCTCATACCAAGTTTGACTAAAATCAGCTCTAAATTTTTCTAAGGAAGTCCCTAGAAATTCATGAGCCGCACTGAGTCTGACTGGTGCAGATACCGCTAATTCTTCCTGAATGCTAGGGATACAACCCAAAGCTTTTAATCTATCTGTTAGGCAAGGATGAGTATCTGCATTATTAGTTTTTTTTGCAAGTGCTTGAGTTAAATAAATACTGGCTTCTTTCAGCGGTACTCCCTGAGCCAAAGCTGTTTGCATCGCTGTATAACTGGTTTTTGGTGGTTCAATATCTGTCTGTACTTGCTGATAAATATCAGACCAAAAATAATTTTCTAAAAATCTAGCTTTTACTTCCACGTTCATCAGAGTTTTAGCAGAGTGTTCTATTCCTGCTATTTCAACAGCACATTTATCAGCTTCGTATTCATTCAACCGTGCTAACACAAAAGAATACGCATAAAAAAATGGAATGTACCACTGCAAAAATTGTTTAAATATGAACCATGATGATTCATTGCCACCTTTTCCTAGTCCTTCTTCAATACGATACCAAGTTAGACGTTGACGATAAATCCAAGCTGCAAAACGACTGTGATTTCCCGAAATATGTCCCATCTCATGGGCTAAAACCGCCCGAAATTGTTCAGGAGGCAATGCTAACATCAATGGCAAGCCCACAATCAGGTAATTTTGATACCAGCCAAATAAACCTAAACGTGGTCTTTGGACGACGCTGGCGTTAAAATCTGTTGTCAGTAAGATGTGATGAAATCGTGGAGCCTTGAGTTTTGAGGAGATATCATCAACTAAGCAAAATAGGCTAGGTACATCTTTGCGACGTAATGCTAACCCCGTGGGTGGGGGAAATGATACCCAAAGCGATCGCACCAGTATAATAGCGATCGCTACCAAAACAATCACAGCTTTCAGTGCTGAAGTGCCAAATGATGATTTAGTAGTAAGCATTAACCAAATAATACCTACCAGCAATCCTACTGTTACTGCTAAAATAAGAAATATATAGGCGTAGCCCAACACAGCCAAAAACGCAACTTGCAATCTATAAATAGGCGGCTGTTGACTAGCAAAAATTTCTAATCTCTGAATTAGCTTATCAAAACGCTGTTGATCGAAAGCCATAGATGTTTACTAGCTCGTTCAATTTGCAATATAGCTGACATAATATCTGCTTGACTTACGTAAAAATGCAGAAGTCTGAAGTCATTTATTCTTTGTGCCATTCTACGTAAATATATAATGCTCTGAGTTGATACTTTTTAGGACAGGTAAAATACCTGTCCTAACTTTTGACTAAGCCCAAATTAAACTCTGTGTAACCTTCTTACATATAACCAGCAACATGTGGTTTATGTGGTTTTTTGGAATTATTAGAATCAGAATCATCAGAGGAAGTATTAGAAACAGAATTACTACTTCTAGCGGCTGAAGAAACCTCCGCTTCAGAAGAACCAGGAGAAGAAAGATTTAAGAAATCAATCAGTGTCAGAACACGTTCCTTAATTTTCCATTTACCATTTTGAATGACAACTTTATCTACATAGGTACCATTCGCAACGTCAATGCTGGTATCGGAAAGCTTATGGGTTGCATGAAGGTAAGAGGACATGGTTGCTGTATTATTGTTGACATTTATATCGAAACTACCCAACAAATGTTGAGTAGCCGTATATCCATTACCTTGAAATACTGAAGAGACAAAATTAGCCCAATTAACTGCACCAATAAATGTTGCCTGAGCGCCATTGGGAAAAATTGCTGTTATTTTAGCATCTGAAGTAAAACATTTTTGGTAAGTATTTATACCTTCTTGCAAATTTCCGCGACCAATAGCATCAGTTCCTAATGCGTAACAAACTGCCAAACTTTCAATTTCAGATTCTGCATTCGGTTGTGATGCACTTACTGCATCAAACTTACTTCCCACTAGCAGAACCATCACACCAGCCAGTAAAATCAAGCTTAACCGCTTTACAAGTAATGAAAATAGATTTGATGCTACTTGCTTAATTTCTCTGCTTTTTTTCATGGAATTAACTTTTGATATCTAAAGTTTATGTCTGGAATTTCGTTATGATTTATTACTGGAGACAGGGAACTATTTAACTAATTGAAATTACAAATAGCTAAACTTTTTTTATTTCACCAGTGAAAACTTATCCCTCAAGATTTATTTAATAACTTTTGGGCATATAAATATTAATAACAGTTTATATATTAGATGTAACTGAGGATTCCAACTAATTTGTAGTGATAAAAATAGTCTCAAGGCTATTATTCTCATTTGAAAATATTTCGGTATAACTACTTTTAGTTTATAAAAAATTTATAAAATAAATATGAAAATATAATACCCGTCTCCTTGAAGAAAACGGGTATATAGATTAAATAATTATCAATAGTTAATACTCAACAAGAGATAGGAATAGAAATTATAAATTCTGTACCTGCTCCTAAAACAGACTCACAATTTAAACTACCACCATGATTATCAACAATGATTTGCCGACTTATAGATAGACCTAATCCTGTGCCTTTACCAACAGTTTTAGTAGTAAATAAATGGTCAAAAATACATGCTTTAACTTCTTCTGGCATACCTTGTGCATTATCTTTAATTTTAATTACTACATATTGATTAAGATGATCTACTTCTGTTTTAATAGTAATTATGTTATTAATATCTGCTGAATTATCAGACATTTTATGGGCAGAGTAAGCTTCTTCTAAAGCATCAATGGCATTAGCCAAGATATTCATAAAGACTTGATTCAGCTGTCCTAGGTAACATTCTACCAAGGGAATATTGCCATACTCTTTAATAACTTGGACACCAGGATGATCAGAATTAGCTTTTAAGCGATGTTGTAAAATCATCAAGGTACTGTTAATCCCATCATGGATATTCGCTGATACTTTAGATTTAGTATCGGCGCGTGAAAAAGTACGCAGTGAAGTACTAATTTCCCTAATTCGTTTTGTACCTGTTTTCATCCCATCAATCATTTTGGGTAATTCATCTAACAGGATATCTATATCTATTTCTTCAGCTTTATCAGCAATTTCATCTCCAGGGCTAGGAAAGTTTGCCTGATAAAGTTGCAGGTAGTCAATTAAATCATTTACAGCATCTTTGGCTAAGTCAAGATTACCGGAAATAAAGCTCAATGGATTGTTAATTTCGTGTGCTACTCCGGCAACTAAATTGCCTAAAGATGACATCTTTTCACTTTGGATAATTTGTAATTGTGCCGCCTGTAAGTCTTGTAAAGAGTGGGATAATTGTCGAGACTTATCTTGTTCGTTAGCATATAATCGAGCATTTTCAATAGCGATCGCCATTTGAGAAATCAAGACTTTTAATACTTGCACTCTTTCGGGAATAAATGCCCCAGTTGACAGTTGATTTTCTAAATAAATAATCCCAGTGAGTTTTGATTGATAGATAATTGGCAAACAAAGTAATGATTTAGATTTTGATGCTTGGATATATCTATCTAGGTTAAAAGGCTCAGTAGCGATCGCATCATTTAATATCAAGTTTTCCTGAGTGCGGAAAACATAATTAATCACAGACACAGGTAAATCTTGATAACCCTCAACAGGCATTGAGTGTAAAACTGTGGCTATCTCATCTACAGCATTACCCGCAGCTTCGATATATAGCTGATTTTCTTTTACTAGTAGTAATACGGCTTTTTGGGCAGCAGCATTTTCTAACAAAATTTTGATTAACTTACCCAACAAATTTTCTAAAACAATTTCATTGGTGATTGCTTGAGAAACTTTAACAAAAGTATTTAAGTCCAAGAAATCACTTAAACCACTACTGGTAGTAGTGGTAGTTGTCATGTGAGTGATATCTGGTTTGAACGTAAAAGTTTCGGTATTAGTGGTTTGTTTAACTAAAAAAGGATATTTTACTTCTAAGTATTTAACTTTGGCGATCGCACCCCAACGAATACAGGCATAATAAGCTTTAGTGATATAAGCTTGCTGGATTAATTCTTTCCCTAAAGACTGATAAAATTCTCCAGCTAACTGGTATGCTAAAGCTTCATCTAAGAGATAACCATGAGCTTGTGATGCTTGAATTGCAAGCTCATAGTAATCCATCGCCTCTAGGTGGCGCTGCAAAACTCTATATATTTCTGCCTCAACTAAATAAAATTTATGTAGGTGATTCATGGGTGCATGATTCGCCCAAAGTTCCATTTTTCGCTGATTATTTCGGACTTTTTCTAAAATTTCTGGCTGCGTAGATTCTAAAGCTGTATGATAATTGGCCAGTTGTGCTAAAGAATCATAAAAATAAAATAAGGGAACAACAAATAGCCCCGTAACGCCGCCTAAAGATTTTTCTGTCATTGCTGCATATTCTACAGCTTGCTGATGTTCACCGAACATATAAGCCAGCATCAACTTATTAATAAACAGGTGGTTCATCGTGTACAAGTCATTCACCTGCTGATGCACTGGTAACATCACTCGTTCATCGTAAGCTTCACCCATTAAACAGCAAACATTCTCTGGACTGCCCTTCAAATTTAATACTGTTTGCAAATATATTGAGTTCCAAGTTAAGGCAACTTGTTGCTGGATTTTTTTCAGTGATTCACAATAAGCTGCCAGTTCTTTTTCTAAAATCCAGAGTTCTTTACCTAACCAAAATGAATGATAAGGATAGATATATCCACAATACCCAGCATATTCTAAATCCCCGGTTTCTAAACCACTAGCATATCCTTGTTTAGCGGTGATGAATGTCTCTTGAATATGCTCTTGCCAGTGCATAACATGAGCACTAACAACTGTGAGAATTTTCGCTTTTAGTTCTTCAGAATTAAATTGCGAGACTAAATTTAATGCCAGTTTACCAAATCCATAGCCAACATCAATTTTCCCTTGGACTCCGCAAAGCAGTAATCCATATAAGCTATAACCGTATGCAGAAACAGATGTATTGCCATATTTTAAAGATAAAATCACCATTTCATAGGCAATGAGAGGCATTAACTCAGGCGCAGTTTGGAAAGCCGCAGGGAGAACTCCCATCAGAATTCTCATTGCTGCTATCTTTTGCAGATCGGTCATTAATGGTAAGTTGATTAAATCTGCGATCGCTCTTTCTTGTAAATTAGCTGTAATCTCCTCTATCCTTTGTTCATACTCAACTGCTGTTGGTTTATCGGGAATTTTAATTCCTAGTAATTGCAGCACTGATAATGCTGTCTGAATGGCTTTTAATTGTTGACCTTGGATAATCGAGGCAATAATTTGTACTTCATATACCTTCACTTTCTCTAGTAAGGTTTGACCCTCTAGTAGCACTACATTCGCCCATTGCTGCATCTGGGCAAAATTGCCCCCAAGATAAGCAACTTCAGCACCGCCTTCATATAAACTTATTGCTAAGTTATATTCAGTGTGCCAAGCATCTACACTTAAAAGTTCTATCCCAATTTTATAATATTTTAAAGCAGCTTCATAAGCTGTCGATGCTTTTGCCTTACGTCCGGCAATTAAATTCAAGTTTGCCAATTCCGTTTTTGGTGATTGGTCAATTAACGAATTAACGCCTACATTTAATTGGTTGACAATATCAAAAATATTCGCTTCTATTTCCTCTTTGGGAGTATTTTGGACAAGCAATTGACCTATTTTTAAATGAGTCGCTTGCTTTTGCGATTCGGGAATTAATGAATAGGCAGCTTGTTGTACTCTATCGTGTAAAAATTTATAACTGATTTTGGCAGTCTCAAATTTTAACTTGACCGCTTCTTCTTGATTAAAAACTAAAGGAATACGATAATTTTCGTTTAAAGGCAGAATTAACCCAGCTTGTAAAGCAGGATATAATTCATTGGCTGTCGTTGATGGGGATTTTTCATTGATGATTGTCAGTACATCTAGACTAAATCTATCGCCTACACAAGCTGCTAATTTCAAAACTTCTTGGGTGACTTGAGGTAGTTTTTCTAGACGACTGGCAACCAGTTCCACTACATTTTTATCAATGATGCCAATTGATTGGATTTTTTTTAAATTCCACTGCCATTGTTGACTATTAAAATCAAAGCTCAACAAGTATTCTTGATAAAGTACTTGTAGCAATTGGGTTAAAAAGAAGGGATTACCGCCTGTTTTATTAAAAATTAATTCGGCTAATTGGCTAATTTGCTGTTCAAAAGCTGTAGACTTTACATCTCTCTCTTGGGTATGGCGACTTGCTTGCAAAGTCTCAGCAATCAGTTGATTAACATGATTTAAATCTAAAAGCTGTAGAACAAGATTATTAACAATTGTGCCAGTAAGCTGAATTTCTTCAATTGTTTGAATTAAAGGATGAGTGGGGCTGACTTCATTATCTCTATATGCACCGATAAATAACAAATATTGGCTTTTAGAGTTAGTCGTGAGCAGTTTAATTAAGTTTAAAGTGGCAGAATCTGCCCATTGTAAATCATCTAAAAAGATAACTAATGGATGTTCTTTTTGAGTAAAAACTTGGATGAAATCTTCAAAAACACGATGAAAGCGATTTTGAGATTCTGTTGCTCCTAGTTCTGGAACTTCTGGTTGTTTGCCAATAATTAATTCAATTTCAGGAATAACATCAGTAATAACCTTTCCATTACTACCTAATGCTGCTAATATTTTGGTTTTCCATGTTGCTATTTTTTCCTGATTTTCAGTCAATAAACAGCGCACTAAATAAGTAAAAGCCTGAATTAATGAAGCGTAGGGAACATTCCGCTTTAATTGGTCGAATTTCCCAGAAATAAAGTAACCTTGACGTTGGGTAATTGGTTTATTAACTTCATTAACTAACGCAGATTTGCCAATACCAGAATACCCAGAAACTAGCATAATTTCGCTAGTTCCAGAATTAACTCGCTCAAACGCAGCTAAAAGTTCATTGACTTGTGCTTCTCGTCCATATAACTTTTGCGGGATTAATAACTGACTTAAAACATCTAAACGACCTGGAATAAAGTTAGTAATTTCTCCTCTACTTTCTAATTCTTCCAGACAAGTTTCTAAATCAACTAATAATCCTGTTGCACTTTGATACCGATCTTCAGCATTTTTGGACATCAGTTTCATGACGATTTCTGAAACTGCGGTGGGAATGTTGGGATTTAAAGACTGAGGATTGATTGCTGTAACTGCAATATGTCGGTAAACAACTTCCAGGGGATCTGGGCTGAAAAAAGGTATTTGCTGAGTGAGCATTTCATATAAAGTTACACCCAGAGAATAAAAATCACTCCGATAGTCAAGAATGCGATTCATTCTCCCTGTTTGTTCAGGGGACATATAGGCGAGTGTCCCTTCAACACAGTTAGGATTAGTAAATTGGGGAGTTTCTTTATTTAAACGCGAGGCTATACCAAAGTCAGCAAGTTTAACTAAATTTGTTTGCGAGTTAATAATGATATTACTAGGTTTAATATCTTTATGAATAATTTGGTGTTGATGAAGATAATCTAAAGCTTTAGTTAATTGAATACTGATTTTTAAAGATTGAGTTAATTCAAGTTCTTTATTTTTAAGAATTTGTGCTAGAGACTGCCCACCAAAATCCTCTAATATTAGTCCTACACGATGCTCAAAATTCTCTAAACAGATAGCCTTAATAATATAAGGAGAATCTAGATTTTGCTGAATTAAATACTCATTTTTTAAGCGAGTAAAAGCTTCCAATTTAGGATATTCATTTTTTAGTAACTTGAGAATAACTTGTTGTTGAGTTTCTGGTATTTGAGTGCGATAGATAATAGTTTGAATTCCTTCATGGAGCGTGGCTTTAATTGGATATTCTGTAAGGTGTGCCATTGATTTTTAATTTTAAAGGGACAAAATTTTTAATAAAATCTTCGCTAGTTATGGAAGAGCTTCTTATTTAATTATTCCCATTGCTCCAGCAATTATCACAATCATGTATCTTCTTAATGCCTCATATCAGTTTTTTGAGTATCAACTTGCAGTTAAAACTGATAGAAATATACAGAGACAGATTTACAACAGAACATTTTGGATTATGAAAAATTAGTTAAATTCAGTAAATTACCAAGCTCTCCTATAAGATGACCCCTAGGATTATTCTAAGTACAACATTGCTTTAAAAGCTACTGTGCTTGTACTTAAAATAGATGAAGCTTTGCGATCGCACTTGAGGAGAAAAATTTTTCGATTTGCTAACACAGAGTTGAAAAAATTCCGATGCCTGAATTTCCGGCATCTCAAGCTCCATATAATAGTTGAAGAAGTGAAACAAAAAGAAACATCATAAAATCCCTCTGCTGCCACCTCTTCTCCAACAAACTTCTGTATTGGCAATGGATGTAGGGTTTACCCTCAAGTTATTGCCCCTACAAACTTAATTTTGGCAGACACGATTTTATCGGTCTGGTTGGCATCTACGCGGTTCCATTCAACTTTTGATCATGGGAGAACACGGAATTTATGGCAAGACTAGAAACCCGTACTGAACCAATGGTGCTGAATATGGGGCCACACCACCCCTCAATGCACGGGGTTCTGAGGCTAATTGTCACATTGGATGGCGAGGATGTCATTGATTGTGAACCGGTCATCGGCTACCTACACCGAGGTATGGAAAAAATTGCCGAGAACCGCACCACTGTTATGTACGTCCCCTACGTTAGTCGATGGGACTATGCAGCGGGAATGTTTAACGAAGCTGTTACTGTTAACGCCCCAGAAAAGTTAGCTGGTGTGGCTGTACCAAAACGCGCCAGCTACATCCGCGTCATTATGCTAGAACTAAATCGCATCGCCAACCACTTGCTGTGGTTCGGCCCGTTCCTGGCTGACGTGGGCGCACAAACTCCCTTCTTCTATCAGTTCCGAGAACGGGAGATGATTTACGATTTGTGGGAAGCGGCTACAGGCTACCGGATGGTAAATAACAACTACTTCCGCGTTGGTGGTGTAGCTGCTGATTTGCCTTATGGTTGGGTAGATAAGTGTCTCGAATTTTGTGACTACTTTTTACCTGTAGTTGATGAATACGAAAAGTTAGTTACCAATAACCCCATCTTCCGCCGTCGTATTGAAGGTATTGGCACAATTACCCGCGAAGAAGCAATTAACTGGGGGCTGTCTGGCCCTATGTTACGCGCTTCTGGCGTGAAGTGGGATTTGCGTAAAGTTGACCATTACGAGTGCTATGACGATTTTGACTGGGACGTTCAGTGGGAAACTACTGGTGATTGTTTAGCCCGTTACATGGTGCGGATGCGAGAAATGCGCGAATCCGTGAAAATTATCAAGCAAGCCATCAAAGGACTACCCGGCGGCCCCTACGAAAACCTAGAAGCTAAACGCCTAGCTGCTGGCAAAAAATCCGAGTGGGATGCTTTTGATTACCAGTTTATTGGCAAGAAAGTTTCCCCCACTTTTAAAATGCCCGCAGGTGAAATTTATGCCCGTGTCGAAAGCGGTAAAGGTGAATTAGGCATTTATCTCGTTGGTGATGATAATGTCTTCCCTTGGCGCTGGAAAATTCGCCCAGCAGATTTCAACAACTTACAAATTCTGCCTCATTTATTGCGGGGTATGAAAGTTGCAGATGTTGTGGTGATTCTCGGTAGTATTGACGTAATCATGGGATCTGTAGACAGATAAGCGATGATTCTTTTAGGGTAGGCATTTTGCCTGCCCTAAAATACAAAGTAATTGGAAGTGAAAATTTAATAGAGAAACTGACTTAGGAAAAATTGATTCATTAATAGAAAACGCGATCGCCAAAATAATAAATGCGAAAGCAAAATCTATTTCTGCAACTCCATTTATAGAAAATGCGATCGCAATTATGGTGATTGCCTCTCTAGGAATTAGACAAGCTTTAGGCAGACTCGATGATGATACGCGTTCTAGCTTGGCGATTTTCTGTACTGCTCGCAATTTTGGTTTAGCTTTGTTTATCGCTATTTTGAATCATGTACAACAGCAGGTGATATTAACGCTGGTGGCTTATGTGATTTTGGGAGCTTTTGCAGGCGTTCTTTACTCATAAGTCGCACATCGAGTAAAGACTACTATAAAAAAGTTTTGCCCAAATCATTCCATAAGTAGAAATTGTATAGCAAATATATCTTTTGTTCGGCAGAGATAAATTATTTATCAAACTTTTACTCTGGGGGGATCACCAACTCTAAATTTAGGAGAAAACCATTCATAGTTTCGTTGAAAGACTTTTGGGCATGGAAAAAATTCAAAATGCTTAAATAAATCACGGCGTTACTGTTAGCGCAGCTTGGCGTTAGCCATATCATGGGATGATTTCGCCCAATTTTGAACGTATTTCCAACGGTTTCAACGACCAATTCATCCCATACTTATGCAACGCTATAAATCCTACTCCGCAAACATAGTCATCTCCTACTAATTATGCATACACCTATTACCCTATTAATTCCCCCAGAGCATTTAGGATTAAATGGAGAAGATAATCAAAGTACTTTAGCAAAACGCAATCAGTCCTTAACTTATGACTTATTTGCACCAGAAATAATTGCTAATCCCTATCCATTGTACAAACGTATCCGCGAAGAAGATCCAGTTCACTATGAAGCATCTTTGGGCTACTGGATTTTAACTCGATATCAAGATGTAGAAGCTGCCTTGCGAGATGAACGGCTTAGTTCTGACCGACGGACTTTGTTTATTCAGCAATTGGGTAATCTAGATGTCAGTTTGATTCAAAACTTTTTGCAACTGACGGGTAACTCGATGATTGAAAAAGATCCACCTGATCACTCGCGGATGCGAAAACTAGCGAATCAAGGCTTTACAACCCGTGCTTTAGAAAGCTGGCGGAGCATTATTCAAAAAACGACTGATACCTTATTAGATCAAGTGCAACATCAGGGTTATATGGATATTGTCTCTGACCTATCTGTACCCTTACCTAGCTTAATTATCGCCAAGATTTTTGGTGTACCAGAAAGCGATCGCGCTAACCTAATTAAGTGGGCAACGGATACCAGTTCTTTCTGGGGTGCTCCATCTAAGAACATAGAAGAATTGGCGCGGAAAGCTGATACTAGTGCTGCTCAATTCACGGCTTTCATTAACCAACTCGTAGCTGAACGCCGTCAAAAACCAGGAACAGATATGATTAGCTTGCTGACAATGGCTTACACAGAGCAAAACCTGGATTTTGCAGAATTACCTTCCCTGTGCATTCTCATTCTCAATGCTGGCCGTTCAACTACTACTGATTTAATCCCCAATGGGGTATCAGCTTTGCTCAATCATCCCCAACAGCTACAGAAACTCAAGGATAATCCCGCCCTTATCTCATCAGCGATTGAAGAAATCATCCGCTATGACAGTTCGGTGTCCTTTGTATTTCGCATTGCCAAAGAAAATATAGAAATTGGTGGTCAAAAAATTCCCGCAGGTAGTGTGATTGCATTGGGATTAGCAGCAGCTAATCACGACCCAGCAAAATTTCCTTTACCAGACAATTTTGACATTGAGCGATCGCCTAATGAACATTTAGGGTTTGGCCCTGGTATCCATTTTTGTCTAGGTGCAGTTTTGGCTCGGATGGAATTAAATATTTGCTTCTCTACTTTGCTGAAGCGGTTTCCAAATCTTCAGTTTGATTCGACAAGACCCCCCGTTCCCCGTCGTAGTACCTTAGTTTTTAAGGGATTTGATGCTTTACCTGTGCGGTTCTAATGAGTCAGCTACCCATAAACTCAGAAACACCTGAAAAGTTATCTACCAATGACTTAGCAGCAGATCGGACAGAACTAGCTAAATACCGCAGTCGGGCAGCAGCAGACCGCACATTAATGGCGTGGATACGCACCTGTCTTTCGTTGATTGGTTTTGGTTTTGGTATCCCTACCATTGTCAGAGCGATTGAAAATACTCGTCTTAGTCATCATCTTAACCCAGTCAGATTTTCGGTGATTGTGGGGTTGTCTTTCATTGGTACGGGAATGTTGGCAATGGTTTTAGGGTTGAGAGAACACCATCGGTTACTTAAACAAATCCAAAATAATCACTATACCTATGAAACTTCTCACAGTGCGGAAATTATCGGAGTGGCTTTACTCATAATTGGCTTAGTTAGTTTTATTGGTGTGCTAATTAGGGCAATGAATTTATAAATTAACCTCTCCTAAAGAGGACATAGAATTTCGGGGCTTTTGTTAAAAATTACATATTCTCAAGAGGTCTGATTTATGTCTCTGCGTGAATACAAACCAGGAAATACTTTCCCCGGTGTCATCGGTCGGACAGTTGATAAATCTAGTCCAGCTTGGCCAGAACCGTTGCGATCTAAAGAAGGTACACCCAACGTCCTATTTATCGTTTTCGATGATACAGGCTTTGGGCAATTTGGATGTTACGGAAGTCCCATCAAAACACCCAACCTAGACGCACTAGCCGCCAATGGTTTGCGCTACAACAATCTACACACGACGGCGTTGTGTTCACCCACCCGTTCTTGCCTTCTCACTGGGCGCAATCACCATTCCAACGCCATGTCCTGCATCACAGAAGGTTCTACCGGTTATCCAGGTAGTAATGGGAATATTCCCTTTGAGAATGGGTTTCTCTCGGAGATATTACTACAGAAGGGTTATAACACCTATGCGATCGGGAAATGGCATTTAACCCCCTCAAACCAGCTATCTGCGGCTGGCCCCTATGACCGTTGGCCTCTCGGTCGCGGTTTTGAACGTTTTTATGGTTTTCTGGGCGGAGAAACCCACCAGTATTATCCAGATTTGGTTTATGACAACCACACCGTTAAGCCAGAAAAGACCCCCGCAGAAGGCTACCATTTAACCGCAGACTTGGCAGACAAGGCAATTAGCTTTATCGCTGATGCCAAGCAGGTTGCCCCCAATAAACCCTTTTTCATGTATTTCTGTCCTGGTGCGATGCACGCCCCCCATCATGTGCCGAAAGAATGGGCTGATGCCTACGCCGGACAGTTTGATGATGGCTGGGAAGCTTACAGGGAAAAGGTTTTTGCCCGTCAGCAGGAAATGGGGATTGTCCCCGCAGATGCTGAACTCTCCCGCCATGATCCCGATGTCCCGCACTGGGATTCCCTCTCAGCCGCAGAAAAACGGCTCTATGCTCGGATGATGGAAGTATATGCTGGCTTTTTAACTCACACTGACCACCATATCGGTCGCTTACTCGATTTTCTTAAATCTATTGGTGAGTTCGAGAATACTGTAATTATGGTGATTTCGGACAATGGGGCAAGTTCTGAAGGGGGGCCAACTGGTTCAGTTAATGAGAACCTCTTTTTTAACAATGTACCAGAATCCCTAGAGGAAAATCTCAAGGCACTAGATAAGCTAGGTAGTCCAGAAACTTTCAACCATTATGCTTGGGGTTGGACTTGGGCAGGTAATACGCCTTTCCGTCGTTGGAAACGGGAAACTTATCGGGGTGGAATCAGTGATCCCTTAATAGTCCATTGGAATCAAGGCATTGAGGCAAAAGGTGAAATCCGTACTCAGTACGCTCATGCTATTGACCTAGTACCGACTGTGCTGGAATTACTGGAAATTGAACCACCAACAACGATTAAGGGTGTTACTCAATCTCCCATTGAAGGTGTCAGCTTTGCCCATACTTTTAATCATAGTACCGTACCTACTAAGCACCTGACCCAATATTTCGAGATGATGGGACATCGTTCTCTTTACTATGATGGTTGGCGGGCGGTTTGTCCTTGGCCTGGCCCCTCATTTGCAGAAGCAGGTCAGTTTTTTGGTGAGGCGATTTCGGCAGAAACTCTGACGGATTTGGATACTCATCATTGGGAACTGTATCACGTCGCCTCAGATTTTTCGGAAAATCATAATATTGCGGCTGATAATCGCCCTAAATTAATTGAAATGATTGCCACTTGGTACGTAGAGGCGGGTAAATACAATGTGTTGCCTGTGGATGGCAGAGGCGTACAACGATTTGCAGAAGAACGTCCTCAGATTGCCGTCAATCGTAGCCGCTATACTTACTATCCTGATACTCAGGCAATCCCAGCCAATAGTGCCGTCAAGTTGCTTAATCGTTCTCACAGTATTACGGCTGATGTGGAAATTCCCACAGGTGGCGCAGAAGGAGTATTACTGGCTCATGGAGGTAATGATAGTGGCTACTCCTTCTATGTCAAAGATGGCAAACTGCACTGGGTTCATAATTATGTAGCGCGATCGCTCTATCATGTCGAGTCTGGGTCATCTGTGCCGGAAGGTCGTCACCAGTTGCGCTTTGAGTTTAAAGTCACGGGTCAACCAGATTTAGCCAAGGGGAAAGGAACGCCAGGTTGCGCTGAACTTTATATCGATGGGAAATTAGTTGGGCAAGCCGATGTCCCTGTAACTACTCCCTTAGCACTAGGTCTGACCAGTGGTGTGACTTGTGGAATTGCCCCTGGTGCGCCTGTAACACCTGATTATGAACCGCCCTTCAAGTTTACGGGCAAGATTTATAGTGTGATAGTGGATGTTAGTGGAGATTTGATTCAAGATAAGGAAGCTGAAATGCGTACCATTCTGGCACGACAGTAGAGAGTCAAGTCGCTTATCTACGAGACGCTGCGCGAACGCTCCAATTAAAAATTATTAATTAAAAATTGCAAGACGCTTGCGGACTCACTAACGCTACGCTATCAGTGGAGCCATGCACCATCCCTTATTACTGGTTCTCGTTAAAGTCACTATTTTTTCTCTGATGTTAGCCATAGGGTGCAACTTCTCTTTTGAAAAGATGCGCTCCTTCTGGCGAAAACCTGCTTTAGTATTCCGTGCGCTTTTAGCGGTTGTTGTGCTGGTTCCTTTAGTAGTTATTCTCCTGTTGAAACTGTTTAACTTACCATCGGCAGTGATGATCGGATTGGCAATACTTGCAGCTTCTCCGGGTGCGCCTCTGACCACAAAGCGATCGCAACAGGCTGGAGGCAGCTTCCACTACTCAGCAAGTCTTCAGCTAACTCTGGCAATACTTGCGGTTTTTGTTACTCCCATCACTTTGGCGATTTTTACCGCCTTATTTGCGAGTATTTCACCAAAGGTGGCAATTTTAGAAGTTGCCCGACAAGTGATTATGGTGCAGTTATTACCTGTTAGTGTCGGTATTTTGATGCAAAAGTTCGCGCCTACATTTACCCAACAGGTTGCTAAACCCTTGACTTTTATTGCTAACAGTCTCTTTTTGGTGCTGGTTGTTTTAGTGTGCATCTTAGGGCTGCCAATGTTTTCCAAAGTTGGGGAATTACCACTGGTAGCGATCGCAATTATGGTGATTGCCTCTCTAGGAATAGGACACGCTTTAGGCAGATTTGATGATGATACCCGATCTACCTTGGCGATTTTCTGTATTGCTCGCAATTTTGGTTTAGCTTTGTTTATTGCTATTTTGAATCATGTACAACAGCAGGTGATTCCGACACTGGTGGCTTATCTAATTTTGGGAGCTTTTGTAGGTGTTCCCTACTCAATCTGGAATAAACGCAGATTAGCCGGATTACCGCAGGAAAACTAACCCGTTATGAGTCAACATTAAACCTAAGAATTTTAACTCAATTTCTTACTGTCCCGCGCACACGCTCCGCCTGACAATCTCGCAGCCAAGCTTTTATTCCTTGGGCAACTGTACCATTGCTACTATCTCGTGGTGGTGTGGGTGGTTGTTTGTTAGCCAAGGAACCAGTTTGAGTCAACATCATTACCAATTGCCAACCATTTTGAGTTTTTGTCAAAAACAACCAATGAAATTCTTCTAATTCAATTGCTTTTCTGTCTATATATTGCCGTTCTAAAGTAGTAAAAAAAACTTGCTCAACTCCCGTTGTAGAACTTTTTTGCTCACCTAAATCATCACCAGCAGGATTTAAGGGTAGAGGTTGAAACTCAGGTCTACCTGCTAACACCATATAGCTGTAAGTATCACTACTTCTTTTACGACGACGAGCGCGTTGACTGGCGCGATTGGCATAGCCCGGTAAATCTCGCAGAAGTTCATTAGTTAATGTTTCCAGATTTTTTTCTCTACAAGCAGACTTTACACCGCTGTCTGCGGCTAGAGAACGAGTAAGTTGTTGTGAGAATGGTGAGTTGTCAAGACTATTGGCAATTACTAGGCAGAAGGTAGAAACTATGAGGGGGAGTAAGGAAGCAACTATTTTCATGCTTGGTTGTGGGATTTTTTCGTGGGTGATTGACTTGAAATGTCATTGATCATTTGTTAGCGGTTATTTTCCCCCTGCACTCTGCACCCCTGCTTATTTTGTAGTTAACTCCTCAGAAATTCGCTTCCAGGCTAACTCAGGTTCAGCCGCCGCTGTGATTGGACGACCAATTACTAAATAGTTTGCACCAGCTTGAATGGCTTGGGAAGGAGTGAGCGATCGCTTTTGATCACCTTTTTCTGCCCAAGTTGGACGCACTCCAGGACAAACTAGTAAAAACTCATCACCGCAGTTTTGCCGCAACTGTGACACTTCTTGTGGTGAACATACTGCTCCATCTAGTCCTGATTCTTTCGCCATCAATGCCATTTCTAGGGCAAATTCGGGTAACTCTAGAGGAATTTTTAAGTCAAAAGCCAACTGCCTAGTAGAAATACTTGTCAGCAGCGTAATTGCAATTAATTTAGGTGGTTTCACACCTGCTTGGGTTGCACCTTCTTGGGCTGCTTGTGTAGCTGCGTTGAGGGCATCTCTACCAGATGTAGCATGAATTGTCAGTAAATCTACACCATAACGCGCCGCACTGCGACAAGCCCCAGCCACCGTATTGGGAATATCGTGAAATTTTAAATCTAGAAAGATGCGCTTTTGCCGAGACTTTAATATTTCTAAAATTCTCGGCCCAGTGCTAGTAAACAACTCTAAACCAACCTTCCAAAAACTGACTGATTCTAACTTGTCTACCAAAGCGATCGCACTTTCCAAATCAGGCACATCCAAAGCCACGATTATTTTGTCATTTGTCATGAGTTTTTTATTCCCTACTCCCCACTCCCTACTCCCCAATTTACGGTACTAAACGCACAAACTTATTTTTACCAACTTGCAGTACTCGTCCGTACAACTCACTAGGCTCCTGGTAAGTGATATCAACATCGGTGATGCGATCGCCATCTAAGCGTACACCACCTTCTTGAATTTTCCGCCGACCTTCACCTGTACTTTTACACAAGCCAGTGGCGTTGAGTATAAAAGCCAACTTTGCTGGAAAATGGGGTATTTCTGCCAGGGAAAATTCAGGAACAGCACCTTCCTTACCGCCACTTTTAGCTGCTTCTTTGGCTTCATTTGCGGCTTGTTCGCCGTGGTATTGTTTGACCACTTCCCAAGCTAACAGCATCTGGCGATCGCGCGGATTTTCTGGCAATTTATCTAAAGGTAAATCAGTCAGAAGTTCAAAATACTGCGCCAGCAAATTATCGGGAACCCCTTGTAACTTCTGATATTTTTGTCCTGGATGTTCCGACAAGCCGACATAATTACCCAAAGACTTCGACATTTTCTGCACGCCATCTGTACCAATTAAAATTGGTAGCAGTAAACCAAATTGTGGTGTTTGCCCAAAATGACGTTGTAAATCCCGTCCCACAGCAATGTTAAACTTTTGGTCAGTTCCCCCTAGTTCTACATCTGCTTCAACGGCCACAGAATCATAGCCCTGCATTAACGGATAAAGGAACTCATGCAAGAAAATCGGATTCTCTTTTTTATAACGTTCAGCAAATCCTTCCTTAGCTAACATTTGCCCCACCGTCATGGTAGAAAGTAACTCCAAAATTTTTCCTAAATTAAGCTGGGAAAGCCATTCGGAGTTATAGCGCACTTCTAAGCGTCCTGGTGTGTCAAAATCCAAAATAGGGCGCACTTGGTCTAAGTAAGTTTGAGCATTTTGTGCCACATCGGCTTGGGTCAGTTGGCGACGCACCTCAGATTTACCTGTAGGATCACCAATGCGAGCCGTAAAATCACCGATAATCAGAACTGCCGTATGACCAGCATCTTGAAACGCTCGCAGTTTTCGTACTGGTATGCTATGACCAAAGTGAATATCAGCACCCGTAGGGTCAATTCCCAATTTTACCCTCAGAGGTCTGTTACTATTTGCTAGGCGTTTCTCTAAACTTTCAATTTCGCTATTAATATCAGTCGGTTGGGGGAATACTTCTACTATCCCACGATGCAGCCAAGAAAAATCTTGCGCCATAATAGGAGATTCGCTATTAACTACACTTTTTATTTGAGAAGTTAGGTTGGTTACATTCACTGGCAATTTGTCCGTTTTTTCATCTGCCAAATTAATATAATTGCAAAAAATTAACCACCTTGCTGCATTTCGATGAATTACAGTTAAATTTACAAGTGAGGAAGTGATATCACCGTGTCGTCTAGGACTCTTGAAAATAAGCAGCCACAACGTCGGCCTTCATCTGGTTTTGAGTTTTTGAAAGGCGTAGGTCAGATAACTGGCGGTACTTTGTTATCTATAACCATGCTGACAAGCTCTATTGTAGCTGGAGGGCTAGTTGGTTTAGCAATTAGTTTCCGCAATTTGCCAGATGTCAGACAACTGCGTAACTTCTTGCCATCAGAAACGACTTATATTTATGACATTAAAGGTAAATTGCTTGCCAGTGTTCACGGGGAAGCTAACCGTGAGGTTGTACCTTTAGATAGAATTTCGCCCAATTTAAAACGGGCGGTACTAGCCAGTGAAGATGGACATTTTTACTCTCACCACGGGATTAATCCTACAGGTGTAGGACGTGCCATTGTAGTTAACGCCGTAGCAGGTGGTGTGAAAGAAGGTGGTTCTACCATCACCATGCAGTTGGTCAAAAATTTGTTTTTGTCGCAAAAACGCGCCATTACTCGAAAATTAGCCGAGGCTGTTTTGGCCATTCGGCTAGAGCAAATTCTTACCAAAGACCAAATTTTAGAAATGTACCTCAATCAAGTGTATTGGGGTCACAATAATTACGGTGTACAAACAGCTGCACGTAGTTACTTTGATAAGTCAGCCGAAAATTTAACTATTGCTGAATCTGCTATGATGGCAGGTTTAATTCAAGCGCCAGAGGAATTTAGCCCCTTTGCGAGTATGAAGCTGGCCAAACAAAAGCAAAAAGAAGTATTGGGGCGGATGCTGGAATTGAAGTGGATTACCCAGCAGGAATATGATGATGCCTTAAAGCAAGAGATTAAACTAGGCAGAATTAGGTCTTTTCAAGGTAGTGCTTTACCTTACGTTTCTAACACTGTGTCTCAGGAATTAGCGAAGAAGTTTGGACGTGACGCATTACTCAAAGGTGGGATGCGAGTTCAAACTACAGTTGATGCTAAATTCCAAATTATGGCTGAAGATACGGTGAAAAAATGGCATAACAGTTTACTTGAACAAGGGTTATACAAAAATCAAATTGCTCTGGTAGCCATTGATCCGCGCACCCATTTTGTCAAAGCCTTGGTAGGTGGTGTAGACTCTAAAGTTAGCGAGTTTAACCGAGCTACACAAGCTCAACGTCAGCCTGGTTCTTCCTTTAAACCATTCGTTTACTATACAGCTTTTGCTACTGGTAAATACACACCAGATTCAACAGTAGATGACTCTCCTGTGAGCTATCGAGATGGTAATGGTTGGTACTATCCCAGAAATTACGATGGTTCATTCCGCGGGCCGATGCCGATTCGGACTGCCTTAGCGCAGTCTCGCAACATCCCTGTAATTAAAATAGGTAAAGCTGTTGGGATGTCTAAAGTTATAGAAACTTGTCGGACTTTAGGCATTATGAGTCCGATGGAACCTGTAACTTCGTTGCCATTAGGTGCGATCGGTGTGACACCATTAGAAATGGCAAGTGCTTATGCTACTTTTGCTAATTATGGGTGGCAGTCATCACCAACAATTATTGCCCGTGTGACGGATAGCAGTGGTAATGTCTTACTAGATAATACTCCTAAACCTCAGTTGGTTCTTGATCCTTGGGCTGCTGCTGCAATTATTGATACGATGCAAACAGTAGTTAACTCAGGAACTGGTAAAGCGGCGGCTCTTGACCGTCCAGTGGCGGGTAAAACCGGTACAACTTCATCAGAAAAAGATATTTGGTTTGTTGGTACTGTGCCACAATTAACAACTGCTGTCTGGGTGGGTAGAGATGACAACAGACAATTAGCCAGCAGTGCAACTGGTGGCGGTATGGTAGCACCTATTTGGAAAGATTTTATGACTAAGGCTCTCAAAGGTGTACCAGTAGAAAAATTCAAATCGCCTTCTCAGTTTCCTCGCCCTAAATCAAATTAAAAGCATTTTTTCAAAAGCCAACGACAGGTGTAGACAGGCGCGGAGGGGAAGTTTCTTCTCTGCGCCTTTGCCTTTCTGCACGAAAGTCTTTGATACCAAATACTTAATTATCTCTAGGGCTGTTTTTCCAGTTCGGCTTTCATCCGTTCTAGGGTGAAGTTCATTTGATCAAACATCTGTTGTGGAGTTATGCCAAACTGACCTAACTGGGTTTTTAACTGTTCTACTGTCATTTGCGCCATAAAATCTTCTGATAGCTCGAAACGCTTCATAAAGATGCGATAGCGATCCATCATGGTTTCCATTTGGTCAATAAACAGCTTTTTGCCTTCGCGGTCAAATTTGCCATAACTGTTACCAAGTTTGATTAGGGCTTGGTAATCTTCAAAAAGCTCTTTTGCTTCTTGCTGAACTATCTCAGAATCAAAGAATCCCATGTTGCTTATATTTAACTGAGTACTGACACTCAGCAGCTTATAGTGATGCTTATGTTTTTATTCTAGTCTAGGGGATTCATATAAAAAACCAACTTCGGTTAAAGTACGGTTTTTCATCTTGATTCCAACACTTGACTTTATTTGATTTCTGTTAATTTGATTATGTTCTAGATTGAAAAAGAGAGTGGTAAGTAAGGCTTTGTATCTCTAAGGATTAGCGGCTTTAAAGGTATTACATTGCTGCGGATCACCTGTTTGAATACCTCGCTTAAACCAGCTTACCCTTTGGGCGGAACTGCCGTGGGTAAAAGATTCTGGAACTACATAACCCCTAGCTTGCTCTTGTAAGCGATCATCACCAATACTACTAGCAGCATTTAAGGCTTCTTCGACATCACCAGTTTCCAGAATTTGGCGCGATCGCTCGGCGTGATTTGCCCAAACTCCCGCATAACAATCTGCTTGGAGTTCTTGGCGCACAGACAACTGATTTGCTTCTACCTGATCGGCTCGTTGTTGTAGCGATCGCACTTGATCGGAAATTCCCAACAAATTCTGGACATGATGTCCAACTTCATGGGCGATAACATAAGCTTGAGCAAAATCTCCTGGTGCTTGATAGCGATTCTTTAAATCACGGTAAAAGCTCAAGTCAATATACACTTTTTGATCTTGCGGACAGTAAAATGGCCCTACTGCCGAACGTGCAAAACCACAAGCCGATTCCACCGCATTAGAATACAGCACTAACTTCGGATCAACGTATTTTTCACCACTTTGTTGAAATATTTCACTCCAAGTATCTTCTGTATCAGCCAGCACTACGGAAACAAAATCAGCCATTTGGTCTTGGGCTGGTGTCTGCGGTGACTCCGTGACTGGGCGATCGCTAGGTGAGTTATTCTGTTCTAAAATTACTCTAGGATCACCACCTAATAGCGCCACCACCAGCGATAGCAGTAGTGCGCCAATCCCACCACCAACCACGGGAGCCGAAACTCGCATTCCCCGCTGATCTTCGACGTTTGTACTCCGACGACCTAATTGCCAACGCATAATTACTACTTGTCCAAATCACCAACAAAGCCAAGTTTGCAGTAAGTAAGATAAAATCTATACTTACCTTTTAGGCTGATATTACCGATTTCAGGCGTTAAATTCTTCTACCTGGGGTTAAACTAGCAACAAACAACTGTAATTCTTCAGATAGGTTGTTAATAGGATAAAGTTCAGCTAATCTGCACAAATATTCATCAGGAAGAAAAATTTATGGGACTGTTTGACCAAATTCTCGGTGCTGTTACTAATCTCAATCAACAAGGTGGTTTAGGTCAACTAGGCGATATTATCAACACCTTACAACAACTGAGCGATCGCACTGGTGCAGATTCCTCAACTATCCAAACGGTTTTGGGGATTGTGGGCAATTATGTACGCTCTTCTTTACAAGAAAAGCAAGCTACCAGCGGCGCAGATGAAGCTCAAGCTTTAGTAAATCAATATGCTGGTACTTCTCCTAATCCAGAAGCTGTAGATTCGCTGTTTTCTGGGGAGATGCAGCAACAAGTAGCTGAAACAGTTTCTCAGCGCACTGGGTTAGATACTGGAACTATTCAACAATTACTACCTTCAATAGTGCCAGTAGTTCTGAATTTTTTACAATCAGGTGCTAACGCTCAAAATCCCCAATCTGGTAGTAATTCTATACTGAGTAGCTTTTTGGATGCAGATGGGGATGGCGATGTGGACATTACAGATGCGATTCGCTTGGTTAGTAAGTATCTCGGCAAATGATAGGGTTTGTTTAAACAAAATACATACGTTCATTCTGACGACTGACGTATGTATTCAGTAACATACTTTTGCCTTTTGCCTTTTACTTTTTAACTTTTTTATTAGCCGCCACTCACAGGTGGAATCAGTACCACTTCATCACCATTTTGCAGTAATGTATCTGGTTCAACAAAGATTAAATTGATCCCAAAGCGAGTGATGTCACGCCATTTAGCGAGTTCTGGGCGTTCTGCAATCAGGCGATCGCATACAGCTTTTACAGGTGTAGCTTCAGGAAATTCCAAGACCAATTCTGAAATTCCAAAGGCTTCTTGATAAGCAGCGAATAATTTTACCGTGACTGTAATTGCAGATTTAGACATACAAAAGCTTGGTATTCTAGAACTTTTCTCAATCTAGAGTTTCCCAGACCTAACAATGACACAGCAAGTTGAGAAACTGCCATTTGTATTCACTAGCACAAATTAGATGTTGCTAATGTGGTTAGCAAAAATACTATCATCCATTCGTCCAGAAAAAATGATGAGAAAATTAAACTGAACCAATGCAAAAGGTTACTTGTTAAGGCTGGAGAATATTCCCGCATTACTCCCAAGTTGATACATCTCTTAGCACATCAGGGATTTCTCCCATCTCTAGGGGAAATTCCAACAAAGTTTCTCTGTAACCTAAATACCCAGACTCAGCAAATGACAACAGCATTCGCTTGAGTGCAAACCAAACTTCTGACTCATATTCCCAATCACTATAGCGCGAAGCCCGACCCGCAATGGAACGTAGCGCCCAAAAATAAGAATTTCTCACCACCGAACCGCCTTTCTTAAACTCTGGCAAGTCTTGATGGTGAAGAAATAATACTTGATTGTCGATTCTGGCTTTCATACCAGCCATTTTAATTGATTGAGACGGAATATCTCATATCTACAAACTGGAATTTAAGCCTAAACGGAAAGTAAATCCAGGACTATAAATGCGATTCACTCGCTCGTATTGCTCACCCAGTAAGTTTTCTAAATAAACTGTCAGTCCTAAATTGCCCGCTACAGGAATGCGACCACTAAAGTCTAAGTTGAAATAGGATGGGACAAAATCTGTATTTTGGTCTCCGGCTCTATTAAATAAGGCTCGACGCGCACCACTGTTGTATGTCATATACAAGTTAGCTTGCCAACCAGAATTTTGATACCCAATACCACCTTGCAGTAAAGAATAGGGAATCAAACCTAACTGTAAGCCTCTTTCTGTACCTGTTTTAATTTGAGCATCTGTATAGGTATAGTTGAGAAAAGTTGACCAGCCAGAATTTAGTTTTAGTTGTAAGGCTGCCTCTAAACCATTGGTATCTACTAGCCCAATATTTGTCCATCGTCCGGCTATTACGCCCAAACGATTATCTATGCTGCTGCCGAAATAAGTAAACTGTCCAGTCAAATTTTCTGCAAATTTGACATCGACTCCCGCAGTCCAACTAGAGCCTGTTTCTGGGTCTAAATCGGGGTTTGGTTCCCAACCATGCACTGTGTCATAAACATATAACTGGTCTAGTCCGGGGTTGCGTTGTCCGCCAGCCCAACTTCCGCGCATGGCTAGTGTTGGTGTGAGGGCATAACGTAAGCCCACACTAGGATTGAGATAATTACCAAACTTTGTATCAAAGCTTTGTCTGAGTCCTAAATCAAGTTGAAAATTTTGGCTGAGATTCCAACTATTGACAGCAAATAGAGCTGTGTTTAATAAATCTCTGTTTTCAGTTTCATTATTAGTAATGCGATTTGGGTCGCTACTGAATACATCACCATTTAAGTTAGTATTTTTTAAATCCAATCCCCAACGTAATTTATTGCTCTGGCTTAATTGCCACTCATGGTCTACTCTGGCTGATAACTGTTGTGTATCTAAAGCACCTGTACGATAAAAGTTACCTGTCGGGCCATAAGTACTGAAATAGTCTTGATTGTAACCAATTGTAGTTGTGAGATTGGAGCGATCGCCATTACCTAAACGAGTTTTCCAAGATAAACCAATATTCAAGCCATCATGGTCTAAACGGTCTCTTTGTAAAGGGAAACCAAAAAAGATTAAACCTCGACGGCTACTCAGGGCGGTAACATCTAAATTCAAAGTATTTCGAGAATTTAAATCTAAACCAATGTTGCCAAAATAACTGCTTGTGGCTGTATCTGCATTAGATAAAAAACCTTGAGAATCACGGTTAGCTGCGCCTACAGGAACACGATAACGGTTATCGGTAAAAAATCTTTCAAAACTGAAATTATATCTAGCCGCACCAACTGAACCACCAAAACTAGTCTGTTGATTATTTAAGCTGAATGAGCCATATTCCACACTACCCGTTAGCTTTGGTTTGCCATAACCTTCTTTGGTGATGATATTCACAACGCCACCAAAAGCTGAGGAACCATACAAAGTAGAAGCGACACCACTAGATAATTCTACTCGCTCGATTGATTCCACAGGAATACTATTTAAATCAGTTGTGCCATGATAAGTGTTGACATTATTATTAATCTGTCTGCCATTAATCAAAAATACAGACTGATTAATTGAAGCGCCTCGATAATATGTACCTGTGTGAATATCTGCACCACGACCAACATCATTAATCGCAAAACCAGGCAATCTTTTTAACACATCAGCAACGCTAGTAGCACCCTGCTTTTGAATTTCTTCTTTTTCGATTACATAAACAGGTGTAGAGCCAGAGAAAGTATCTTGTTCTCCAATTACCTCTGTAGAAATATCTGCATCTTCAACAGTTTGTGTTTCTACTTCTGGCTGATTTTCTGGATTAAATTCTATATCATTACTCGTTTCTTGAGTTAATAATTCAGCATTAATAATAGGTAACTCAATTTCTTTTAAGTCAGGAATACTTGTCGTTATTGGCGTTACTTCATTGCCAGTTTGTTGAATTTCAATTTCAATGGCTTCAGCAGGCAAAGTTATGAACAAATTTGGTAAAGCAACTAGCAGCCAATAATTCTTTCTCACGTTTTGTCTCACACCCAGTAAAAACTATCACCAATGGGTATTGTTACGGTTATTGCAAAATCTTGTCAAACGACAACCTGTCATATTTACAGGAAGTAATTGTTGAGAAAAGAAGCAAATATTATGGTATAAAAAGCTATAAAAATAGAGTCATGATTCTCATTTCTGTAGGGACGAACAGCCGTTCGCCCTATTTGTGAATTATTCAAGCGACTTCAACTGCAAGTTGAATTTCGTATTGCAAGCGCTGGAGTAGATCTATAGTTGTTTCGTAGGCAACTTTTTGGTTCTTGTGTTCAAAGTACTCAGATGCCTTGTTCAAATCAGCGATCGCTCTTTGATGGTACCCTAGATAATACTGAGCAATACCTCGATTCAGGTAAGCTTGGCCATTACTGGGATCTAGCCGAATAACTTCCGAAAAATGATTGACTGCGCCTGTGTTGTCGCCATTACGACCACACACACAACCAAGGTTAAAATAAGCTCGATAATCCTTAGCGTTGAAACGAATCGCTAAATTAAAGTCGTGCATTGCTGCGGGTAAATTATGCAGATGAAAATGAGCTAAACCCCTATCGTTGTAAATATCTGCAAATAATACATTGACTACTTGAGGGATTTGCGTTAATGCCAGATTAAAATCATTAATGGCCGATGTGTGATCACCCAGGGTGTTATGAGCTACGCCTCGATTATAGTAGGCACGAAAATCATGAGGTTTGTGAGCGATCGCTAAATTATCATCGTCAATAGCACTGATATAATTACCTTGCCGGTAATGTGCTAAACCCCGATTTAGATACGCTTCCAGATTATTTGGGGAATAATTTATAGCTGCGGTACAATCAGCGATCGCTTGATGGTAATCTTGTAAATAGAGATAAGCAAGACAGCGATTACTGTAAGCAGAAGTGGTTTTTCCTTGCTGTTCAATTACTTGGTCAAAATGCTCTATCGCTTCCTCATAGTTACCTTGCTGCATCTGTATTACACCTAAATGAAACGAATCACTTGTTATTTTTTGGGTAAGCAATGTAGGTGATGTAGGTAAAAACTGAATAGCAAAAGTTAGAGGAAACACAACTAGCAAACTGAATAAAAACCGCCCAAAATTAGTCATAAGTACTAGCGACAATTTCGGCAACAATAAAATCGGCGGGACAATTAGCCCCGCAGTTTGTAGAGATCTATACTAACTCTACTTCCAAGATTTGTCTGCTTGTTCTAGTACGTAAGCAGCTACATCTTCAATTTGGTCAGGTTTTAGACGGCCTTTAAAAGCAGGCATAGCATTTTTACCATTTGTTACTTGAGCAATAATGGCCTCTGCTGAGTTCATGCCATACTTTTCTAAATCTTCTTTTTTCAAGGTCTTTTGAGCATTAACTAAATTTTTACCACCTGCGTGACAAGAAGCACAATTAGCACTAAATACTTTAGCTCCATTGGCGGTATCTGCTGCTAATGCTGGGCTGCTGAAGGCAAATGTGAAAATAGCAATGCCTAACAGCATAACTGAAATGATTTTTTTCATGGAGTGTTCTCTCTGAAACCAACTTTAATTGCGGACGATATCATTCACAATTGTCAGTTGATTAAATTACCTGCGTCAAAAGACAGGCTGTCAAACTTCGCTGTAATAATTTTGAATAGCCATATCTAATGAGTTAAGAAAAGCTCATATCAGAATCGGCGATCGCACTCTTGCTATACTCACAATCAGTATGTAATTGGTAGCTGAATATTAAAGTATGAAATGAAAAAAACTAGTAATGGCGTGTTAAGCCTTAAATGTTGCAATATAAATTAGTTTTATCCGCGTTCATCGGCGGTTAATTTGTTCTAATTTCATACCCTTTTTAGCCTTGTCACGCCACTATAGCAGTCCTAAATTATTTGTAAACTAAAGATCCCCGACTTCTTTAAGAAGTCGGGGATCTGAGCCTCTCAACGTTCATAAATCAAATAGGATTGCCACAGCATAGGTCGGCGGAAATAAACAGACCATTTGGAATTGCTAAAAGGCTTGTGGTATCACTATTCTTTCTTTTTCCTTTTGACTTTTGCCTTGTTGTACTAGCCTATTTTTTATTACTTTGCTGCTAAAATTGTCAGGTTTTCTCCTGTGACGCGACAAATTCGCCAATCATCTAAAATGCTGGCTCCCATACTACGGTAGAATGCTTGGGCTGGCTCGTTCCAATCTAAGACACTCCACTCTAAGCGTCCACAATTTCGCTTTACAGCAATTTGCGCGAGTTTAGTTAACAACGCTTTACCAATACCTTGACGGCGATAATCTGGTAAAACAAACAAGTCTTCCAGATAAATTCCTGGCTTGGTAAGAAAAGTAGAATAGTTGTGAAAGAATAAGGCAAAGCCTACAGCCTGTCCTTGGTATTCTGCCAAGATAGCCTCGATATATTTTGGCGAACCAAATAGATGCTCTTGGAGTGCCGCAACATCTCCTGTGACGGCATGAGATAATTTCTCATACTCCGCCAACTGTTTAATTAATTGAAATAGTACGTTGCTATCAGCAGGTTCAGCAAAACGCAAAATTAAATCGGTCATTAGTTCAATACGGTTGCTAAAGTTTACCCTGCTGTTAATTATTAGCAGCCAATTTCGACATTTTCTAGGATACCAAGTGCATCGGGTATGAGAATGGCAGTGGAGTAGTAGGCAGTGACAAGATAAGAAATAATCGCTTTCTCGTTGATACCCAAAAACCGCACAGATAAACTGGGTTGGTATTCATCAGGGATACCCGTTTTGTGTAGACCTACTACCCCTTGGTTTTCTTCTCCGACACGGAATACCAAAATAGAGCTAGTACCCTCCTTGGTGATCGGAATTTTGTTAGAAGGAAAAATCGGATAGTTGCGCCAAGCAGGTACAATCTTGCCATTTACCTCTCTGCTGGGGGAATAGATTCCACGACGGTTACACTCCCGGCCAAAAGCAGCGATCGCACGAGGATGAGCTAGGAAAAAATGGGATTTGCGCCGTCGAGACAGCAATTCATCAAAATCATCTGGAGTTGGTGGCCCGGTGCGGGTATAAATGCGTTGCTTGAGATCAGCATTGTGCAACAACCCGAAATTAGGGTTATTCAGCATTTCGTATTCTTGCCGTTCCCGCAACGCTTCAATAGTCAACCGTAATTGCTGCTCTGTCTGGTTCATCGGTTCATTGTAGAGGTCAGCAACTCGCGTATTCACCCGTAAAATGGTTTGCGCGACGCTTAACTCATACTCCCGTGGATTCAAGTCGTAATCAGCAAATGTTGTGGGCAACTCAGTTTCCGGACTGTGACCCGCAGACATAGCGATCGCCGCTTGATGATACCTATCCTGGGGTTTGCTCAATATTGCTCTCAAGCGATCGACCTGAGTCTGCAAAGCTTCAGACTGGTTGAGCAACTCCCGAAACGCTTGTACTGGCAAAGACAAAACTATGCAGCGGGTAACAGCTTTTAGGCTAACCTCCCAAGTTTCCTGAGATAGAACTATAGCTTCGCCACCAAAACAATCGCCATCAGCTAGAATATCCCGTAAAGCTTCCGCCTCATATCTGCCTGCCTTCAGCTGATTAACTTTACCATGAGCAATTAATAACACGCGATCGGCTGCTTGACCTTCCTGTACAATTACTTCACCAGGTGAAAATTCTTGTTGCACAAAGCGGTCTGCTAAAGCGTTGAGTACCTCAATATCCTCAAACCCGCGCAGTAAAGATAGTTCACAAAGTGTTTGGGGAATGACTCTTACTTGATTCCCTATATTACTAAAGCTAACCCGTCCATTGCCAACAGGATATGTCAAGCGACGGTTAACCCGATAGGCCCCACCCGTAACTTGCACCCAAGGCAACATCTGTAACAACCACCTAGGAGTAATACCCTGCATCTGGGGCTGGGTTTTCGTGGTTTTGGCTAAATTCCGCGCCCCTTTGGTGCTTAAGCTCATCTGGAGTTGCCTGTTTTCTTGGTCTAAATCAGGCCTAATCAAAGCATCTGTCATACAGTTAACGTTTCATCCGACTAAATTGACATTCATAAAAGAGAGCATTGGAAAGTAGGAGCAAACTTTCGTTAGCCCCTACTTTGGAGAGGATCTTTGAATACTTAGAGACCAACTTCTACATCTTCAAGAATGCCTAGGGCATCAGGAACAAGAACGGCTGTAGAGTAGTAAGCACTAACTAAGTAAGAAATAACGGCCTTTTCGTTTATACCCATGAAGCGGACAGACAAACTAGGCTGATATTCATCAGGAATACCAGTTTTATGCAGACCAATAACACCCTGGTTAGTTGCTCCCACACGCATTAACATAATGGAGCTAGTACGCTCTTTGGTAACGGGAATCTTATTGCAAGGATAGATGGGAATACCACGCCAAGCTGGAATTGCACTATTACCCATAGGGATAGGATCGGGATAGAGTCCTAGGCGGTTGCATTCCCGACCAAAAGCAGCAATAGTGCGGGGATGAGCTAAGAAAAAGCTCGGTTCTTTCCAAACAATAGAGATCAACTCATCAAGATCGTCAGGAGTTGGAGGGCCACTGCGGGTAAAAATGCGTTGTTGGAGATCAGCATTGTGTAACAGTCCGAAGTCACGATTGTTAATCATTTCGTGTTCTTGGCGTTCACGTAATGCTTCAATGGTGAGCCGCAATTGTTCCTCAGTCTGATTCATGGGTTCGTTGTAGAGGTCAGCAACCCGTGTGTTGATTTGCAAAATGGTTTGAGCAACACTTAACTCATATTCTCGTGGATTGATTTCATAATCTGCAAAAGTCCCAGGTAATACTGCCTCTGCAAGGTGGCCGGAGGTAATATCAATCGAGGCTTCCCCGTATTGATTTTTGGGTTGGCGCAATTTTGCCCGGAATTGATCTACTTGCGCTTGTAAAGCTTCAGACTGGTTAACTAGGTTTTGAAAGGCTGCTTGAGGCAGAGACAAGATGGTACAACGGGTAATGGCTGTGAGAGTCACATCCCAAATATCTTGGGATTCCACTAAAGCGTAGTCACCAAAATGGTCGCCATCAGCTAATACAGCCAAAACAACTTGATCGTCATATTTGCCTGGGCCAATTTTATTGACCTTACCATGAGCAATCAACAATACTTGATCAGCTGCTTGACCTGCCTGTATGATCACATCTCCGGCAGCAAATTCCTGTTGCACAAATTGACTAGCTAAAGCATTTAATACCCCGGCATCTTCAAATCCCCGCAACAAAGGTAACTCAGTGAGTTCTTGCGGAATAACCTGTATTTGAGCGCCTGTATTAGTAAAGCTGACTCGTCCATCCCCAACTGTATAGGTTAAGCGGCGGTTGACCCGATAGCTACCACCCACTGTTTCTACCCAAGGCAGCAGTTTTAAGAGCCACCGTGAGGTAATGCCCTGCATCTGGGGTTGGGTTTTGGTGGTTGTTGCCAAATTACGCGCCGCTTCGGTCTGCAAACTCATTGGCAATTGCTCAATTTGATTTTCTAAGGGAGTATTTGCTGTATTAGTCATGATGAATCTCCATTGATAGTGTTTATTGACAAACTATTTGATTGACCGGAATCAAGACTCAGATTGAACTAACCTTTCCTTCCTAACAGGGTTCCGATTTTGGTCGCTGAAGTCCCTAACCCTGTTGAGCTACTCAGTAAGTTATGCACCACTAGCTGAACATTGGTTTGAGTTGTTTGCTGACCAATACTTGGTCTAATCTGAGTCGCCGCAGTGCCTAAGCCTGTAGGGCCTTGAAGTAACCTCTTTTGGGTTGAATTATTCCGCAATTCAAATTCCTGATAGCGGTCTACTGCTCTATGCCATTTGAGTACCCCACACATCCACTGTTCTAATTTCTTGACGTATCCGTACAGTTTCTTGCGGGTATTTGTATCTAGTCCGAAATCATCACACAAGGCAGGGAGTTCAGTAGCAACAATATGTTCAAACTGAATGGCACGAGAGGTCATCAGGTTGTTAACAATTGCCACAGCGTGGGGGATATCGCAGTTAAGGAAATTCTGAACCGCCAGCACACCGTTATTAATCTCGCCCTCGAATTCAATTTCTTTTTGATAAGAAAAAATATCGTTCGTCAGACAGGCGAAATCAGCTGCCGAATTATCGATATTCTGCATAGTTCGAGTGTGAAAGATTTCTGGTGGGATCTCATCTCCTTGAGAAAGTCGAGACAGACTCATGGTTAGATCGGAGCCAAAGGTCTTTCGACGCATTTCCACATAGTCTATCGGGTCGGGAATGCGATTTTGGATTTGGTTAGCCAATTCCCATAACCAACTTTCCGTCATATCTTCAATCGCTCGACGAAACTGACGACGAGCATTAGGGGTCATGGGGCCAGCCGTCCGCATCCAAATATCCGCTAAACCCCGTTCGACTGGGTTGGTGGCTTCGGGAATGGCATCTCCATCAAGAGGCATAAAGGCAGATAACCGAGAGTTGAAGATTTTCGCCCCAGCCATGTTGCGGCTAGAGCCATACAGTGCAGGGAAGTAGTCATCAGCGTAAGTTCCCCAAACCAACCAGCAGGCTGTGATATTTAACTCAGCACTAGAGCCATTGGGATGAATATAAGCACCACATAAGGCTACGTCAGCCACATCAAATTTGTGGTCATCCCAGATGAAAATGCCTGGCATTCCTGGCAGTACGTCCAGCATCCCCATTTGACGCGCCCATTCTTTAGAATGCCGCCTAGCCTCTTCTAGATGGGTATTCAAACTGGTGGAAAAGGGCATATAAAACTGTGGTAGGGTGACTGGCCCTACAGGTTGATAGGAAACATGGGTGAAGCTTTTAAAGCGTTTTAGTCCCAAACTATCGTGTAAGTCTCCCAGACGGGCGGCCGATGTGCCTAGTCCAATAGGGCCGCCTAAAAACCAGCTTGCTGTGGAAGATTTGTCTGATGTCTGGTTCATGTAGCGGCTCGATCGCATGTGCCACTCATGACCTCCTGATTGCCAGTCCTGAAGTCCTTTGGCATATAGAACGACTTTCAGGCGCTCATCAGGAGTCAGACCATATTCCTCGAACAAGGAAGGAAGCTCTGTGACAAAGGTGTCCTCGAACTGTTGCACTCTAGATGTGAGTAAGTCGTTAGTGAGATTGGCCGCCTCTTGGGTACTCACATCAAGGAATCGTTCTAAAACCAAGATACAGTTAGCATTTTCCCCTTCTTCTTCTACTTCTCTTTGGTAAGAGAGGATGTCATTTCGCAGATGTACCCCATCAGAAAAAGTGTCTTTGAGGACACGCATTGGTCGAGTAGGTGCTATCCTAGCCGGAATTTCTGCCCCAACCGCGTGTTCCACTAGGTTAGCTGACCAGGGCGCTCCCCCTACCTTACGGCGCATCTCAATGTACTCAATGGGGTTAGCAACTCGATCCTGGCTGATATTGGCGAGTTCCCACTGAGATTCTTTCAGAAGATTGATTGTACTTTCCGAAAATCGAATTACCCAGTCTTGGGAGGCATTGGGAATGGTGCGATTCCAAAGGTCGACTAAACCTCTTTCTACGGCATTGGTCGGTTCTGGCGGCGTTTTTTGGGGCTGCACAGGCATAAACGCTGGTAGTCTATTGAGGTACTTCTTGGCACCCACCATATCTTGGGTACGCTTATAAAGCTCAAGGAAGTGATCGTCGAAGAAAAATACCCAAACATACCAGTCAGTTACCAGATTGAGCATCTGTTCATCGGCATCTGGATGGGTATAGGAACACAATAGTGCGTAGTCATGGGCATCAAACTTGCGCTCATCCCAAATTCCATAATCTTCTGAGCCTTCTGCTCCTCCCAAAATTCCCATTTCATAAGCCCAAGCTTTAGAATGTACCCGTGCTGCTTCCAGGTTTGGGTTCAACCGTGCTGGCCAAGGTACATAAAAACTTGGCAACTTAAAAGGTTGCTTCTTTGAAGTCATTGTCCGTTTATACCTATGAGTTTAAGCTCATTGTTTTGATTGAAATCTTGTCAATTTCATATTTGCGGTTACTATTTAATAACTATGAGGCTTCTCCTTTTAATCAGAAATTCCATAAGTTCCTTTCACTAAAATGTATTGAAACTGTTTAATTTCAGCCACTTATTACTGTATATAAACAAATCAATTGAGTGGCTTGTTCGGAAAATTTGATTATGCAATAGCCTGAATAAATGTATACAAAAACAACCATGAATTGCTGCTTTGAAAAACTAGTTCTACTGTCCAGATAAACTCGAACTTACCAAAGAAATTGGTCATCTTCTGGTTTACTTAACTATTATTTTTGCTTCATCTCCAAAACTTGCTATAAATATCTTTCCGTCAAATAATCTCAGCTTTATAAATAAAATGCAATAGGAGTTAAAAACTTTATTGATGATGAATGAGATAGTTAAGACAGTTAAGAAAATAATTAAACAGACAGTTAAGACAGTTAAGACAGTTAAGATCTTTAAAAGAATAATTGAGTAGATCAGGAAGTAAATAATTAATTTTTTTTAAAACATAATAAGTAATTTAGTCATTGCCAAAGACAGCAATGCAATGATGTGAGTTAACCAAATCTTATTGAGTCCCAGAGTAGTTAAAAAGCTTCGTTCCCAATTTCCATCTAGAAAAACCAATCCACAGAGAAATAAGTACTAATACTATTTCACTTTATGGATAATACAAATACAAGTATAAGTGCGAACATAAGTACTCTGCGGAAATACTAAGAGCGAATGCCCCTAAGGTTCTTGTATGTGTATCAAAATTTTGATGACTTGGTATAAATCTAGATTTAGCTAAGACTTATATGGGACTTTTGACTGTCCTACAGAGATTTTTTCTCTAGAAAGATAACGTAAAAAGCACCAGATTTGCAGCTTTAGCCCAATTTTTAGCATCAATTTGCATCCCTGCTTCTAAAAGCAGGGAGAGTTAATATCTATAGATGTCTTAAGCACTATAACTATAGCTATCACTTTTGACTTTTGACTTTTAAATTAGCCAACCTTTCAGACGTTTAGCAATGTGCGGACGGCGTAATTTTCGCATGGCTTTGCTTTGAATTTGGCGTACTCGTTCACGGGACAAGTTGAACATATTGCCAACTTCTTCTAGAGTGCAGGGTTCACTGGTTGTGAGTCCATAGCGTAAAGATATTACGTCTTTCTCTCGTGGAGTTAGCACATCACCTAAAACTTCCCAAATCTCCTGGCGCATCATGTTTTCATTCATTTTTGCTTCGGGAGAGAGGTTGTCCTCGTCTTCTAATAAATCCATCAATTCGGTGTCTTCTTCTTTACCGACACGGTGGTTGAGGGAAAGTGCTTGACGGCGTAGTTGTTGTAGTTGGCGTAATTGTTGAACGGTCATTTCCAAAGAAGCGGCCATTTCTGCTTCTGAGGGATTGTGACCAAGTTTTTGTTTAAGTTCGCGTTGAGCTTTTTTGAGTTTATTAAGTTTTTCAACAATATGAATTGGCAGGCGAATTGTACGAGCATCATTGGCGATCGCTCTGGTAATTGCTTGTCTAATCCACCAGTAAGCATAAGTGGAAAACTTATAACCTTTATCGGGATCAAATTTTTCTGTAGCGCGATTTAAACCCATCGCCCCTTCTTGAATTAAATCTAGAAAAGGCACTCCGCGATTTAAATATCTTTTGGCAATTGATACAACTAATCTCAGGTTCGAGCGAATCATTTTGCGTTTCGCTACTCGACCTTGATATAAGCGGCTTTCTAATTGCTTTTCTGTTAAATCTAATTGAGCAGCTACTTGGACTTTAGTTGGTTGTTGTCCCAGTTGCTCTTGTAAGGCGGCTTGAATTTCTCTGACTTCTTCTAAAAATCGAACTCGCCGCGCTAATTCTACTTCTTCATCTGGTTTCAGCAGCGGATAACGTGCCATTTCTTTAAAAAATGCACCTACAGCATCATCATGCTCGGTTTTGTTATATCCTGAAGGTCGAGCCGCTGCCATCTCATCCCCATCACGTTCCTCTGAGTCGAGATTTTCTGGAATTGGGGATTCTTCTTCTACCAATATTTCTAAACTTTCGAGTAGTTGCTCTTCTGTCTCGACAGCGTTTTCCAGTATTTCCATTGTTCCCAATTCAGCAATATTCATAGTTTCCTTTAGGGATGGTTGCTTTGTTTGGTACATAATTCCTTGACAGCTACTCGCTTGCAATTTGGTAGTTTCCCCTTAGAAACAAATGCACCCTCTCTATAGCAAAGTACAAGTTTCTACTAATTACTTAGCAAAACCAAAAATTCTTTTCTAGCTGTCATTTTTTGGTTCCTGCTAGATAGAACCCTCTCACCAATACTGGTTATTGCACCTAAAAATTAATTGTCTCAGGTTCTAACAGATATACTTCTTATTTTTTGATTAATCCCTAAATCTGTCAAACTCCCTCAACCATCCTCAACCTTAAAAAATATAAAAGAAACAAAGTAATTAGTACCATTTCTTAAAATTTCCTATATTTTTATAAAGTTTTTCAGTGTTAGGGGTAGGAATTAATGGCGAAATTTAAAGTCTTGATTTTGGGGTTATGAGAATTTCATAAAATTTTCTAAAGGTCAAAATTTCAGTAATTTAATTAACTGAAATCAATTATTTGTATAAAAGCATCTCATATACACCAATAATTGAATATCTATCAATGGGCGGAAAAAGGCTATGCCATATTTCGTAAATAGGCAAATGATTTCATAAATAGTCAGAGATATATTTGTGTTTTTATCGTGGGTGGACTTCAAATATTTATTGCACGTATAGCTAAGTTTGATTTGTCTAGTACGTTACATAACAGGAAACTTATCAAGTATCATTAGGGATAAAAGTAGTGCGAAATACATTTTACCTTTTATAGAGAAAAAACTTTGATTTTTGAGAGCTAAGTGAAGGGATAATAAATTCCTGTCAATAAAAAACAAAAAATATGTATATTAATGACTTAAATTTACAAAATTTAGTAGTTGCGGAGCCAGGAGAATCGTACCAAGCCCAAAATTTGGGTAATCGCTACATTGAAGTTTTGGTAGACTGCCCAGGAGCTACAGGATTATTTACATACCGATTGCCACCGCAGTTAGAAGTAACACCAGGGGATATATTAACTGTGCCATTTGGCGCACAACAATTAGGAGCGATCGCCATTCGCTTATTAGCAACGCCTAATTTAGCGGCAGACAAAATTCGGGAAGTAGAAGATGTTGTAAGTGTGGGGTTTTTTCCCAGCCATTATTGGGAATTATTAAATCGAGTGGCGACATATTACTATACGCCCTTGATTCAAGTGATTCGCGTCGCTTTACCGCCGGGATTATTAGGGCGATCGCAACGTCGCATCAAATTAACTCAACTGAGTCAAGAGCAAACAACCACAAAACTATCAACTGTCAATTTTCTGAGTCCCCCTGCACAACAAATTCTCCAACTTTTACAGACTCAACCATCGGGAGATTACAGCTTTGCCTATTTGCAACAAAAAGTTAAATTCACCTATCGGGGAGTACGGGAGTTGTTGCGCTTGGGTTTGGTAGAAAGTTATTTAGAAGCGCCACGACTAACTCGCCCCAAATTACAAAAAGCTGTCACACTAATTGATGTCAGCGATCGCGATTTAACTCAGCGTCAACGAGAAATTATCGAAGTCTTGCGCCGTCGCGGTGGGGAATTATGGCATAGCGAACTACTACAAATTTGTAGCGCCAGTTCTTCCATCCTCAAAACCTTGGCACAAAAAGGCTACATCGTCATTGAAGAACGGGAAATTTTACGGGCAGAACAAAGTCCGACATTACCCCAAGATCAGCCAAAAACCTTAAATGCTGCCCAAGCTAACGCCTTAGCAACTATCAATAGTATCAATGGATTTGCTCAAGTCTTGTTACATGGAATCACAGGTTCCGGCAAGACAGAAGTATATTTACAAGCGATCGCTCCACTACTGCATCAAGGCAAATCAGCTTTAGTCTTAGTCCCAGAAATTGGACTCACACCCCAACTCACCGATAGGTTTCGCGCTCGTTTTGGTAACAAAGTCGCCGTTTATCACAGCGCCCTTTCCGAAGGCGAACGTTACGACACCTGGCGACAAATGCTCACAGGCGAACCTCAAGTTGTCATCGGCACACGTAGTGCAATTTTCGCCCCCTTACCCAATCTCGGTTTAATTATCTTAGACGAAGAACACGACAGCAGTTTTAAACAAGATTCTCCCATCCCCACCTACCACGCCCGCACCGTCGCCCAATGGCGGGCTGAGTTAGAAAATTGTCCTCTAGTTTTAGGTTCGGCTACTCCGTCGCTGGAGAGTTGGGTGAGTGTGAGGAGGCAGGGGGCAGGAGGCAGGAGGCAGGAGGTAGAGGAAAATTCTTCGACTCAGCACTCAGCAAGCACTCACTACTTATCACTACCAGAACGCATCAACTCGCGCCCATTACCGCCGGTTGAGGTAGTAGATATGCGGCTGGAATTACAGCAGGGGAATCGGTCAATTTTTAGTCGCAGTTTGCAAGCAGCTTTAGGACAACTGCAAGAAAAAAAACAACAGGGAATTTTATTTATTCATCGCCGGGGACATAGTACCTTTGTGTCTTGTCGTAATTGTGGCTATGTGATGGAATGTCCGCACTGTGATGTGTCCTTAGCCTATCACCATACAGAAGAGGGAGCGCCCCAATTATTGCAATGTCATTATTGTAATTATGTGCGATCGCATCCCAAATTCTGCCCCGATTGCAGTTCGCCTTACTTAAAATTCTTTGGTAGCGGAACGCAACGCATTACCCAGGAATTAGCCAAAGAGTTTCCCCAATTGCGTTGCATCCGCTTTGATAGTGATACCACCCGTAACAAAGGCGCACACCGCACCTTACTGACTCAGTTTGCTAACGGTGAAGCCGATTTATTAGTCGGGACGCAAATGCTTACCAAAGGTTTAGACTTACCCCAAGTAACACTAGTGGGTGTTGTTGCTGCTGATGGACTGCTGCATTTATCAGACTATCGCGCCAGTGAACGAGCATTTCAAACCCTCACCCAAGTAGCCGGACGCGCCGGGAGAGGCGATGATGCGGGGAGAGTGATAGTGCAAACTTACACCCCAGAACATCAGGTAATCGAAGCAGTCCGCACCCATGATTATGAATCTTTTTGCCAAGCCGAATTAGAACAACGCCAAGACCTAGATTATCCTCCTTACGGCAGGTTAATTTTATTGCGTCTCAGCAGCCTTGATCCTCTACAAGTGCAGAATATCGCCCAAATCATTGCTACACACTTGGGTAGTAATGCAGGATTTGAAATCCTTGGCCCAGCACCTGCGGGTGTAATGCGGGTAGCGAACCGTTATCGGTGGCAAATCTTGTTGAAATTTAGTCCTGATGAATTACCCCAGTTACCCAATTGGGAAGAAATCAGAGACTTATGCGGCGATCGCGTTAGCTTGACTATAGATGTTGACCCAGTGAATATATTATGAGGTTGTTGAATTATGGTGAAAAAAGTAGCGATCGTTGGTGCTGGCCCTAGCGGAGTTCTACTCGCTCACTACTTGCTACACCGTCAGGAAAAATATCATATCGATATTTTTGATTTTCGCAGTGATCCGGAAACAGTTCCATTCTCCAAATCTCGCACCTTTTCTATCGTTCTTAGTCAAAGGGGAATAAATGCTTTACGGCAAATTGAAGGACTGGAGGAAGCAGTTAAAGCCGTCAGCTTAGAGACCAACGGAGCAGTGCTGCACCAAAAGAATGGTAAAACACGGGTATTTAGTAGAAAATACTCACAGTTGAGCCTTGACCGCACCAGCTTGGTGATTAAATTATTAGAACAGTTAACTATCAAAGGCGGCAATCAAGTCAATCTTCACTTTAACCATCAATGTACACAAGTAGATTTTGCCGCCAAGCAAGTAAAGTTTAAAAAACTTGATTCTGAAGCAGAAATCACCGTTGATTATGACTTATTAATTGGGGCAGATGGGGCGCGTTCAGTAGTCAGAGAAAGTTTTCTCAAAACAGAGAACTTTCAGTGTAAACAAAATTATGTTGTAAACGACTACAAATCTATTTTTTTACCACCCTTAGATCCCAAATTAGGCATCAACTGGCAAAAAGGCAAAGTCCACTCTTGGCGGTTAGATAACGGTACAACCGTTTTATTGGTGTATCAGACAGACAGTAGCTGGAGTGGGGTTGTACTGTTTCCTCACAAAGATAAAACAATTCCTGAACTAGCTAATAAGCAAGAAGTGTTGAGCTATTTTCGCCATAATTTTCCAGAAATTGGGCAGATACTCCCAGAATCAGAAGCCGAAGATTTTGCCAATAGACCTGTATCCAGAGTGCTAACAGTACGCTGTAACCGCTACCATCAAGGCGATAGCGTGCTGTTAATTGGAGATGCGGCGCATGGAGTATCCCCCTCTCTCGGTCAAGGCTGCAATGCAGCGTTAGAAGACGCAACTATTTTTAATCAAATTTTGGATAAATATTCTGATAATTTAGCTGTTGCGGTGGAACAGTTTACGCTTCAACGTCAAGCAGATGGCATGGCGGTAGTAGAATTAAGTGATTATGCTTTTCCTGTCTCGAAAAAGTTATTTTTTGAGTTGTTATTCAGGAATAGTCTAAGTAAATATTTGTCTCGAATATTCCCTAAATTCTTCTTACCTTCATTATTTGAACTTGTTGCTGAAGGCAAACTTTCTTACTTGGAAATTTTCAATTTATATCAAAATTGGATAGCTAAAGTTAAAAAATCAAATCAAGAGATTTTATCAAAATAGAATTAAAGAGTCAGAATTCATACTGGATTTTGTAGAAGACTTACGCAAGAACTCTCTCAAACTATTAATAACTTCGTGTTCTACCCTGCGGGTTCGCCTTTAGGCGTTCTCGAAGAGTAGCCGCTATCGCGTCTATGCGCCCTTTTCGGTTCGTTTATTCATACTTTTGCGTAAATCCTGTTGTATAAGTTAACTCACTACACTAACTCCCAATCGCACTCCTCAATCGGCATTTCTACATAACACACTACGCAAAATTCAATATTCTACTCTTTACTATTTTTCTGGCTTTCAACAATTTCTTGAAATGCTTTTTCTATTTGTTCTCGATCAGTTGGATTATAGAAGACTATTGATTTACCAGCTTTTGGTTCATATAGGTCAGTATTGCCTAAATAGGTCACTTCTACAGAAGGTGCTAAAATCTCGATAACATCATCCTCTGTTGAAATTACATAGTGTATTAAATGTGGATTATAAAGTTCCAAAAATGGTTCTTGGGATTGAAATGAAGCAATCCAAGGTGAGTTTTTAACAATAAATGTATTACCACAGCGTTGATGGGATTCATCTAGATGCTTCCATAAACCCAGACGATACTCTTCAAGAATATTACGATAAGCAGGATATTTATCAAAGGTGAAACGCCAACGAGGTCGATTGGATAATAGAGGTGCTTCAATCGTGATATTAAGCATTCCATCATCAATCAACGAAACCATCACCAATGAACTTAAATCAGCAATTGGAGTAACCCAACGTTTAACTTGCCAATTTTTATACATTTGTAATCACAATTAACCGAGTAATACGGCAATCTATACAATCTATATTTTATTTTTCTACAAATTCATAAAAAATTGTAGAGACGCTAATTAAAACGTCTCTACTTATTCACCAATTTTTAATTACAACACCTCACGCCCTAAGAAAGGTTGCAAAACCTCCGGTATCAAAATAGTCCCATCTGGTTGTTGATAATTTTCTAAAATTGCTGCCATTGTTCTTCCCACAGCCAACCCAGAACCGTTGAGGGTATGGACAAATTGTGTGCCTTTTTTACCAGCTTCCTTAAAGCGAATATCAGCCCGTCGCGCTTGGAAATCAAAACAATTAGAACAACTAGAAATTTCTCGATACTTGCCAGAAGATGGTAGCCATACTTCTAAATCATAAGTTTTAGTTGCCCCAAAACCTAAATCACCAGTACAGAGATTAATCACACGGTAAGGCAATTTTAAAGCCTGTAAAATTGCTTCAGCATTTCCTACTAATTTTTCTAATTCATCAAAAGAAGAACTAGGATTTACAATTTTCACCAATTCAACTTTATTAAATTGATGCAGACGAATTAAACCGCGCATATCTCGCCCATAACTGCCAGCTTCTCGCCGGAAACAAGGAGTATAAGCACAGTGGTAAATAGGTAAATCTTCCGCTGCTAAAATTTCCCCACGGTAAAGATTGGTAACAGGAACTTCGGCTGTAGGAATCAACCACAATTCATCATCGGCACACTTAAAACTTTCTTCGGCAAACTTTGGTAATTGACCTGTTCCTGTTAAAGAATCAGTATTTACTAATAAGGGTGGACTAACTTCTACATAGCCTGCTGCGGTTTGCGTTGTCAGCATAAAGTTAATTAATGCTCTTTCTAACGCTGCACCAGACCCAATTAAGTTGACAAAGCGACTTTGGGCAATTTTGACAGCACGCTCAAAATTGAGAATACCTAGTTTTTCCCCAATTTCCCAGTGCGGTAGAATATTAGAGTTCTGGGGTAAGTACTCATCACCCCAACGTCGTACTTCTACATTCTCTTCCTCACCTTTACCTACAGGTGTGGAGTCACTCGGTAAGTTGGGTAAAGCTAGTACAAGCTGGGTAATTTCAGCCTTCAATTCTTTTTCTTTTGGTTCCAGTTCACTCAACTGAGCTTTAATGGAGTTACCTTCATCACGCAAAGCTTGAATTTCTGGGTCTTGGGGATTAACACCAGATTTCATCTTCTGCCCAACAAGTTTACCAATTTCGTTACTCCGAGCTTGGAGTTGACTGCGGTTCACTTCCAATTCTCGTTGTTGCTTGTCTAACCCTAATATCGGCTGAATGTCATAATTACCGCTACGACTGTTCAACCGTTCTTGTACTAATTGCGGATTTTCCCGTATTTGCTTGATATCCAGCACAGATTTTTCTCAGTTTTTAGCCTAGAATCTTCTTGATCAATACAGTTAACATACAAAAATTCAGCATATATGATTTTTGGCTGGCTGAAACTGGAAAAATCTGTCAAAAAGCAAATTTGCACAGTTGTGGGTTGCCGATTCAACTAAAAATAGATTTTGTAGAGACGTTGCATGGCAACATCTCTACTTTGTCAGATTATCAAGGATAAAGACCGCGATCGCTTAATGCCTGTGCTACTCTTCCTACACCCAAGGTATACGCTGCTAACCGCAGGGGTACTTGCCGCATTTGAGACTGCTGAATAACTTGACGGTAAGCTTGCACCATCAAATGTTCCATTTCGCGGTTGACCCGTTCTTCATCCCAGAATAGGTAAGATAAACCTTGCACCCATTCTAGATAACTCACCACTACACCCCCAGCATTCGCCAAAATATCTGGTAGCACAGTTACACCCCGCGCTTCAAGCACTCTGTTGGCTTCCAAGGTTATAGGGCCGTTAGCGGCTTCAGCAATAATTTGCGCTTGTACTTGATCAACATTCTCTGCCGTAATTTGGTTTTCTAAAGCAGCCGGAATCAAGACATCGCAAGGCAAAGTGAGTAATTCAGCATTGCTAATGGCTCTAGTGTGGGGGAAATTAAGCAGATTGTGATGATTTTCGGCGGCGTAAGCTTTTAATGCTGGAATATCCAACCCATCAGCAGCATATACCCCACCTGTGGCTGTGGAAACAGCTATGATTTTCGCTCCCGCTTCGTATAGTAATTCGGCTGCTGCACCACCAACATTACCAAACCCTTGAATAACAACTCGTATTCCTGCTAAAGTTCTGCCTTGGTCTGCCAATGCTTCCCGCACAATAATCATCGTCCCGCGTCCAGTAGCCTTTTCCCTACCGAGAGAACCACCAACGGAAAGCGGTTTACCAGTCACAACTCCTGGTACAGCATGACCCATATTGACTGAATAAGTATCCATCATCCAAGCCATTTCACGGGCAGAAGTACCCATATCTGGCGCAGGGATGTCTACGGAAGGGCCGATATCTTTAATTAATTCGCTGGTGTAACGACGGGTAATGCGTTCTAATTCTCCCACACTATAATTTTCCGGGGCGATCGCAATCCCTCCCTTTGCACCACCATAAGGAATACCCAACAACGCACATTTCCAAGTCATCAACATTGCCAGTGCGGAAACTTCTCGCAGTGTGACCGCCGGATGATAACGAATTCCGCCTTTGTAGGGGCCTAAAATATCCGAGTGTTGTACCCGATGTCCGGCTAATACGCGTATTTCACCATTATCTAACTTCACGGGAATGGAAACTGTCACCACCTTGCGCGGGTGGCTGAGAATTTCCAATACACCTTGGTCTAACCTTAATTCTTTGGCCGCAGCTTCTAAGTAGCTACAAGCTTGATCAAAAGGGCATATATGGGCTGGGGTAGCAGCTTCCAGCGGCATTGTTGGTGTGGCAATCATAAAAGTTTCTCCTAATCGCGGTATCTTTGCGAACCGGATACATATATGCCTAGCTTATCCTCTATGCTCAAAAAATAATTAATTTCTGTAGTTTTTGTTACAATTTTGTATTTTATTTAAAAAAACCACAGTTCATCTCAACTGTGGTTGATAAACAGTGAAAAATCAATATCTATACATTAGGGATCAATTGGACAAAATATCTCGGAAGTGAAATTACCATGAAATCCATAAGGGATATGATGTTTTAGGTGTAGGCGGGCGATCGCACCTTTGGCTAAATTACTGGCATCTAAAATCACCACATCTGAACGGTGATAGGCTGCATCGTAAACTAAAGTTAGTATCCAGCCATCGTCTTCTTTTTCAGCACCAGGGCGTGGAACAAAAATTGGCTCACCTACAAAACCACGGGGTGCGTCGCTCCAAAGTTGTTGTTCTCCCGTTTCTAAATCAAGTTTGAGAATGGCTTGTGCTGGAGCATTTCCCGTCTCTGCATGAGCCGCAGCTACATATAAATACCGATAATAACGTCCAACTTGGTTGGGATTGACGCTAGGAAACTCACAACTTTTTTGTGTGATCAATTTCCGTTGCACCGTTTGATGATCGAGATTCAGGTGAAACCGCCAAATATTACCCGATGGAAACTGATCAAAATCAATCTGGCGAAAATCGCTTGCAGGCTCTAGTTCAGGAAAGTTATCATAGCAAATCGTATCAATAAACACTTCATTTCCCACCTCAAAAGCATTTGCATGATGGAAAATAAAGCCCGCCTGAGTTTCTAAAATTTGGATATTTTGTTGTCCTTTTTCGGGATTGCGGGGAATTACTAAAATGCGAGTAGGCTTGTTGGGCTGAAACTTGATACTTTCTGCTGCACTGCTGATTCCCAAGCTGAACAATATGGGATTAAAGGTGACAGGATTTTGAAAGAAGATGTAGTAATTAGGGGTAATGACAAAATCGTGGATAAAGCAGAAACCAGGAATAATGTAGTCCTGATTTCTGAGAGCCTTACCTGTTTGGTCAAGTTCAAAAATACTAATTTTGGTAGATAATCCTGGGTTGCTGGAAAAATTCACCAGACAAGGTGCGCCGCCATCTTGATAGCTACTGGGGTCAATTCGGGGATGGGCGCTAAAAGGTTGACCCTCTGACAAAAAACCGTGAAAATATTCTTTCCCCAAGGTTTCTAGTGTGTAGGGGTCAAGAAGATAAGGTTCTTTCCCTTCCCACAGTGCTAAAAGTTTTTCTCCCCAATAAATAACGCTGGTGTTAGCAGGATTTTTGATTTTTAAATCGAAGATATTAGCTAACCAGCCGCCGGGCTTTTGAGTGCCAAAAGCACCGCGATAAAGAATTTTTCCCGCTTTTTGTTCCGCTAAATAGTCTTCAGTCTGAACAAAACGATTGCGGAAATGAGCGCGACCATCAGTAAAGGTGATGCGGCTAATCATTCCATCGCCATCAATGGGGTGATGAATGCGTTGTCCATTCACATCCAACAGTCCAGGGCCATTTCTCAAGAGGGTACCTTGCAGTTCAGGCGGGATTTGTCCTTCTATGTCATCAATCCAATAGTCATATTCTTGGGTGATAGATTGATAGGCTCCCTGCCAATCTTCAGAACTGTAGGATTTATTAATGGTTGATGTCTGTTGGTTTGTTAAATTCTGCATAGTCTAGGATTGATGTCGCGCAAAGACGCAAAGAGATTTTTATTCAACAACTTGTGATTCTTGTTCTTGGAGTATTAAATTTTGGATGAATGGTTCGCTGTGAGTTGGTAATGCTTCGGTTTGCGTGTCGTCTTTTGGTAGCCATTGGAGAAATGCTAGGGGTAATAAGGTGCTGAGGTTCGTGATAATTACCAAAATCCACAGTGAGTCAAAGTTACTCTCGGTGATTCCTAGCCAGTGCATGATAATGGCTCCAACTTCATAAGAAACCATACCTGCTAAATTGAAGACTGACATTAATAAGGCGAATAAAGTTGCTTCTACTCCAGGGGGGCAAAGTCTAGCGGCTAATACCAATACTGGCATATAGGCGATTTGTCCCATGACGGTGAGGATGAGGCTGTCGCCTAAACTGAACCAGCGGTCATCTATACCCAAAGTACGGTTAGTGTGAGTTACCAAAAGCAGCATTGTCATGCCTAACACTGCGGAAATAACAGTACTCCAGCCAAAAATGACGCGGAATGGCACGCTTTTCAAAAAACGTTGAAAAATCCAAATGCCACATAAAGAGGCGAGACTGGTTACTAGGCGGACTCGCCCTAAAAATTCTGGTTCAAAGTGGAGTTCGTTGGTGCTGAAGTAGAAAAAGGCAGATTCAGCAGTTGGGGTAGCTTGCAAAATGAAGACGAAGGCGGCTGGTAGCCATATTGTTTTTTGGCTGACTGCTTGGCGTAGCTGGGTGAGTTGATGCTTAATACTCAGGGAGTTAGCGTTATTAGTATCGTTAGTATCTTTATTAACAGGAGACTCAGCAATTAACCAAGCGACTCCCGAAACAATGAGGGGAAAGGTGGCGGTAATTAAAAATATTGTGCGGGTAGTAAAATGCTCCAGCAGCATCCCGCTAAAGTATGCTGTGACTAAACCTCCAAATGCAGTTGCACCCCAGCAGAGAGATTGTAGTGAACCTGCATCGGCTTGAGATTCTACTCTGGCTCGTTCTACGACTAGGGAATCAACGATGACATCGCTGACAGCTATAGCTAGAGAACTGAGGGCGATCGCCATTGTTGCTGCCCAGCTACTATGAACTATTGTGGCCATACTCACCCAAGCAATAGCTCCAAGTATCCCTGACAATATCAGGTAGGGACGGCGACGATAACCAAAAATGGGTAAGCCATCGGACATAAAGCCAAATAATGGCTTAATCATCCAAGGTATGGCGACAACTCCCAACATTGCCGATACCTCAGCCGGACTCAGCAATAATTCATCTTTTAAGAAAAAGCTAACCGCTAAACGCGCCAGTCCTAAAATCCCTTGGACAAAGTAGACGCTCAGAATAGCAATTAACTCGGCACTGGGTTCATGGCCGAAGAAGATTTTTTCTTTTACTGAGTCTTTGACCTTGGACAAGCCAGAGGAGTCAATGAGCATTTGATGAATATTTTTTAAGTTTTGTCTACTTTTCTATAATATCGAGAAAGTCTGAAGTCTGAATTATGAATTATGAATTATGAAACTTTTGACTATTGACTATTGACTCCAAAATGGCGATCGCCTTTGGTGGTACAGATGTAAAGCGAATTGTCACAATATGTTCGTCAACATCAGATTTTTTCATCACCTTAGCGTAAATATCTTCTTCGGTGGTGAGTTCGGTATCTAGTAATTTCAGTTTGAGGTTGTTTAAAATTTCTAAGGAATTTAGCGATCGCATTTGGGCAACTTTTTCTGAAAGGCTAATCAATTCACCCTGAAAGACTGTGCCAACTGCTTGTTTACCCTGTAAAACTGTATACTCTATTAAAATCGGTTGATTGAGTGTCACCATTCCGACATCATCATTAGGTAAGAACAAGTTATATTGACCACCAACGCCGCAAATTTCGTAAATAGTAATCGGTTCTCTGATGCCTTTCGGCTGGATTTGCATTTGACTGCCAATATGCAGTTTGATATGAGCATCTTGGAGGGTATTTTCCGAAATTAACACTTGTCCACCGACTGTATAAGTTTCTACACGGGAAGCCAAGTTAACATGGCTACCAATCACTGTATATTGAGCGCGTTTTTGGGAACCAATATTACCCGCAACCACCTCACCTGTATTAATTCCGATTCCCATTTCCAGGATAGGAAGATTCATTTTTTTATTGTGTTCATTAACTTGCTGCATCGCTAATTGCATGGCCACAGCACAAGCGATCGCTCTCTCGGAATCATCAGGACGATGAATCGGCGCACCGAAGATGACAAAGATACCGTCACCCATAAACTCATTAATCGTACCTTTGTACTGATTAATTACCTCAGTCATCGTTCCTAGGTAAAAATTAAGAATTGTCACAACTTGTTCTGGTGACAATTGTTCCGACATCGCCGAGAAACCACGTAAATCAGAAAATAGCAGCGTGACTTTGCGGCGATCGCCACCGATTTTTAAGCCAGCAGGATTTTCAAGTAAATTAGCAACTACCTCATCTGTGAGATAGCGGCCAAAAGTTTTCCGCATACCTGTCGCGCTTTCCGCAATGTATTGGGTAACTGCGATCGCTGAACCTGCTAAAGCCAAAAATGACGGGACAACTGGAATCCACCAACCAGCTAAAAAAGCGACAAAACTACTGCCAACTAAAGTACCACTCGTTAACACCACATTAATCGGCAAGCGGATTTTTTGATGAATGCTGTGGCGTTGTATCCAGCATAAAGTTGCGCCGGCGATCGACCAACTCAAAATCCACAGATATTCTAAATAGTCAGGTAAACTGTGGATCTGTTGACGATTATCTATAGCTGCACTCAAAATTTGACTAACCAAATTTGCATGAATAGTTACACCAGCCATACGTTCGGAGCCAGCAAAGAAACTAGTATAAGGCGTATAAAATAAATCTTTTAAACTTTCCGCAGTTGCCCCAATTAGTACCACCTTGTCGCGCATCAAGTCTGGCGGGATGCGATTTTCTTGGAGTTTTTTCAAAGAGATTTTTGTAAACTGTTGTATTCGTCCTCGGTAATTGATCAATATTTGATAACTACCAGCGTTAGCGTTGACATAGCCGCCATCATTAGCTTCAAAAATTGGAAAAATACCTTTACCTAACTGTAAATAATTAGGGTTATTTGCTGATGGTTTCTCTGTAATCCCTTCTGATTTTAAATACAGTAAAGCCAATTTCAAAGCAAAGCTTTCGAGAACTTCGTCATTTTTTAAATTAACGTAGAGTAATCCTCTTCTAATTCTGCCATCCCCATCTATAGGCAAATCATTTGAGCCAATTTGATGGCGTTGCTTCAATACTGGAGACGCATTCACAGCAGAACTATCAATAGTATCAGAGACTTTCTGTACTCCAATAATGTTAGGCGTAGAAGCCAAGACTTTAACTAAAGCTTGATGCCCAGGATTAACAGGTAAATCACGATAAATATCTAAACCGATCGCCCTTGGTTTTTGTTGCTTAATTTGCTCTAATACACTAGCCAAAGCTGCATCGGTCATCGGCCACTGCGTTTGCTGGCGAATATCTGCTTCATTAATTTCAACTATTACAATGCGGCTATCAACTGGTTCTGATGGACGCATCTGAAAAAAATGATCTAATGTAACTAATTCCAACAGTTGCAACCATCCCATTAACCGCAATCCAATTACTAAGGCTGTCACGCTAGGAACAGCAAATAAAACACCCCGCCATTGCCAAATTTGCGACTTAAGTTTTGACCACATCATAAATTTTCAAAGTAAAAAATAAAAAATAAAAAGGCAAAAGATGTTAATGTTTTTACTTTTGCCTTTTGTATTTTTAATTCTATTTGCTACTCATTTTTCACTTGTACAACAATCAATAAATTGCTCAGAGGCCAGTGCAGTTAACTTGACTGATTTCAATAATGTCCACCAATCCATTCTGACTCGCCAATTTTTCGGATCAGTGCGGCGTAATTGTGCTGAAGTAGCTAGTGCTTCATACCAAATCCCAGCATCTGCATAAATACTAGGTAACTTCCGAGGTTGCGCCTTAGCCAATGCGGCTGACAATGAAGCTTCTGCTTCAGTTCGTTCTACCCAACCATCTACCCAAGGATTTGTACTGGAATCTTGAGAGTTACAAACAACCGTCAAATACCAATGGTAAGTTTTACCAACTGTCAGTTCTGGGGCAGTATTAGGGAGTGTAAAACTAATAATTCCAGGTTTGTTTGGTAGTGTTAACGTTGTTTCATAAACAGAGTTCTCATCTTTATCAGTTAAGAGAATAAACTTGGCTGTTTTGACTGAAGATTGGGGAACAAACCAGAAAAATGTTGGACGTTCAGCTAATGTTAAACCTAATTTATTTGGAGGTAGAAAAGGAACTATTTTTTTATTACCTTTCAAACAAGCAGAACCACGAGTGGAACCGCCTGCGCTTGGAGGTGGATCTCCTCGTTTTGGTGGCTTAAATGCTTGGCTAACTTCCCATGCTTTTGCTTTCGATAAAGATTCAGCTTTGACCTGTACTGTGAGACTAGAAATTGGCAGAACATCTAAGCACAGTATTGAAAAGACTGCAAAATGTACAGATGACTTAATCCATTTCATATTGATGATAGTGCCTTGGTTTGAGATTTACCAAAACTGATAAATTTTTACGTACGAGCTTGTTCCAGGAATTTAGTAAGACCTAGCATTCAACAGTCAGCTAAATATCAGTGTTCCCAAAATCAACTTCAGAGTTTACACTCACTAAAAATTACTGAAAACTGATGTATAAATAGGTGAACTCAATAGTAATGACAAACTTGGCATCTTCACTGTTGACGATCGCAGTTTTACCGCTGACTATTGACTATTGACTTTTGACGATTAACCAATGATTAAAATCGCAGTTATTGGGGTTGGGCGTTGGGGCGTACATTTACTGCGGAATTTTTTAGCGCATCCCCAAGTTAATGTAGTCGCAGTCGTAGATCCTCATACAGAAAGATTAACAGCCGTCAAGCAGCAATTTAACTTGGATGAGAGCGTATTATTAACAACTCAGTGGACAGCCTTAAAAGAAATCCCAGATTTGACAGCAGTAGCGATCGCCACCCCAGCTACAACTCACTATCCTTTAATCAAAGATGCTCTCCAGCAGGGATATCATGTTTTAGCCGAAAAGCCTTTAACTTTAGACCCCAAAGAATGTGAGGAACTTTGCTATTTAGCAGAGTTACAGCAGTTAATCTTGATGGTTGATCATACCTATTTATTTCACCCAGCGGTTACAGCCGGAAAAGCAGTAGTAACCGCTGGTAAATTAGGTGAATTACGTTATGGCTATGCTTCTCGCACTCATTTAGGGCCAGTCCGCCAAGATGTTGATGCACTATGGGACTTAGCGATTCATGATATTGCAATTTTTAATAACTGGTTGGGTCAAATACCTGTAAAGGTGCAAGCAACGGGAACAGTTTGGTTGCAAACTAAAGAAAACTCCCCATCTGGTTTAGCAGATTTAGTTTGGGTGACGCTGACATACCCAAATAACTTTCAAGCATACATTCACCTATGCTGGCTCAACCCAGATAAACAAAGACGATTAGCCGTTGTGGGTAGTCTTGGTAGTTTAATCTTTGATGAAATGTCTCCTGCTGCACCGTTAACTTTATTACATGGTGAGTTTGAACGTCAGGAAAATTATTTTCTCCCTGTGAATCAAAGCCGAGAGGTAGTGGAATTACAGCCAGGAGAACCTTTACAACAAGTGTGCGATCGCTTTATTCAATCTATACTCCAGAATCAACCTCCAGTTGTCTCATCGGGTCGGGTAGGTGCAGAGTTAGTCAAAATTTTGGCTGCTTTAACCACATCTCTCAATCAGGGTGGTCAACCTGTTTTTTTAACTACTATTTAATATTGCAGGGAACAGGGTTGAAAGGCTTTTTCGACGGGTATAGTTGGGACTTATGTAAGAAACCGAAAAATTTAGGTTTTAGAGAAGGGTGTAGGTGTAAAACATCCTTACACCCCTATACCCAATCTCAAAAATTAACTTGTGTGCGTCAGTCCTTTGTATTACTTCTGCGGGAATTGGTGAAGGCTGTAGAGACTCCGCTAGAGTGAATATATATAAATACAAGTTTTCAAATGACCATTTACTTTTACAAAGTTTGGCAGCCTTACGGTTGTTTTTCTAACTTTTCTTCCCATCCCATCCAAATCCACGGTACTTATTGGTCAACAGTTGAGCATTATTATCAAGCCCAAAAGTTTGTCGGTAGCAAAGATGCCGTAATTATACCTGTGATTCATGCTGCTGCTACACCAGAAGAGGCCGCTGCTTTAGGGCGCTGTAATTCACGTACACTCCGTTTAGATTGGGATGTAGTCAAAACTCAAGTTATGCGCGAGGCTGTACTCAAAAAGTTTCTCACCCATACCGATATTCGAGAAATTTTACTAGCCACAGGTGATGAGATGATTGTTGAGAATTCTCCCACTGACTATTTTTGGGGTTGTGGTACAGATAAAACTGGTAACAACCATCTTGGTAAAATTTTGATGAATGTGCGCGAAGAAATTCGCCGATTACGCCTTTACTCAGTAATTACCAGTGATTGCCTCACAGAATAGCTACATATAAAAAAATAGCGATACTGATACGGGAATGCTGACATTCCCTAAACTCAAAAAATTTAGCAACTATTTCATTATATTTACTTAATTTGTTTGCTCAAAAATAAAAAAATTATAAAAATCTCTGAAAATTATAGAAAAAATTTTGGAATTTGGTGATTTGCATAATATCACCGAATACAGCATTCGGCAGTAAGTATAAAATTAGTTGACAATTAATATTTTCTCTTTAGTTATTAAACGTTAAAGATAGAAATGGCGACTCAGGTTTGGCTGGGTTTTTTAACATAGTTTAATTATTTTTTTATTAGGTTTACTAGGCAATGGAATATACTGATAACCCAAGCGGTTCGCAGCCTGCTTTTCAGCAAGAAGGCTTATTACACCGGATAATTAACCGGATCAGGCGATCGCTGGAACTGCCAGATATTTTAACAGCCACCGTTGCCGAAATTCGTTTGTTTTTATCTACAGACCGAGTTATGGTGTATCGGTTTGAGGCGGATGGTAGTGGTGAGGTTATTGCTGAATCTATTCATGACCAGATTTTACCATCCCTGCTAGGGTTGCACTTTCCAGCGACAGATATTCCCACAGAAAGCAGAAACAGGCTGCTGTTAGAACGGCAACGTGTAATTGTGGATGTATCTAGTGGCAAAATCGGGTTATCGTCGCTACAGTCGAACGACACAAAGGAAATCTTAGAAAGTGAAAATATCTACTATCGACAAGTAGATCCATGCCACATTCAATATCTCACAGCAATGGGAGTACAGTCTTCCCTAGTGGTGCCAATTTTACATAGCGAAGTGGAAGGAGAACTACTCAAAACTAAACTGTGGGGATTATTAGTATCGCATCACAGTCAACCACGAGAAATTTTGCCAGCAGAATTGACCTTAATCCAGCAAGTTGTTGATCAAGTTGCGATCGCTATTGCCCAAAGTAATCTGTATACCCAAACTCTGGCAAGACAAAAGCGGGAAGAGACGATTAATCACGTAACTACTCTGCTGCATAAATTACCAAAACTTGAATTACAAGCAGCTTTAGAAGCAACTATCACAGCCTTAAATGGCATAGGCGGTAGACTTTACATTGAGCCAACAGCAGAAATTTACACTTATGGCGAGCAACCAAAAATGCCATTAGAGTTAGAAACTAGCATCATCGAACAACATCCTGTGTGGCAAAAATGGATGGATGAATGCAAACAAGGGCAAATTTGGGTGACGAATAACCTTTATCATGAAGCACATTTGCGTGTGTTAGCATTTGCATTTCGGTTAACCCAAATTCGAGGTATGTTAGTCATGCCTTTGCAATACCGACAGCAATTTATTGGTGTGTTAAGTGTTTTTCGCCCAGAATTCAACACCGAAATATTATGGGCTGGGCGACGTGAGCAACATCCTCAACAACAGTTACCACAAATTTCTTTTGATGTGTGGCGAGAAGAAAGAAACGGGCAGGCCGTTGCCTGGACAGATAATGAAATTTCTCTAGCACAGGCTTTATCTTATAGCTTTTCTATTGCGATTCAGCAGCAACAAATGTACCAAGAAGTACAAATGCTCAACGCTAACTTAGAAGTGCGAGTAAAAGAGAAAACCGCAGAACTAGAAAAATCATTATCGTTTACTAAAGTAATCAAACAAGTTTCTGAGCAAATTCGCCGTTCATTAGACTTAAAAACTACCTTACAAACTATTGTCTATGAAGTGCGATCGCTGCTTAATTCAGATAGAGTAATAATTTATCAAAAAACTGGTGAATCTGTGGGTGAAGTCATTGTTGAAGAAATCAATGGCACTTGGTTATCAACTTTGGGCATTACAACACCAGACGGCTGTCTCCCTGATGAATCTGCTCGTTTTCTTTCTCAAGGTAAAATTAAAGCAATTAATAATGTCTCTGCATATCATTTAAGTGCTTGTCACCAAGAATTTTTGCAGAGTCTGCAAATACAAGCCAACTTAACTGTTCCCATCAATATAGGTTCCCAACTTTGGGGGTTACTAATTGTGCATCAGTGTGCAACTCCCAGAGATTGGCAAGATACAGAAATTAATTTAATCCAACAGTTAGCAGATCAAGCTGCGATCGCTATTCAGCAAGCACAACTTTATCAACAAAGTTGTGCTGCTGAAACTGAAGCTACAGCTAAAGCTACACAATTAGAACAAGCTTTGTTAGAACTTCAAGCAGCACAAACCCAATTAATTCAAACTGAAAAAATGTCTAGTTTGGGACAACTAGTTGCAGGTGTCGCCCACGAAATCAACAACCCAGTTAATTTTATCTACGGTAACTTACACTATGCAAGTAAGTACACTCAAGACTTATTAAAAATAATCGACCTTTACCAATTACACTATCCCCAACCGCATCATGAAATTAGCTCTACAGCCAAAGCCATTGATTTAGAATTTTTATCTGAAGATTTACCAAAAATGATTTCTTCCATGCAGGTTGGAGCCGATCGCATTAGATCAATTGTATTATCTTTACGTAACTTTTCGCGCTTAGATGAGGCAGAAAATAAACCCGTTGATTTACATGAAGGCATAGATAATACGCTCTTAATTTTGCAACACCGCCTGAAATCAAGTGTTTATTTTACTGGCATTGATATCATCAAAGACTATGGTGATTTACCATTGATAGAATGTTATGCAGGACAAATCAATCAAGTCTTTATGAACATTCTCACTAACGCCATTGATGCCTTGGAGAATCAAGGGGAGTTAGCACAGGGAAAATCTCAGCTTTCTAAGCCTCAGATTTCGATTTCTACTAGATTATCAACAGACAGATTACGCGTATTAATTCGCATCGCTGATAATGGACTAGGAATGACAGAAGAAGTCAGGAAGCGCATTTTTGATCCGTTTTTTACCACCAAATCTGTAGGTAAGGGTACAGGTTTAGGACTAGCAATTAGTTACCAGATTATTGTAGAAAAACATGGTGGCATGATGGACTGTATCTCCGAACTAGGTAAGGGAACAGAATTTTGGATTGAGATTCCTATTAAATTGTTACGTAAATTTAATGTGGGAGATAAACAGGAAGTAGAAAAGACCCTAGGCATAGACTTACAATAGTGAATTGATTTTTATTATTCAATAAATCTTAATCAAAAGGGAGTGATTACTTTAGTAATCCTGGCATTTATTAAACAACAGCAACAATTGAGTAGGCAAAATATTTCCAAAATTTCACAAGTGATTTGATTAATCAAAGCCAATGCTTATCAGTTCTAATTTTTGATTTTTAAGTTGTTGATTTTGACTTTAAAAGTAAAGTTTAGTTGCAGAAAAATCCATGCCAATCTACAAGTGATAATCTAATAAATGAAGCGACCAAGCTTTCCTGGCAGATTAAACAGCAAGATTGCAATAAAAGAAGAGGTAAAAAGCTGTTGAGTTCATATCTGTCTCGTTCAAAAACAACAACACCCAACGCGAACGCTGATATTTCCTCAAATATTGAGAATCAGGGGGCGCTGTAAACTGGTTTTCATTGCTTGTTTTGAGTGGTGAAATAGATTACATCCCTGGCTAGAAGAAACAAGAGGAGGAAATAATCGAAGTTAGTAGATGCTTGGGTGTTGTTGTGTTTAGGGAAATCAGTGTAAGCTTGTATCAAGTTAAATAAACAGTTAAATAATCAGAAATAGTGAAATAGCGCCTTATGTCAATTATTGCGCTCAGAGCATGGTATGTTCAGGATTATGAACCGATCGCAGAATTAGAAAAACGTCCACCAGACATTCGCCTTAGTAAAAAAAGTCTATTGCGATCGGCATTACGTGCAGACTTTTTAGAAGATAGCGATGAGGTGAAAAAGTCAGTTTGGTTTGAGCGTTATCTGGAAGGGGAAAATATTGAATTTTATGTTGAAGGTAGTGGTGGTTATTGTGTAGCTAATATTGACTTGATCAGTCATGAAATTTATTTCACCAAACAAGCATTATTAGCCCAATTAGACCCAACGATTTTTTTATGCTATCAAACTGAGTATGGCGCAGCAAGCGATGCCCTGCGAGAGGGATTGCAAAAAAGCTTAGAAATTTTGAATATGCGATCGCGTCTGCCTTTAACATTAGTAGAATCTTATAGACCTAGTGATGGAACTCTGCGGTTAAATCGGACTATGATGCGAAAAATCCGTAAGAGTCTATTGTTTATTGCAGATACTACACCTATAGCCAGCATCGACGGTAAAGAAAATCAGCAATTAATTCCTAGTCCCAATGTTTGCATAGAAATTGGTTATGCAATTCAAAGTAAACGCTCCGAACAAATTTTGTTAGCACACATGCAGCGCCCAGAGTTAGAAGGTAAAATTCCGTTTGACTTACCTACACAACAAATTTTGCCATTTAAAAATAGTACAGAACTCAATAAAATTCTCATCAAAGCCTTAGAAGTTCAGTTAGCACGGTTTAAGCTATTTTATTGAAGTTCTCTCTATATCTACAAGTAGCTCTCGACTGTCTTTTGTATTGAAATTGCTATACTGCACAAATTCACTCTGCAAATCTATATTATCAGCACTTGCAAATAATTGCCTAAATTTATCAGCCTGTTTTGCTTCTATCCTGCGCTTAATCAATGCCCTAATCGGCACATCAACTATTATATTAAATAAATATTTACTGGCAATTAAAAACTTGCCATCTCTAAGAAGGAGCAGTACTTGATGAAATGAATGAACTGCTTCTCTGTAATAGTGCTGATAGTAATCTTTTTCAACCTTATGCTTGAAGATAATACAGTCAATAGTATATTGAATACCAATTAACAAAGACTGGTAATACTTCAAGATAGAACCATGTTTAGCTTTTTCATAAAGATAATTTAAGTCTCCTCCTAAACCTCGCCATGCTCTATTTTTAGCAGGAGCTTGGTAATGATTTGCCTTGGCGGTGGGAATTTGGATAATTTTTCCTGGTTGGCGTTGCACTCTTCGAGCAAATTCATGCTCCTCGCAACAATAAGTTTTAAAATATCGAATATTAGTATCAAATCGAAAATGATTGGCAACTATGCGTCTCATAGAAAATAAACTACCACTGCCAAAGGTTAGTTTATTACTATCGTGTGAACCATGACATTGATAGACTCCTCCCCAAGCAAACAAAGCTGCGGAATCTTGCAAATATGCTTTAACAATTTCATCTAAACAGCTAGGAAAAATACTAACATCATCATCAAAAAATACAATAATTTCTCCTTGAGATTTTTCTAAAATCCGATTTCGTGAATAACAAAGACCTCGATTTTTGTCATTACGAAAAAACTGTAATCTATTTAATTTTTCTTTGTACTCATGTAATACATCTTGAGTTTTATCAGATGAGCAATCATCAATAACAATAATTTCATAGTTGGAATATGTCAGCTTTTCTAATGCAGCAAGACAGTGCTGACATAAACTTGCGGCTCTGTTGTATGTACAGATACCAAGCGTTACTAATGGTTGAGTCATATCTACTTCTGTGTATTTTGAAACCACAAGAAATTGGCAATAGAGGTGTTATCAACACCATAATAAACGCCTCTGAAGCAAATACCTGGAAATCATTGCTAATTTAAGTGCTGGCTAATGCACTCCAATGGTTTCACGATTGTGTGGTTTTAACATAAATGCCATATCAGGGCCACTCGGCACAATCCCACCAGGATTCAGCGGGAAAAGATTTCCATAATAGTCTTGCTTGACACTCTCTAAATCGCAAGTGCCTGCAACACTTGGTAACTGATACAAGTCGCGCAAATAGGCTCCCAAATTGGGATAGTCTTGAATGCGGTGACGGTTACACTTGAACAACCCATAATACACAATGTCAAACCGAAACAGCGTTGTGAATAAACGCACATCTGCTAAGGTAACGTTGTTGCCGCAAAGATATCGGCTTGTATTTAAGGCTGCGTCAATTTCATCAAGGGTGGCGAACAGTTCATCACAAACTTGGTTGTATGCTGCTTGAGTTTGGGCAAAGCCACAACGATACACACCATTGTTAACACTTGTGTAAATCTTTTGGTTCCACCAGTCAATTTTCTCTTTGAGTTCTGCTGGATAGAGATTCAGTGTGGGATTTGTAGCGAACTCGTTAAATTCTGAGTTCAGTATGACAATAATTTCCGCACTTTCGTTATTAACAATGCTTTTGGTTTGTTTGTCCCATAACACCGGAACTGTACTGCGCCCAGTGTAACCAGGTTGAGCAAGCTGATACAATTCAGCCAGAGTTTGACAACCTTCGTCTTCGCTGGTGAATACCCAACCCCCAGACTCCGCAGAAGGTTCAACAGTAGTGACTGAGATGACATCTTCTAAACCTTTGAGCGCCCTGACAACTAGTGTGCGGTGCGCCCAAGGACAACCTAGTCCAACATAAAGTTTGTAAGGAATCAGGTAAAAATAAGTTGAACACTAATTGAAGACAGAGCTAGGATCAAAGCATGGGATCGGGCAGGTAAAGTAACCCATGTCAAAAGCTGACTTAGTAGAGGCAATCAAAACAAAGTATGAATGTTTTTCTCCATATTTGAATGAGAAAACCCGTAGGCTGTGGGCAGCGGTAGAAGCACAAGCAATGGGAAGGGGAGGTGTGAGCCAAGTAGCCCAAGCAACAGGACTGTCGCGCACGACAATTTATGTAGGTCTAAAGGAATTAGAGAATCAGAATCAATCAGCCAATCGAGAGCAAATTCGCTCTGGTGGTGGGGGAAGAAAACTACTAGAAGAGATTGACTTAACCCTAGTAAAAGACTTGCAATCTTTAGTAGAACCAACAACATTAGGAGATCCAGAGTCACCTTTACGTTGGACGAGCAAAAGCGGGGCGAAATTGGCAGGTGAATTACAACGAATGGGACACAAAGTTAGCCCAAGAACAGTACATACCTTATTAGGTTGGTTAGGGTACAGCTTACAATCAAATCGTAAAACTCTGGCTGGCTCGTCACATCAAGACCGGGATGCACAATTTTTGTACATAAATCAGCAGGTTGAACAATTCCAAAACCTGGGTCAACCAGTGATTTCAGTGGATACAAAAAAGAAAGAACTCATTGGAGAGTTTAAGAATCTTGGACAGGAATGGCAGCCTCAAGAAGAACCCCTCGAAGTACGAATACATGATTTTGTTGACCCAAAATTAGGAAAAGCGATTCCCTATGGTATTTACGACCTGACGTTGAATAAAGGCTGGGTCAGTGTTGGCATTGACCACGATACAGCGGAATTTGCCGTTGAATCTATCCGTCACTGGTGGTTGGAGATGGGTCAGCCATTGTACCCTGATAGTAAACATCTACTCCTAACTGCTGACTGTGGCGGCTCTAATGGCTATCGTACTAAATTGTGGAAGCTGCGATTGCAAGATTTGGCTGATGAAACTGGTTTAACTATTCATGTGAGCCATTTTCCTCCTGGTACCAGCAAGTGGAACAAAATCGAACATCGGATGTTCTGCCACATCACCACCAACTGGCGGGGCAAACCTTTAACTAGCCTTCAAGTAGTCATTAATCTCATCACTCATACCACCACAAACAACGGCTTAGAAATTCAAGCTGTACTTGATGAAAATCATTATCCTACGGGTATTGAAGTTAGTCCTGAAGATTTTAATGCCATTGCCATTGAGCGGCACGCTTTTCATGGTGAGTGGAACTATCAGATCAAACCAAGAACAATAGCCTAATTGTTCAACTTATTTTTTCCTGGTTCCTAACGTCCCGTGGCTGGTTGATAAATATTAGCTTCGGCTTGACTAACAACATTTCTAAATTGGCTGTCGGGACGAATGTATTCTCCTGACTTATTACGGGGGGCGAGTCGGGACATCATAATATGCCAAAGAGTTGTCCAGACAAACTTACCCAAACCGATGATGAGCTTTGGCGGCAAAGATTTGCCTTTTTTCTTAATTTTGGTATCAGTCATAGTTGAGTGGTGTGCGTCTACGCACTTATGCTCAATTACAACTCTATTGTCGCGGAAAATTTAATTGTTATCTTCGGCGTGGACTAATTGCCCTTGTTTATATGCTTGCCTGAGAGCGATCGCTTCTGCCACAATATGCTGGGCGCTCAATCCTTCTTCATCCATCATACGTTGCAAAGTCACACCAGTCTGTTCTGAAGGTTCATGAATTGGCGGAATTTGACAATATCTCCCACCATTTTTTGTCCGTCGCCAAATACTGGGTTTTTCCGACTTAGTTATTTTGGGGGTACGCTGCTTTTTAATTAAAGAACGCACACTCTCTTGATTAATAATGCTTAAGTCCAGTAACCGATTGATGACTTGTTGGTACTTTTTGCTATTTTCTGCCAACTGATAGATGGTTCTCGGTTCAACTTGGGCGACATCTTGAGGTGAAAACTTCGCAAATGCTGCTGCAATCTTGAGATAGCGCTTTTCTTCACCTTGCCAACCATGATCTAAAAGTAGTTGTTTATAATCTCGTAAAGAAAGCTGTTGTTTTTGTTCTGCTAACCAAAAGGCGTGATGCAATATTGCCTTAGTAACATCAGTGAGCCTTTGAAAAGCCAGACTGTCGATTTTAGCGCTCTTTAGGCGATTAGCTTTGTGTTCAGAAGATTGCTCAAACTTCGATTGAGTGATGGTTTGAGAATTCACTTGGGTTGCAACTATACCCTGTAATGGTGTCATCATAGTTATTGATATGTTTTTTCTTCGCGTCGGCAACGCATCGCTCAGAGGTCTACCACTAGAACAATTGTACTACTAAAATCTCCATAAAAAACCCCAAACATACTTAAATTTGGAGTGAAGGTATGGAACCTTGATGGGGTGGGATTTTCCAGCCGAAAGTTTTTTGATCAACTCTGATGAGAAGCTAACTTTTTTAACCATCTATCTGCTTCTGCGTATAATTTAAATTGCCTCTCATCAGTGCGAAACTGGGTGGTATGAACCATTCGTTTACCATTTACCCACTTTGTGCCGTGGTACTTATGGAGTAATTCGTGGTATAAAACAAACTCAGCAACAAACTTGGGTACATTAACGTGATCAAGGCTTGTACTCATGACTACCCGATCTCTCGCTGGCTCATAGTGTCCAAATTTACGGTAGGTTTTGATTTGACTCCATGTCAGCCGCGGTTTGACAAGATTAGCAGCAAAGTATTCATGGTTGAGTTCGTCAAACAAGTCATTTAAATTATAAAAATTACCTTGAGGATTTTCGGCGATTACGTCAGCAATTAAATCCAAATCTAGGAGAACAGAACTATATTCTTCTGAACTGGCAAATTCTCTAATCAGTCTAGTACTTGCCGATGTTTTGCCCAATAGCATACATCTGACTAATGCTTGCAAGACTTCTTCAGAAGCATTAATAAAACCTTCATTAATCTTGAGATAAGCAACTTTACTAGACCTTTTACCTTGATACAATCCGGCTAAATTCGTGAATTCAATCATAACTTCAACTACATCTTGTCCTACTTGGGAGAGAATTTGTTGAGTTATTTGTTGCACACGGTAAGTGCTAATCAGATGAAGCTTTAAGTTTTGTTCTTCTGTGAGAAACTTGAACCAGGAATAGATTTTACGAGATGAATTAGTCAGATTCGCTGGTGTGATTTGCAGATTATCACAAATCTGTTCAATCGTGGCAACTATTTTGTTTAAAGTATCAGTTAATTGTTGATATTGGGCAGTATTTTGGTTAGGAGTAGATGCTAAATGAAGAATATTTTTTAGAATATGATTTTGCTGAACTTTGATATTTTTAATGCTGATAGTCTCAACTTTCATGAGATACTGTGGAATGAATAATATTCAGATTTTAACTGAAGATTGTTTATCACTAGCGATAATATGAATATCGATATTTTTCAATAAGCGGACGAGTTTTTGGGTTAAAGAACCTTTGAGGAGGATTTGCCAGCGCGATCGCTGACTTTCTCCAATTACAATTTGAGTAATGCGGTATTTCTCAGCAACTTCGGCGATCGCTTGAGCTATATTACCATTGGTGACACGCAGAAAAGTACCTGTAAATTCTTGACACAGCTTTTCACAGTTGTGAATGTGTAAGCTTTCCTCCTTACTTAAGAAGCGCTCAGGATCAGCGACAAACACAACATAGAGTGGCGCATTCATGTAATTAGCCAGTCTCGCACCACGCCGCAGTAATTGCAAGGAATTAGGATAAGTGGATATACAGACTAAAACTCGTTCATGAATGTTACAAAATTGTCCATTAGGGGTAGAGGCGATCGCATCTTCTTCGATGTTGTCTGCTACCTCGCGCAAAGCCAATTCTCGTAAAGCAATCAAGTTACGGCGCTGAAAAAAGTTATCTAAAGCTTGTTGAATTTTTGGCTGGGCGTAAATTTTCCCTTCTAATAACCTTTCTTGCAGCATTTCTGGCGTAACATCTACCACCACCACTTCGTCAGCCGCTTCTAAAATCCTATCAGGAACTCGTTCCCTGACAACTACCCCAGTAATTCGCGCTACTAAGTCATTGAGACTTTCTAAATGCTGCACATTCATTGTGGAGTAGACATCAATACCCGCAGCCAAAATTACTTCTACATCTTGGTAGCGTTTCTCTCGTGGGGAACCAGGGACATTGGTATGAGCGAGTTCATCAACTAAAACTAATTGAGACTTATAGCCATAGCTGCTTGTGGGTAGACATCGCTGTAAAATTGCCTCTGTATCCATTTCCGTCAGCGTCAACCCACCTCTAGAAATTTCCTTACGGGGTATAATTTCTAACCCAGATGCTTTTTCTGCTGTATCTTTACGTCCGTGGGTTTCCAACAATCCAATAACTACATCAATTCCTTCTTGTTTGAGCGCTGTTCCTTCTTCTAACATCCGGTAGGTTTTACCCACACCCGGAGCCATCCCAATGAAGATTTTATGTTTACCTCGACGTACTGGGTAAGAAGAATTGATAGCTGCACCTGAGACCATTTTGGATTTTAGATTGAGAGTTGCTGTATGTATCATACATAATTGCTAATTTTTAGAAAATTCTTCTAAAAATTAGCAATTATCAAACTATGAAAGCCAAAAATTTAATTTCAAACTTCATACTTCATTTCATTGATTGAGCTTACGATTGATATCTTGTAAATCAAGTGCATAATTCAACCGCAAAATATTAATTCCTGGTTCGCCAAAAATCCATAAAAATCTGCCATCAGTAAACTTATTCAGTAAAGGTATGATGTCATCTTCTTTGATACCACGGGCATTAGCTACTCTTGCTATTTGTTCTCTGGCGGCTTTTAAAGAAATATGTGGATCTACACCTGAGCCAGAGGTATAAATTAAATCTTCAATTGGTTGAATACTTTCTTCTTGATATTCATTTGCTTTTTCAATCACGCGATTGAGCAACTCTGGGTTACTAGGAGCAAGATTACTACCACCAGATATTCCATTTGGTTTAGCCTTTCTGCCTTGGCTATATCTTATTGTGCTAGGACGACCTTGAAAATAGCGATCGTCAGTGAATATTTGACCAATCAAAGCCGAGCCAATAGGCTTGTCATCTATATTCAGCATGACGCTACCATTAGCTTGAAAAGGAAATAAACCTTGACCGATAACCAGGATTGCTAAAGGATAAATTAGTGCCGTTAGCAACCACAGTATCAAAGTTATACGAATTGCTCTAAGTGTTTCTCGAATAATTATCATAAACAGTGCTGAGTGCTGAAGATTAAATTTATTTTTTAGAAGCGTTCTGGTTGAAAAACTACAATCAATAAGTAAATTATTAGCCCGAAAATAATCGCTCCCAAAATACCATAAGCCCAAGTAAATTGAATTTGTAATGTGGTATTAGTAGCTGCATAAACTCTGCGAGAAATTCCTAAATTTAGGCAAAGTCCAATCAGAATTGCGATCGCCAGTTTTTGTTTAGGCAGTTGTGACCAAATATAGGCGATCGCCTGCATTAAATTTCTCGGCTCTTTATTCATATTTATCTGCTAATTTCCCTTACTAACAGGGCAAAAAATAATTTTTTTCTTCTTTTACTTTTGCCTTTTTACTTTTTTTTGCCTTTCTAAGCCAGTCCCACTGCTGTAATCACCAAATCTAATAGCTTAATCGCAATAAACGGTGCAATCACACCACCTAAGCCATAAATCAAAAGATTGCGTTTGAGTAATTGATTAGCTGTCAGGGGTCTAAATTTCACACCTTTCAAAGCTAGGGGAATTAACGCGGGAATAATCACAGCATTGTAAATTAATGCCGATAGCACAGCGGAATTTGTGCTAGTTAAATTCATAATATTCAGACCTTGCAGGTTAGTAGCTGCAAAAATTACCGGAATAATTGCAAAATACTTAGCAATATCATTAGCAATAGAAAATGTTGTCAATGCCCCACGGGTAATTAACAGTTGTTTACCAATACTGATAATATCGATGAGTTTGGTAGGATCGGAGTCTAAATCTACCATGTTGGCTGCTTCTTTAGCAGCTTGAGTACCAGTATTCATCGCCACACCAACATTTGCCTGTGCTAATGCGGGAGCATCGTTAGTTCCATCACCTGTCATGGCGACTAGTTTGCCTTCAGCCTGTTCTTGTTGAATGACACTGATTTTATCTTCAGGTGTGGCTTCGGCAATAAAATCATCCACACCGGCTTCTTGAGCAATTACAGATGCAGTAATGTGGTTGTCTCCTGTGAGCATGACAGTATGCACACCCATCCGACGCAACTGGGCAAAACGCTCACGAATGCCGGGTTTGACAATATCTTTGAGATAGATGACACCATAAATTTCTTGATCTAAGCAAACTGCTAGAGGTGTACCCCCTTGTTGAGAAACTCGTTGGTATGCAGCATCTAGCTCTGGGGTATCTCGGCCGTTGCGGGAAAGAACAAATCCTTTAATCGCTCCGACTGCACCTTTGCGGGCTTCTCGTCCATTGACTAAATTTGTACCACTCATCCGGGTTTTGGCTGAAAATTCCACGGCTGCGGCTTGGTGGGGATCAAAATCTAATCGAGCGCCTAATCTTTCTGCAAGTCGCACAATGGATTTGCCTTCTGGTGTATCGTCAAATATGCTGGCTATCAGGGCAATATAAGCCAATTCCTGCATAGAATGATCATTAACCGGGATAAATTCTTCGGCTAAACGGTTGCCGAGGGTAATTGTGCCAGTTTTATCCAAAATTAAAGTGTTGACATCGCCACAGGCTTCTACTGCTCGTCCAGAGGTAGCAATAACGTTATATTGGGCGACTCGATCCATACCTGCAATCCCAATGGCGCTGAGTAAGCCACCAATGGTTGTGGGGATCAATGCTACCAATAAGGCAATTAAAACTGGGATACTGACAGGACTTTGAACGTAGTAGGCAAATGCTGGCAAGGTAGCGACAACAAACAAAAATATGAGGCTTAATACAGCTAGTAATACTGTGAGGGCGATTTCGTTGGGTGTTTTGCTGCGTTCTGCACCTTCTACTAAATTAATCATCCGATCAATAAAACCTTTGCCGGGATCAGCTGTGACGCGGATGATTAACTCGTCAGAGATGATGCGTGTTCCACCTGTAACGGAACTAGCGACATCTGAACCTGATTCTTTGAGAACTGGTGCAGATTCACCCGTAATTGCAGATTCATCCACCGAGGCGACACCCATGATTACTTCCCCATCAGCAGGGATGATATCGCCAGCCATGATATATACGTTGTCACCTTTTTGAAGACTTGTGGAAGGAACCTCAGAGATTGAGCCATCGGAGGCGAGTTTTTTGGCAATGGTTTCTGATTGTGTAGATCGCAACGCATCGGCTTGGGCTTTACCCCGTCCTTCGGCTACGGCTTCGGCAAAGTTAGCAAACCAGACTGTAAAAAACAATATCCCGGTGAGGATACCATTAAATAATTGGGGATTTCGCTGTTGCGTAGGGCCGAATAAGTTGGGATCAATGGTGACAGCGAGGGTAATCAGTGTGCCAATCCACACCACAAACATCACCGGATTTTTGATGGCTACTATGGGATTCAGTTTGATAAAAGCATCCCTGATGGCCCTGATGTAAATTACTTGATTATTTATTTTGGCTTTTTTTCGCACTTGGCGGCGATCGCTCGGACGCGCTCTTGGTGTTTTAGATTTGGGGGTAGGTGCAACTGGATTCATATATTCAGTAGTGCAAGGGAGGATAGAGATAGGGAGCAGGGGGACAGGGGGGGCAGAGGGCAGAGGAAGCAGAGGGGCAGGGGAAGAATTATTTCTTGTTCTCAATTCCCAACTCAGCACGGGCTAAACGCCCCGCTACCGCTAACAGCACTTTCAACTCAGCACTTTTTTAACTGCCAGATGCTAGTTTAAATCCTTCAGCGATGGGGCCTAGGGCTAAAACGGGAAAAAATGTCAATACGCCTAAAATTAGTACTATGCCCGCTGTCACTGTGGTGAATAGTAATGAATCGGTTTTGAGTGTTCCTGCTGTTTCTGGTGTGACTGGTTTACGCGACATATTCTCAGCTAATAGCAAGATGGCAATAATTGGGATATAACGGCCAGCCAACATACTCAATCCTGTGCTTAAATTCCACCACAGGGTATTATCATTGAGTTTCTCTAAGCCGGAACCGTTATTAGCTGCGGCTGAAGCATATTCATAAACTACTTGGGAGATTCCATGAAAGCCTGGGTTTGTAATTCCTGAGAGAGAAAAGGGATAAGCTAGGGCGATCGCGCTGGGAATTAAAATCATAATGGGGTGAATTAACAGCACAACGCTGGCGAGAATGATTTCGCGCTTTTCGATTTTGCGTCCTAAAAATTCTGGTGTGCGTCCCACCATCAACCCGGTTAAGAACACGGTGAGAATTAAGTAAATTAGCAAGTAAGCTATACCTGTACCTTGTCCTCCCCAAATAATCTGCACAAATAAGTTAAATAATGTCGCAAATAATCCTTGAGGCATTAGGGAATCGAGCATTCCATTAACTGCACCAGTCATTGTGGCGGTGGTAGTCACTACCCACAGTGCTGTTTGTATGACTCCAAATCTGACTTCTTTACCTTCTAAATTTGGCAGTTCTACTCCCAATGTGCCGTTAATGAGGGGATTTCCTTGCAGTTCGCCACTGACTGTCACCCAAACTAAAATCACAAAAGCGGTAAATATCATCCAAAATAACAGCCAAGCTTGTTTGAGATTTTTGGCAAACATCCCGTAGGTGAATATCAAGGCTGCGGGAATGGAAATCATGGCGATGAGTTCGATTAAGTTAGATGCGCCATTGGGATTTTCAAAGGGATGGGCGGAATTTGCTGCAAAGAAACCACCACCGTTCTCACCCAACATTTTAATCATCTCAAAGGAAGCTACAGGGCCTCTGGCAATGTATTGTGTGCTTCCTTCTAGCGTTTCCACAATCAATGGTTTATCGATGGTTTGCGGTACGCCTAATAAAACAAGGGCGATCGCGCCAACTACCGAAATTGGCAGTAATATCCTGGTAATGCCACGAATTAGGTCAACATAAAAGTTACCTAACCTTTTGCTAGTCAACCCACGAATAAACGCGATTCCCACCGCCAACCCCGTACCTGCTGAGGTGAACATCAAAAAGCCTAAAGCTGCTACTTGGCTGAAGTAACTCAGGGTTGTCTCTGGAACATAGTGTTGCTGATCGGTGTTGGTAACAAAAGAAATAACAGTGTGTAATAAGGTATGCCAACGCGGGGAAAAGAAGTTATTGGGATTCCAAGGTAAAAATCTTTGATAATGTATCAAACCAAAAACTAAAATACCCATAACAAGATTACTGGCAAGAATCGCCCGGATATACTGCCAGCCTGTCATATCATCTTTTCTGTTAACGCCTGCTACCAGATAAATGCTGTGTTCAATTGGGTTCATTAGAGGATCAAGCAACGTTCTCGCTCCCATGAACACACGCGCTATGTATCTTCCCAATATAGGGGCGATCGCTATGACAAGACACAGTGTCAAGCCGATTTGTAAAAAACCTTGTCCCATTTATTTTGCGCTCAGTTTAACTTAATACTCGCAAGCTAATTATTTTAGATATATTGTCGATTTCCGCTTAACGTAGCCAATCTATGTCTCTAGATAGAGAGATAAACTGTTTTACTTCGCACTCCGTGCGGTTGAAGCGCACGGCGCAGCTTGAATTCTGCTATAAGAGTGAACTATTTGACGATGAGATTGTGAGCAATTTGGCAATATTTTATTTAGTCTCAATATATCTATCTAGATTTACTGTGTTTATTCACTACAATTTTTTAGTGACTTTTTAAAGTTTCTGTCAAGAGTATTTAAAATTTAATATTAGTTACTGTTTGAGTTGGTGCATCAGCATTGTTTGTGTAATTGCACCAATCTGTGAGTATTTTAGTATACTAATCGCAATTCAATATTTTATTCGTCTGCATTGCACATTGAATTGTAACAGAGGAATAAAAATTTACTAGAATACACCTTTAATACAATAGGTGCAGCTATTGTATTTACATATTTAGCATGGCAAAAAACATCTGTAGAAGTTTGGCAGATGTTTGCAATTAATCAAGCTCAACAGCAGTTACAGGATTTATCTGTGTACTCCATCCGCAACTACTACAATAAACATATATATCCGCATATTTTGACTAATTTGCTTTATGTCAGTTTTAGCAGCGATCGCAGTCTTGGCTATTTTAATTTTGGTACACGAACTGGGACACTTTATAGCAGCAAGGTCTCAAGGCATTCACGTTAACCGTTTTTCTTTGGGTTTCGGCCCAGTTTTGTGGAAATACCAAGGAACGGAAACCGAATATGCTGTCCGTGCTTTTCCCTTGGGTGGCTTTGTGGGCTTTCCCGATGATGACCCAGATAGTGACATTCCACCCAACGACCCGAATCTGCTGCGTAACCGTCCAGTGTTAGATCGGGCGATCGTCATCAGTGCAGGAGTAATTGCAAATTTAATATTTGCCTATTTAGTGCTAGTTCTCCAATTGGGTATTGTTGGCATCCCAGAAAAGTTCAACTATCAACCCGGTGTGCTTGTTCAACCAGTTAATGAACAATCCATTGCCTATCAAGCCGGCATTAGAGAAGGTGATATAGTTTTAGCAGTTAATGGTCAAGAACTCCCGGCTTCAGACAAATCCACCGCTATCTTGACCAAAGAAATTCAAACTCATCCCAATCAGGAAATCGCCCTCAAAGTTCAACAGAAAAATCAACAAGTTTCCCTAAAATTAACCCCAGCCCTAGGCGCTGATGGTAAAGGCTTGGTGGGAATTCAACTAGGGCCAAATGGTAAACCAGTTTTTCGTAAACCTAACAGTCCTTTCGAGATTTTTAGTATTGCAGCTAACCGCTTTCAACAACTATTTATTGGTACACTCAACGGTTTTGGGCAGTTAATTACTAACTTTCAACAAACCATCGGACAAGTTTCTGGGCCAGTTAATATTGTGAAAGTTGGTGCAAAATTAGCGGCTGATGACAGCACAAATTTACTATCTTTTGCCGCGATTATCAGCATTAACTTAGCCATTATCAATATCTTGCCTTTACCAGCATTAGACGGCGGACAATTAGCTTTTCTATTAATTGAAGGTTTGCGTGGTAAACCCTTACCTAGCCGTATTCAAGAAGGTGTAATGCAAACTGGCTTGGTGCTACTTTTAGGATTAGGCATTTTCTTAATAGTTAAAGAAACCATCCAGTTAACCACTCAGTAGGATGGGTGGAAAAATTCTCTCAACGCGCTCAGACTTAAGTCTGGTGCTAATCAAACAAAGCCTGCACAAGCAGGCTAATTTATTTTGTACCTACTTTTAACTATGTAATTCTTAATTACGAATTACGAATTACGAATTAGTATGACAACTACCCGCAAATCTCCATCTAAAAAACAACGAGCGTTAGAGATTCTCCATCGTCTCAAACATCTTTATCCAGATGCAACTTGTTCATTAAATTACTCAACACCTGTACAATTACTAGTTGCTACTATTCTCTCGGCTCAGTGTACAGATGAGCGAGTTAATCAAGTTACACCAGCTTTATTTAGTCGATTTCCAGATGCAGCCAGTTTAGCCAATGCCGATTTAGACGAGTTAGAAAACTTGGTGCGTTCGACAGGGTTTTATCGCAATAAGTCTAAGAATATTCAAGCCGCCTGTCGAATGATTGTGACTGATTTTGATTCGGTGGTTCCTAACCAAATGGAGCATTTATTAAAATTGCCTGGTGTGGCGCGGAAAACGGCAAATGTTGTTTTAGCTCATGCTTATGGGATAAATGCTGGGGTGACTGTGGATACTCACGTTAAGCGTTTGAGTCAGCGGTTAGGTTTAACCAAGTATTCTGAACCAGTCAAAATTGAACAAGATTTAATGAAGTTATTACCCCAAGCAGATTGGGAAAATTGGTCAATTCGGCTAATTTATCATGGTCGTGCTGTTTGTAAAGCCCGTTCTCCAGCTTGTGCGGCTTGTGAGTTAGCTGATTTGTGTCCTACTGCTCATAAAGTGATGACAATAGGCTAGGTAAATTAAGGAGTATCCCTAGAATTGATTAGGACACTGTAGAATGGAAAATGCTGTCTTTATTTAGAATGTATGGCGAAGAAGAGTATGATTGAGCGCGAGAAAAAACGCGCCAAGTTAGTCGCAAAGTATGCCGAAAAGCGGGAAACTCTGCTGGAAGAGTTCAGACAGGCTGAATCTTTAGAAGAGAAACTGGACGCTCATCGGAAAATTCAACAACTACCCCGGAACAGTGCGCCCAACCGTCGCCGCAATCGCTGCTGGGTAACTGGTCGCCCCAGAGGTGTGTACCGTGACTTTGGACTGTCTCGGAACGTTCTGCGGGAATGGGCGCACGAAGGTTTGTTACCTGGAGTGGTTAAGTCTAGTTGGTAGTTATTGGTCATTAGTCATTAGTCATTGGTAATTTGCTAAAGACAAATGACAAATGACAAAATTATTGACCACAGCAACGGTCTATACCCAGACTTTCTAAGAGTAGATCGCTGACGGCGTTAGCGATCGCAAACTCTCCATAAAAGCTTTTGGAAAAATCAAACGCCTGCATCTCTGTGACAATGGCAATTACCAGAGAGCCTAAGTCGTTTTCTCCTTCCATACGTTGACGCACAAAAATTTGCGCGGCTCGTTGAGCAATCTTTTGGTTGATTGCTTCCGGGATAAATTCTGCATCTAACCACCGCAACAAACGCTCTTGTAACCACTCACCTTCAAGGAGAGGGTCGTTAGCTGGTGGTAGGGTAATGGATGGGATTGGTTGTGTCATTTTGGTAAACGCAGAGGGACGCTTAATATATCCCAGAGGAGCGCAGAGGATGGCGATCGCATCAAATTGCGTTCCTCTGATATTTTTTATTTTTAGTTTGATCTATGCAATATGATATCGCTGCTATTATTCAAGGCTATGCTCAAGGCTATTTTCTCATGGCTGATGACGATCATGGCTTGGGTTGGTATGGTAGCCGCGATCGTACTTTGATTCCTTTAGATCAGCGATTCCGCTATCCTAAGTCTTTGCAGCGCGTTTTGAATCAAGAACGGTTTACCGTGGCAATTAACCGGGATTTTCCGGCTGTTGTGGCTGGCTGTGCGAACCGAGAAACAACCTGGATATCAGATGAATTAAAAGAAATTTACTTTTTACTGCATAAAACAGGTTTTGCTCACAGTTTTGAAACTTGGCAAGGTGATGAACTCGCAGGCGGTATTTTAGGAATAGTCATTGGCGGCGCTTTCATCGGTGAATCGATGTTTTACCGCATTCCCGAAGGCTCAAAGGTAGCAATGGTTAAGTTAGTAGAAAGATTACGCCAAAAACAATTTGTCCTGTTTGACGCTCAAATGATGAACCCCCATTTAGAACGCTTTGGTGCTTACGGTATTGGCGATGAAGAATATCAAACTTTACTTCATAAAGCATTACAGCGTCGCTGTTCTTTGGTGTAAGAATGTAGGACATAATGTTGCTCATTCTTAAGATTTAGCGACTAATTTCTATGGGTGCAGAAGTTTACTGGTACTACACAGATTATCAACCTGATCTGGATGTAGCATTACAGACACTCCGCCAAAGAGATTTTCTTTGCTGGTAAGGAACCAGGAAAAAATAAGTTGAACAATAAGGCTATTGTTCTTGGTTTGCTCTGATAGTTCCACTCACCATGAAAAGCGTGCCGCTCAATGGCAATGGCATTAAAATCTTCAGGACTAACTTCTATGCACGTAGGATAATGATTTTCATCAAGTACAGCTTGAATTACGTAGCCGATGGTTGTGGGGGTATGA
>NZ_DF978434.1:211423-216819 GCF_002897135.1 Nostoc cycadae WK-1 | reverse complement strand
GGTGCGGGTGCGGGTGCGGGTGCTGGTGCAGGTGCTGGCGCTGGTGCTGGTGCTGGTGCTGGTGCGGGTGCGGGCGCTGGTGTGGAAATACCTGCGAGTTTGCTACTTCCATTACGACTAGAGTCAGGAAGCCCCACGCTCGTTGCACGCAAACCGAACTCTTGATTGAAAAACTGATCGAGAGTTAAGGCTGCTGTACTGTGAGATAGAACAAAGTTGGCTATCTGAAAGTCATCTTTCCCGCCTTTTAAACCGTTTTCACCAATCTCTGCACCAAATTCAAATGTATGGGTATTTCCATCACCATTTAGATTAGCTGAACCGACGCTTTGAAGCTGTCCAGTGGTGCTATATGCAGTTGTAGTTATGGGCGTACCATTTAAACCGGTGACTTTGAGACCAGATAGAAGTGAGTTATCTTTAATATCGAAGAAAACTCCGCGTATATCGCCGATATTTTTATAGGTTGAGTCAGTCACAAATTCGACTTTGACTTGAACTTTTCCTGCACCTGCTATTGTGTCATCCAGCGTATATCTAACTTTTAATGGATCGCCTGTAAAGTTAGTAGTAGTAAAACTCATGGAAGCTGCATCTGCTTGAGACATCTGCCCAGCCATAACTATAGCTAATGACGATAAACCACAAGTTATATAACCTATTCGTCTTTGTAAATTCATTTGAGCCACTTGTTTAAAACTCCTTTTTGCTTGTAAAAAGCTTCATAAAATCGTATTGCAGCATAAAATATCCCTTCAAAATAGAGCGTTTAAGTTATGACAAACTGAGTCTACAAACTGCTTGTTAGCAGCTATTTTTTAGGCAATTTATTATTTAAGCCTTTGCTATATCAGTTAGTTTGTATAACGAAAATTTCTGTTTTCTAGGAGGGAATTCAATGTGAGATGCACTTGATAGGAATCTCTGAAACTTTTATTTTCTCAGTGATTAATAAATATAATTTGCCACAGTAGATTATCAGTAGTCTATAGTTTATCTAGATTTTTATAAGAACTTTAATCTAAAGATGGAAAACAAGAGTTTTTATGTATTTATATATAGGTTATGTGTTTACATTTGAAAAACTTATTTAAGTATTTACTAGCACAATAAATTTAATCTTTAAGTCTTCTTTATAAATAAAAAAGTGAGGATATCACCTCACTTGAAGATAATTCAAAGTAAATAGGAATCTAACCTAAGATGCTTCTCGGCGTACCCAACCATTGATAGTAAAACGGCTATCTGCAAAGGCTTTAGATGGACAGTTTACCGGGAGAACCTCGTGCATATATCGGCTGAGGAAAAAGACAACACTGTTATTGCGCGGTTCGACAGTTTTAAAAGATTCTGCTTTGACATAAAAGTTATTTTCCACTTTACTGTCGTATATTAATAATTCTCCTCCCGAAAACCGCTTGGGTTCTCGATTGAAGTAATAAACATAAGTTAGTTCTCTTGTGGCAGTATCTGAACTACCATTATCGTTATGAATTTTGTAAAAATTTCCATCATTATGTGATGTTAGTTGGCTTTCAATTTGAGATATCGGAAATGGTGACATTCCCAATTTACTTATGATATCAGGCATAATGTTCTGGATTTTGTTGACAATTAGTTCAGCAAAATCAGGGAATGAGTACAGCACCATTGACCGACGATAATTTTGATCATTAGTAGAAGTACTAGTAGAGACAAAATTTGATTTGTTAGCTAGTACATATTTGATCAGGCGCTCATGCTCATTAGGCGAGAGAAAATTATCTATTTGTACATAACTAGAATTCAAAATATCATTGGCTACAGGTTGGATATTTTCAGTTTGCTGTATCCAAAGAGGTGGTTCGGTTACTAAACCAACAAGATTTTCACTAGCAAAAGATAAGGCTGAATGTCCTTCATAGATGGGAATTTGAAATAAACAGTGACTTGCAGATTCTTGTTTATAAGCACGAGCCACAATAGTTGTTAACAGGCTATGCAGTACAGGGTCATCTGGATTCAAATAAACTGTGTACTGATGTCCTCCTGCTAACAGAAGTTGAACTTTGACTTTCTTGTTTTCTATTTGTTGAGAATTTGTTGACATAAATTATTAGTGCTTAGGATAGCGATCGCTGGAAAGTGGGTAAAAATCAAAGTAAGAAAGTAATGTCTAGGTTTCGTCAAATCTGGGCGAAAACTCGACTTACTTTCTTGATTACAGAACAATAAAAATATCTAGTACAACTTTGTCAAAATTAGCAGACTATCAAAAATGCTGAAAAATCTGGGGTATCTGGATTCTTTACTTTGTACTTTTTATACTGATAGCTATTGGTTCTAGCACATTTTCGCTCATCCTGTCATTCAGGAAATACCACAGTAATTCAAGATGAAAAAATGAAAGCCGTAGTTATACGAACTACGGCATTGTGCATTAAATATTCAAAATTTATTTTCGGTATTTACCGAGGTTCAACAGCGTATGCAATCAATTGGCTAAGACGTAAACGCAAGGTTTCTAAGCCTAAACGTTCACTGGCCGAAATGAACACAGCTAAAGGAAATTCTTCCCGCGCTATAGCTAACGTTTCGCTGTCTACTTGATCAATTTTGTTAAAGGCAACCAACGCTGGGCCAGGAGTCACAGGCATGGCGGCGAGAATTTCTCGTACTGAGCGAATGTGACTTAACCAAGCAGGATGAGACAAATCCACTAAATGTAATAAAGCATCAGCTTCTGTGACTTCTTCCAAGGTGGCACGGAAAGCATCCATTAAGGATGCAGGTAATTCGTGAATGAACCCTACTGTATCTGTAATGAGAATTTCTTGGGGTTCATTTGTGTCAGCATGGGGAATTACCAAACGACGTGTGGTCGGGTCAAGAGTAGCAAATAGCTGGTCAGCCGTATAGACTTCAGCGTTAGTCAGGGCATTGAGTGAGGTCGATTTACCAGCGTTGGTATAACCAACCAAGGCGACTGAAGGAACTTCCCGATGTTGCCGTCGTTGCCGTAACCGCGAACGATGGGCTTGCAACTGGTCGACTTCTTGTTGCAGTCGAGAAATTCGCCGCTGAATTGCCCGGCGTTCTGTTTCTAGTTTGGTTTCACCAGGGCCGCGAGTACCGATACCACCACCTAACCGCGACATTGCTTGTCCTCTACCAGTCAGTCGCGGCAGCATATATCCTAGCTGTGCCAGTTCTACTTGCAATTTACCTGCACGGGATTGGGCGCGTTGGGCAAAGATATCCAGAATGACTTCTGTGCGGTCAACTACCCGAATACCAATTTGTGCTTCTAAGTTACGGACTTGGGCGGGTGAGAGGTCGCGGTCGAAGACAACAAGATTACATCCTAGGGTTTGGGCTGTTAAGGCGACTTCTTGCACCTTACCTTCACCGATGACTGTTTGAGGATGAATGCGCGATCGCTTTTGTTGTAATGTCTGTATTACATCACCGCCAGCCGTATCTACTAGTCGCCCTAATTCCGCTATGGTGTCGTGAAATTGTTGCGGAGTTAATTCATCTGTCATCACTCCCACAATTAACACGCGGTCATGGTCAGCATCTACTTCCTGGGCAACAAATTCTCGGCGGAATTCTTCTTCTAGTCCTTCCACTAAGTCGATGAAATCTTGTTCTGCCAACATATCCAAGCTCATCGGTGGGGAAATGCTAGAGTAAATTGCTGAGTTTTGCGTACCAGGTGCTGAGTTTTGGACTGTTACTAATTGTTTAGTATCTGAGACTAAATGAGCTAAATAAGCTTCTTTGACATAACCTGTCGCGCCACCACCACGCCGAGTAAATCCTGTCCCAGTAATATTCAGCAACACCAACGCGTCTAAACGTTGCATTGCCATAGCTGTCAGGGCTACCTCATTCGGTGGTTCTGATTTGAGATGGGTGGCAATACAGCGAATACCGCTAAGACGTTCTGCACCATAACGAGGCAGTTCTAGCGGTGGGATTTGCGTCTGACGCGGTGTGCCTACCCCAACACGAATCACTTGACCGCGACGGTTGAGATAGGCACACACGGGTTGATTGATTTCTGTGCTAATGGCTGCTAGACGCTGGGAAAACTCAGGCGTTGTGATGCGATCGCCTGGTATACGCTGGTGGTACAGCCGCTGTAGGTGTTTCAGCTGGCTGGACTTTAAACCTTGGAGGTTTCCGAAGATAGTCTCTATAGGCGTTTATGACCAGTTAACTGGCCCTCCGAATCCTTCTATTGTCTATTTTACAACAGTTGTTAGGGTACAAGCTCTGTCTTTTGGGGGGTGCGATATGCAGTCAGCTTTCAGGAGCTATTCCGCCAGAGACTCACGGCTGTTTGCAATTCTTCTGACAACCAGCTATCAAATTGCGGATACACAGGTAAACGCGGCACTAATTCCCACCCCACTGGTTGTAAAATGTCTCTCAATTCTTGTTCTTGAATATGAGGATAGTCGGGATTCACTTCATCTTTTGGGCTTATTCCGCCTAAATCTCTAGCACCCGCTTCAATACAACCGAGTAACCATTGCTCATCTTTAACTAGATTTGGCGGAATTTGAATTGTAATTTCTGGCGGTAAAATTTGACGGGCTTTGGTAATCACTGCGGGTAACTGATGGGGGACAAAACCTAGTGCGTCAAATGTTTGCTGATTTCCCGGACTGTGAGGTTGCAAAATCACTTCTTGAATGTGATGGTGGCGTTGATGAATTTTAGATATAGCTTCTAAGGTTGTCCACCAATCATCTGCGGTTTCGCCAATTCCTAAAAGCAAACCTGTGGTGAAGGGAATTTGCAATTCTCCCGCCCATTTTAATTGTTGCAGTCTCAGTTCTGGGACTTTACTGGGTGCGTAGCGATGTACAGTCTTCAACAGTTCTGGTGTTAACTGTTCCAACATCAAACCCATTGAGACATTGACATTTTTTAACTGTTGCATTTCTGCAAAACTCAGAGGCCCGGCGTTGGTGTGTGGTAAAAAACCCATCGTCAATGCTAATGCACATAAATCATAAATTCGCTGAAACCAGGCCTGACGCTGTGGTGAATTAGGGTGTACCTCACCACTAAGGATCAGAATTTCACAGACTTTCTCATTTTTAAGTTGTTTTAAGATTTCCTCTGCTGCTGATAGCGTCAGCCAAGAACTCTCGCCGGGGTTGGTACGAAAGTTGCAGTAAGTACAGCGATTGAAGCACTCGTAAGTTGGAACGATTGTATAAGCAGGGCTATAGGTAACAATGGCAGAATTAGCATCCGTCATAAAATAGATTTCTTAAAGAATTGTAAACGTATCAATTTACCGCAAAATCCTGACTGTAACTAGGTATCAGAGCTTTCTACAGGGTAAGTTAAAAATTTTTTCTCAGAATGCTTTACAAAAAGCAATAATTACCTTTAAG
>NZ_DF978434.1:188996-208151 GCF_002897135.1 Nostoc cycadae WK-1 | reverse complement strand
CACAACTTCCCCTTAGACTTGGCTGCTGGCGATGTTGCTCCTGTTGCAATCAGCGCTCCTGCTATCAACGGTTAATTTTCTGAGACGGTAACGCTAACATCTCTTTCAGTAGAAAAGTGATAAAAAACGCCCTCCATTGGAGGGCGTTTTTTATTATGGGTAAAAGCTTTAATATAATCGTTGTCTTGGAGAAGCTCTGAGAATTTCAGCGTTATACAAAGATATTCATGGAACTAAAAGCTCTGCTCAAAAATCACCGGACAATTCGTGCTGTAGGTTTTGACGATGCTCCTTTTATGCGGAACGCTAATAAACCTGTAGGGGTTGCAGGTGTTATCTGTGCAGACACTCGCTTTGAAGGTATGGTTTGGGGAGAGATACAACCTGATGGTTGGGATGCAACCGAAAAACTTTGTCAGTTGCTAATTGGGGGCAAATTTTTACCACATCTCCATATAGTGCTGTTAGATGGAATTTCTTTAGGTGGCTTTAATATAGTTGATTTGCCATTGTTAGCCGAAAGATTAGAGCGCCCTTGTGTTGCCGTGATGCGAAAGCAACCTAAGCTCAACGCTATGATTTACGCAATGCAAAGATTGCCTCATCCAGAAAAACGGCTAGAAACCATACTTCATGCTGGCACTGTCTATGAATATCCACCGTTTTACTTTCAAGTTTATGGTGCAGAACCTGATGTTACGGCTCAAGTGCTTCAGCGGCTAACAGACTGTGGTCATGTACCAGAGGCTTTGCGTTTAGCACATCTGATAACCTCTGCGGTTGTGAAAGGGGAGAGTGGGCGACAGGCTTGAAGGAGTGAAGGAGATATAAATAACTATTGACTATTGACTTGGGAATTTTGTACAGCAACTTCTTTCAGGATCGTCATTGGGCCTGTGTTTTTGAGGAGTTGCATTTCTTGTTCATTACGTACCAGTAACGCACCAGCGAATCCTAATGAGTTGACAGAAATGGAGTGGAAATTTTCTTGCGATCGCGGTACGATGAACATCCATTCTCTAGTTACAAGCAGATTGTAAGCACCAGATGGTTGATGACTGTTAACTGCTTCTATCCCAACAGCACTTAATAAATTTTGATATACCTTCAAGATATACTCAGCATAAGTTAACGGAGATTGTACCCAATTGGGATCTAAAGTTGCAAAAGCGTTGACAAAAGGTAATTGCGTTATGCTTCCTACACCATCTTCAAATTGTGCTGATGTCAGTAGTGGTTCAATAGGTGTCTGCACTCCTGAAGTAACCAGTGGTAAAGGTACTATTTGTAAGTGCTTGTGTCGTTGACTAGCGCCTGCGGTTTTGCCACTGTTGTAAAAAGCTAAACCATCAAATTCGGCTAAACATGCTAATAAAGCCGCAAAATCTTCTGGGGTAAGTAGGCTTTCTTGTTCTTCAAATGCACGGGTGATGATGAGTAGGTGATAGTCAACAACGTTGAATTTATTCAAGATACAGACATGAGTATCGGAAATATCCGCCACAAATAAATTCTTTTCGTAGGGAAGGAAAGGGTTGAACTCCTTACCAGCAGAAGTTTGTTTGTCTTGCTGTTTCTTCGCTGCATCTTTGCGAACAAGGTTAGATAAAATTCGGACTAAAAAGTTAACGCCGTCTTGCTCAACAAATTCAAACTTTGTGGGTATAGACAGCAATGCTCCGCATTTTAAAGCATGTTCAGTACATTCTTTGACACTTGTCCATAAAGTGCCAGGGTTGAGCAAGATTTCTCCCTGTGCCATTGATGAATTAATGATTTATTTGACATTCATCAGTCTAAATCAGATTCAACACCAAGGGATGGGGAATTGATGAGTATTACTTTTAAAATAGTACTTATATTTAATTTATGGAAAACAATATATATCTGTAAGGTGGGCATCAACTATTAAATATTTGTTTGATTGAGAGTTTTGTTAAAAAAGCCTACCCTAAATGTAGTTCAGAATTCAAACCTGATTGCTGAAAAATCATATTTTTCCAACGCGTAGGTACGGGAAACACCATCATTTATCTCTGATGAGTAGTTGGCAAAGCTAATCAATGGTTAAGAAATATTCGAGAATTTACGAAGTACGGTAAACTGCCATATAAGCTTGAAAAACTACCCTTTACAATAAAAGATAACAAGTAACTTGAGGAGCCACCAGGATGCAAACTTCTTTCGATTCTGATAAGCGCAAACTGTTATCATCTCTGTGTCATGGGGCAATTTTCTTTAGTACAACGTTGTTTTCAATTGGTGTACCGATTGTCATTAATATTATTTCGGATGACCCTGTTGTTAAAAGTAGCGCTAAAGAATCAATTAATTTCCACTTCAATGTTTGGTTTTGGGCAACCATAATTGGAGTACCAATTGCAGTTTTATCTTGGCTAACCTTTGGTATTGGGGGAATTCTGTTCTTTCCCCTTGTGGCTTTTGGCTTTTTATTACACTGGGGGCTGACAATTGTGGCGCTGCTGCACTGTTTTAGCAATCCTGATGAACCGTTCCGTTATCCGTTTATTTTCCGAGTGTTCTAATTGTCATGGGTGTAGATAAAATTGGTATGAGAAAGGGATGATTGAATCATCCCTTTTTTATTAGATAGATAATATTTCTACTCGCTCACTTGAGCCGGAATTTTCTGAGTTTGCAAGTAACGATAAAGGCGATTTACAGCATTGAGATGGGCGTAAGCTGCGGCTACGACAATATCTGTATCAGATGCTTGTCCAGAAAATATCCTATCTTGGTATCTCAAGCGAATTGTGACTGTTCCTAAAGCATCAATTCCGCCAGTTACAGATTGCACAGAAAATTCAATTAATTGATTGGGAATCTGTACTAAGCGGTTGATTACTTGATAAACTGCATCCACTGGCCCTGTACCGACGCTGGCATCTGTGAGAATTTTGCCTTCGGGTGTGACAACTGTAATGGTTGCTGTGGGACAAGTGCAGTCACCGCAAATTACTTGGACGTGTTCGAGTTGAAAGCCGCTTTCGGCTTGATTTTGGGTTTCATCTCGCACGATCGCTTCTAAATCCCAATCAGATATCTCTTTTTTCTTGTCTGCAACTTCTTTAAAGCGGTTGAAGGCTTTGTTCAAGTCGGCTTCATTCAGTTCCAAGCCTAATTCTTTCAACCTTGTACGAAAAGCATTTCGTCCTGAGTGTTTACCTAAAACTATACGATTTTCTGGCAACCCAATGGATGCAGCTTCCATGATTTCGTAGGTTTGGCGATGCTTGATGATGCCATCTTGATGAATGCCTGATTCATGGGCGAAGGCATTTGCTCCTACAATTGCTTTATTCGGCTGAATCAACATTCCGGTTAATTGGGAAACCAAGGAAGAAGTTTTGTAAATCTCCTGAGTTTTAACGTTGGTGAGTGGTGCATCAGCATCAACAGGTCGGCTAAAGTACGGATTGAAGTAATGTTTCCGCACTTGCAAGGCCATAACAATTTCTTCTAATGCGGCATTTCCGGCACGTTCGCCAATGCCGTTAATTGTACATTCTACTTGACGCACGCCATGTTCTATGGCAGCTAAGGCATTGGCTGTTGCTAAACCCAAGTCATTTTGGGTGTGAATGGAAAGAATTACGCTGTCAATATTCGGCACATTTTTCCGAATACCCTGAATTAAAATTCCTATTTCTTTGGGTGTGCAGTAGCCGACGGTATCAGGAATATTAATTGTAGTTGCACCTGCGGCGATCGCTACCTCCAATACCTGATACAAAAATTCTGGTTCTGTCCGACTAGCATCCATTGGTGAGAATTCGACATCGTCTACAAAAGATTTAGCGAATGCAACCATTTCTTGAGCGATCGCTAATACTTCACTGCGGGACTTTTTTAACTGATATTGCAAGTGAATATCAGATGTGGAAATCATCGTGTGGATGCGCGGATGGGCGGCAGGTTTTAAGGCTTCGGCAGCGGCTTGAATATCTTTACGGGTGGCTCTGGCTAAACTGCAAATGATTGGCCCGTCTACTTTTCCCACTTGTTCAGCAATGGTTTTGACGGCAATAAAATCTCCCGGACTAGCAACAGCAAAACCCGCTTCGATCACATCCACACCCAGGAGAGCTAGTTGATGAGCGATCGCTAGTTTCTCTTCTACATTTAGGGTGGCACCTGGAGATTGTTCACCATCTCGTAAGGTGGTGTCGAAGATGATAACTCGGTCTGTTGCTTGAGATGCAATGCTCATAACTGTCTCCCATTTGGTGAAGGGAATTATTTGTAACTTTGGATATTGTATACAATATTTTTAAAATTGTATACAATATAAAATATGAACTTAAATGATTTAGCAGCCAATGTGCTGCAACAACAACGCAGCACCCCTGATTTAATTGCCGATGCCTTGCGGGAAGCGATTTTGCGGGGCATTTTTCAAGAAGGACAATCTCTTAGACAAGATGAAATCGCCACACAATTTGGCGTGAGTCGCATTCCCGTGCGGGAAGCTTTGCGTCAATTAGAAGCAGAAGGTTTAGTAACGCTGCATCTCAATCGTGGTGCAATGGTATCCATTCTCACAGCAAATGAAGCGCAAGAAATTTGTGAGATTCGCAGCGCGTTGGAAGTGAAAGCAATACAATTGGCAATCCCGAAATTAAGCACAGCAGATTTAGACAAAGCAGCAGTAATTCTGGAAAAAACTGATCAAACCACCGATGCAGGTTTGTTGGCGCAATTGAACTGGGAATTTCACGCGACACTTTACACCAGCGCAGAACGTCCGCGACTATTGGCAATAGTGAAAAACTTACATATAAATTGCGATCGCTATGTGCGTGTGCAGATGGCACAAATGGATTATCAAGAACGTACTCAAAAAGAACACTATCAACTTTTAGATGCTTGCAAACAGAGAGATACAAAAACTGCCGTGCGGTTACTAAAACGCCACATCGATACCGCTGGTGAACAGTTAGTTAGTTACTTACTGCAAAAATCTTGAAAGTGATAGTGCTACTTAAAAAGTTATGCAATATTCCCGCAATGATGCAGATATTAATTTGTTGCAACTTTTATCAAAATTTACATAAGCAACAAATCTTTGTAATCAACATCAAAGTTATTGTTTGGAAAATTACACAACTAAGAATTATTTATTATTACTGGGAAACAGAGAACAATTAATAAATTTATTGTTGAATCCAGACTGTAATTTATTTGAGTAGTCTAGTTACTCTAACATCATATTCAGTGCCTTTTGGATGTTCACTTCTGGCCTGAACCCGTGCCATACCATCTGCCTTTTCTCTTGACTCAGCGCTAATCTCGTATCTTGACGTTCCGCATTGATAGCTATTGTTGGCTTGATCGGTATACTCCTTAATATCAACCAACACTTCAAAAGTGTGAACCATTGGAACCTCCTAGTGCAAATAGCACTCTGTGGAAATTAATATCCAGTATATGAATACCGATAAGTATCTGTTTGATTAACAATACAATTCTTTATCAAAACTATTAGGAAACTTGCATTAAGAGTTAATACTGATAACTAATTAATAGCTCAACAAAACATGATTCCTTTAATTAAAAAATGTTTCAAATTTAATATATAGGTAACAAATCATAAAAATGAATTACTTATTTAGCGCATAGTCGTTTTCTCAACAATCTGTCAGAATTTATCAATTGCTATAAATAATTGATTTACTTTATTTGGTGAGATAGTGCATTACACCATAACCTTTCATGGGAATCATAATTTGCTCTTGGTGAACTATAATTATGCCAATCTCAGATGGGGACACTTGGCGAGAAATGTTGATGCTTTGTTATGGGCATCTGGGTTATGAATATGTGCAGGTGTTGGTCGAATAATGCCAGCAAATAAATCATCTAATCCGTAAGGTGTAAAAAATTCCCATTGTCCTTGGGTATTTAACCTGACACCGACAGCAGTTGCCGTGTGTAACCAATCTTGCACACCATCTTCTGTACTAGTATAAGGACGCTTGCCTGAACGCCACCGAGCAAAACTCGCTTGATTTTTGACATCAAACTTATAGTTGGGGAATTTTGCCGTGATGCTGGTTTGTGCAGATAGTTCCTGGGAACGGCTACCAGCTTCATCAAAGAAGGCGATATCAAAGTCATTGATGACTAACGCACAGTCTTCGCCAAATATTGCTCGCCAAACGCTGTTGCGGACTGCACCCCCAGCTAACCACCAGTCAGGTAGGTTAGTTTGAGCGATCGCAGGTAATACAGTACCGATAGGTGTGTCAGTTAAAATTATCTGTAAATGAGTATTCGGATTCATCGAGAATTATCAGCTAGAATGTGAAGATATTATGAGTTATCTCTGACACAAAGAAAACTCTCATCTATATTTTTTGATAATTTTCATAAATACCGAACTGAAGCTGCTGTTATTTGCGGAAAAATTGCAATTAATTCAGTAGTTTACTAGATGAAATTAAAATTCTCTGTTAGCCATTCACCGTAAATTTCCCGATTACAACTGTGCTAGGCATCAGTGTAGGCTTAAGTTGCCGAATGTTGCTAATTGGCGGGTTAGTTAAATAAAAAAGCAAATCGTTTATTCTTTTTGTGTAAAAAATACAGTCCCGATTGTGCTAGACTTGACAAAATTACTGACAAATTAGAGTTCTTGAACAAAAACGTGCCAATGCTCCACATCAACCTCAATAAAATTGCGGGTAATCACGTAGAGCAAAGCTCTTTTACTGATAATTACACCCAGTATCACAGGCGATCGCTCGTTGATGAAAAAGTTCTAAAGTTGAGTCTCATATCTAAGCATAATAACAGATTAACTCGACAGTGGTTATCTGCCATTGGCAATCAAAGCCGAGGCGATCGCTGTGTAAAAATTAGCCATTACTTCAGCAAACAGCATCTACCATCCTCATTGACAACTGTTGCACAATTACACTAGCTTTCTATTTCAGTACACATCTGGAGTTATACAGGTGCAATGACTAAAGTATTAATCACAAATTTTTTAACTGTCTAGCATTTATCCAGGCAAAAAAAGCATATTTAATGCTACAAATTTTATGATTAGTAACTTTTAGAGGAGATAAAAGTTGTGATTGAAGCAATTAATTGTGAACTTGTTCAAATTAGAGAAAATAATTGTCAGGAAAAACAAAATATTGAAAAGAATATAAAAAGTTCGGTATTTTACCCGATATTAAGAATTGGTTAACTTGTTCTTAATAATTAATAAGAACATGAATACTTATCATACTGTTAGTACATAATTTCTATTATATGAGCCATTATTTGTGATAAATTAACATGGTTTTCAGTAAGCAACAACTAAAATTATTTAATAAATAACTCAGGAAATTCACAAATGTCTAGACAGGGTGATCGAGCAGACAACATTCGCAAACTTGTAAATAATAGCGCTGTGAAAAAATTACCTAATATTCAGGCTACCTTAAAATTTTGGCGCATTACCTTCCTGGAATCAGTACCATTTTTACTGGCTTGCGCCGTATTTTTGAGCGTTATCAGCTTAAAAAGCCCAGTCCTACTTTTTTGTTTATTAATTGGCAGCTTAATTGTTATATCAATACAACAAATTGGGCAACAAGTCAATTTACCGCAACGCTGGCGCATAGCACTACAAATATTGGCACCAGTCGTAATTTTGAGTTTATTTTGGTTAGATTACTTCGCCACCCCAGCACAAGCACAATTTTTTGGCAAAGCCGAAAAGTTTTTCAAAACTAATTTAGTACAAGGCTCAACTACTAATAGTGGCGGTACAGAAACAGCAGTTAGTTTAATATTTAACGTCTTGCGAGGCATTTACTTGCTTTATATTGCAGTTTCGTTGATTGGGGTAATTAACGCAGTACGGAAAGATGAAGATTGGCAAAGTATTGCCAGAACCCCTTTATTAGTTGTCTTAGCTGTCACAATTGCCGATGTTATGACAGGCTTCATAATTGGTAGCTAATTCTATGTCTGAAGAACGGGAGCAAGATTTTCGTCCAGTCAATCAAATTTTAGGCGCACAACCGTCATTAGGGCCAATTCCTGCCGATCAAATTTTTCCTTGGTTAGTAATTGCCCTAACTGCATATTTTATTGTCAATGGTGTTTTTGGTGGCTTATTCGCCGATGAATTTCAAAAATGGTTGTGGACATTTTTAATAGCAGGTTGGGGAATAGCAACTTGGTGGATATTATCTGGTGGTAGGAGTTGGCGTTTTTTAAGTAAATTTATCGGAGTTCCCACTTGGACTAGAGGCTTTGCTCGTTATCAAAGCTTGCTGGAAATTAATCATGAAGCAAAAAATCGGAAAAAAAAGCATCGGTACCCCAGGAAACGAAAGTAGATTAACGCCATTTGAAGATGCTTTACACCTAGCAACAATGCTACGCATTGGAGTAGATGGACGTGATCTTGGCGCTTATATTTTGGCGAAAGGAACTCAGCGAGATAGATTTTGCTTTGTCTTTGGCTTTGAATGTAAAGGCATCCATACCACTTTAAGATCTGAACAAATAAATACTATTTTTAATAATATTGAATCTGGACTAAAAGATATACCTGAAGGTGAAAGAATGACCTTACATATAGGGTCTTTTAGTTCAGATAAACACCGACAACAAGAACTAGCAGATTTAATCAAACGTTCTCCATCGAATGATATTAAATATTTAGTTATGGCAGAACGAGCCAGAATTAGAGAACTGACTACTTCTGGAATTCGTAAGCCAAAATTTCTGCGGATATATGTAACTTATACTGTAGAACCAAATTCTACCAATGCCGATGATTGGATTGAAAAACTATTGGCTAGAGCAGAATCGTGGTGGTTAAAATTTAAAGGTGAACTTGAAGAAATAGAAAATCAACGGATTGAAACTGTTATTACCGACGCGTATAAACAAGGCTTTTGCCGTTGGGAACAAGTATTATCTAATAAAATGGGTTTAGATATTAAACCCTTAAATGCAGAGGAACTTTGGGAAGAAGTCTGGTTGAGATTTAACGATACACCACCCATAGAAATTCCCCAATTACTCACATTAGATGAAACTGGATTACACGAACAAGTTAATTCTGATTTAGCTAGTAGTAAATTGCTGGTTGAGAACATCCACAGTACAACCTTGCTGATGGAATCTAGTGTCCCTTGTGCCGATCGCCGCTGGGTGAACATCAACAATCATTATATCGGCGCGATGGCTTTTCTGGAAAAACCAGGTGGTTGGCCGAATAAATTTTCGCAACTGCGGTACTTATGGGAACTCCTGGCGAGAGAAACTGTAGTGGATACAGAAATTTTTTGCCAGTTAACGGCGGCTAATCCTGCAATTGTCAAAACAACATTACAAAGGGTATTGAAACAATCAAATGTCTCAGCACTTTTGGCACAAGAAAAAAGTAAAACAATTGATGTCAACGCCCAATTAAAATTAAAAAAATCGGTCGCCGCCCAAGAACAATTGTATGAAGGAGCCGTACCAATTCACGCGGGAATTGCCATTTTTGTGCATCGTCCCACCCAAGCAAAATTAGATGAAGCCATCAGATATATTGAAAACTGTTTTCAACGTCCAGCCCAGGTAATTCGAGAAACAGAATATGCTTGGAAAGTTTGGCTGCAATCTTTACCGATAGTTTGGGAAGGATTGTTAGTCAAACCCTTTAACCGCAGACAGTTATATTTAACTAGTGAAGTGCCAGGATTAATGCCTTTAGTGATGACCAAAGCCGGAGATAAATATGGCTTTGAATTAGTAGCAGAAGAAGGCGGCACACCCATACATTTAGATATGTTTAACCAACACAAAAACTTAGCGCTGTTTGCTACTACCCGCGCCGGGAAATCAGTGTTGGTATCGGGAATTTTAACCCAAGCTTTAGCTCATAATATTCCGGTCGTGGCCTTAGATTTCCCTAAACCAGATGGATCATCTACATTTACCGACTACACCGAGTTTATGGAAGGGAATGGGGCGTATTTTGATATTTCCAAACAATCGAATAACTTATTTGAACAACCAGATTTGCGATCGCTCTCTCCCGAAGAACAACGCGATCGCCTCCTGGATTATGTCGCCTTTCTCGAATCAGCCTTAATGACAATGGTCTTAGGCTCATCTACCGAAAATCAACTCCTCTCTCAAACAGTGCGTTCCCTCCTCAACCTAGCATTGGGAGCCTTCTTTGCTGATGAAGGTATTCAAGAACGATATCGCCTCGCCATTAATGGCGGATTTGGTAGCCCAGAATGGCAAAAAACCCCAACTTTAAAAGATTTCCTCTATTTCTGTTCACCAGAACATCTGCGTCTTGATTCTGTGAGTGGTCGAGTTGAAGATGCACTTAGTCAAATTCAACTACGCTTGCGGTTTTGGCTATCTAGCCGTGTAGGACAAGCGATTTCCTCACCGTCCAGCTTTCCCACGGATGCTCAACTGCTGGTTTTCGCCCTCCGCAACCTCGCTGATAACGAAGATGCAGCCGTCCTCTCCTTAAGCGCCTATTCCGCCGCCTTGCGCCGCGCCTTAAGTAGCCCAGCATCTATCTTCTTTATTGATGAAGCGCCAATTCTGTTTGAATTTGACCAAATTGCCGACTTAGTAGGCAGAATTTGTGCCAACGGTGCCAAAGCCGGGATTCGAGTTATCTTATCAGCCCAAGACCCCGATACTATCGCTAAATCCAAAGCCGCATCCAAAATTCTACAAAACTTGTCAACCAGATTAATCGGTCGAATTCAACCAGTTGCAGTTGATAGCTTCGTCAGTATTTTGAAATATCCCCGCGATATTATTGCCCGTAATGCTTCTGAAAGCTTTTTCCCGCGCAAAGAAGGAGTTTACAGCCAATGGTTATTAGATGATAACGGCATTTATACATTTTGCCGTTACTATCCAGGTTACGAACAATTAGCAGTAGTGGCTAATAACCCCAATGAGCAAACTGCCCGCAGGAAAGCAATGCAACAACATAGTGATAAATACGAAGCAATTTCTATCTTTGCTCGTCAGTTATTAGCCTCTTTGCGGAGTGGATAAATTAGCAATTAATCTTATATGTAGGTAAAAGTTTATGCGAAAAACAACTTTATTAACATTAGTTTTTTCTAGTTTATTAATTCTGCCCGCAATGGCACAACTAGGCAAAGTCTGGACTGATTTTCAATACTACTCTGTAGATTTACAAAACTATCTCAGAAGTAATGTGAATGAAACTTTCCGACCACTAGATATTAGAACTCAAGGTGCGCTCAGTAATTCCAGTGGCGAATTGAATCTACCAGATCCAGTTGCTGCTGGTAAACAAGTACGCGACGAGATTGTAATTAACTCCATATCAGGAAGATATGAGAATAATTCAGCAGTCAATGGTGCCGGGGTTAGTAACGAACTAAATCGCATAGTTACTCGTGGTGCTGTATCTGGTGTTTTGGGTAGAGAAGGACAAGTGCGCTTAAAAACCAAATTAGAAGATACAGAAAGAAGTATCGAAACTATTGCCCAGACTATTGAAAATGCTGATAGTTTTCTGGATAAAATTAAAGACCAGGTATGTCAGGTAGCAAATACAGGTGGCATGGCCAATGTTGCTAACCAAACTTTATGTCAATCGAGTATACAACAAGATACAACTGTTAAAATTCTCCAAGAACAATCTAAAATTGCTGCCGAAAATCTGGCTCAAACATTCCAAACAAACCAAACAATACAATACTCAAATTTAAATTTAGCGAATATTTCTCAGCAAGTTGAAGAAACAAACCGCGCTCGTCGGGTTGATTCAGCAGCAGAAGCAGCCAGACTTTTACGCACTTCGGCTCAAATAGATTTGTTTGGGCGCAAACCATGATCATTAATCATAAAAAATGTAAATTAAAATGCAGCTTTATATTTTACAAGCTTTTCCAGGCATTACAGATACCCTTGAAAATGGAGCAACAACAGCTAAAAGTATCGCTGAAAGTTGGGACAAACAATGGGTAGATTTATTACAAAATAACACTAGTAATAACTTATATGGAGCGATCACAAATTTAGGTGTGTTCTTTGCTGTTGGTACGCTGTTATTTTTTATGGTGCAATGGCTAAAGGATGTAATTTATAGTGAATATTCTCGCCCCATATCTGGCTTAATTTGGCCGTTTGTTGTCGTAGTGTTATTAAGTAACCCTGGCGGTGGAAGCGTGCTTTCTAACCTCACTTTAGGGGTGAGAAATTTTATCAATGTAGTGAATCAGCAAGTAGTTACCACAGCAGATACAGAACAAACTTATCAGCAAGCAATCAACATGAGTGTAGCGGAAGAGGTAGCAGGTTCGTTGCTGCGTCCTTGTCAAGCACTTACTGGTCAACAACAAACTGACTGTTTAAATAAAGCAACTGAACAAATTGATGACCTATGGCAAGAATATAGAAATAGATACGGTAATAGAACTTGGATAGATAGATTAGAAAATCAAGTTAATCAAATTAAATTTGGTACAGGAATTATTACTGATACCGCATTTAATGCACTGTTAGGCAATACAGGACAAACAACTATTAAAAACTTTTTAATTTCACTACAATATGCTTTTCAAAATTTACTAGAAGCTACGATGTTATTGATAGCAGCTTTAGGCCCCATAGCCGTAGGCGCTTCATTATTACCTGGGGCGGGAAAGCCGATTTTTGCTTGGATGACAGGGTTTTTAGCGGCGGGAATTGCCAAAATTTCGTTTAATATTGTAGCAGCATTGACAGCAGCAGTAATTATTAACGGGCCAGGACAAGATATCAATGCCAGCCCTGATTTAATGTGGTTTATTATCTTTTTAGGAATTTTAGCACCTTTGTTATCGTTGTTTTTAGCTGCGGCCGGAGGGTTTGCAGTTTTTAGCGCTATTAGTAATACTGAAACTTTGGTGAAGAATCGAATCTGAATTCTTAGCAGGTGATCGTATGGTCAATTTACTTAAAAAAAGACAACAAAAGCAGACAGGAAGTGTATTGACGACTTTTGCGATCGCTACTTTCAGTTTGCAAATATTAGTGTTAATTTTATTTATTATTCAAGGCTTAAATATCCGCCAACTGAGTCTGAGAAAACCACCTAACTTTGTACAGATGATTGATGGTAAGTCACCTAGCGCCACTGATGACTTAGAAAGGGACACCGAAACGATTAGCAGATTTGTCAGTAAAACCATGACCACCATGTTTAACTGGTCAGGAAACTTACCTCCTCAAACTATTGAAGAAGTCGCTAAACCTAAACCCGATCCAGGAATACAGGTGCGGACTGTCAAAGGTGGTAATAGAAACGTGACAACTAGTACATGGATAGCTAGTTTTGCTATTGCTGAAGATTTTCGTAAAGGTTTATTAAGTGCGATCGCCGAACTAACACCACCAGAAGTCTTTGCTAACAATACCAGCCAAAGCATCACCGCCCAGTTAATCATCAAACGCCTCTATCCGCCTCAAAAAATTGCTCCTGGTAAATGGCGTGTCGGGATGGTAGCTGACTTAGTGCAAACCAAACGTTCTGACAATCGTCGAAGAGTCACAGCATTTAATAAAGATTTATTAGTTCGTGCAGTGGATTATTTTCCCTATCCTCTTAATGAAAATAGTACAGACCTACAAAAAGCTATATATAGCACGCGCACAGACAAATTAGAAATTTATGAAATTCGGAATTTATGTTTGATAGATGAATACAATAACCCAGAAGATAAAACTAATCAATGTCTCAATAAGAAACCAATCAGTAGTTTTCTTAGGTAACTTTTATATAAATAGTATTCATGCAAATACTCAAAACAGAAAATAAAAAAAGCAACATTTTACCTTTATTTGCCGTTGCCACATTCGGCTTAAATGTATTTGCCTTACTGCTATTAATGTTTCATGGCTCAATGTTACAGGCGCTGAAACAACAATTAACACCACAAAGTTTAGTACAACTTATAGACGGTCAAGCTATCACAGTAGATCCTAAACCAAGCATTGAAAGATATCCCGAAACAATTCGGCGCTTTGTTGGGGAAACCATAAGCCTCATGCTTACTTGGTCAGAACAACAACCACCGCAAACAGCTTGGGATATTAGTTCTCAGATGGTATCTAATAACATTAAACAAAAACTACTTTTAGAACTGACAAATTTAAAATCAGGCTCACAATTCCAAAATATTAATAAAGGAAGTGAATATGTATTAGTAATTGATAGTATTTCCCAGCCTACTAAAATAACAGAGGGAGCTTGGAAATTAGAAGTGTATGCTCATCAATTAAGTTTTACCAATTATGACAAACTAGGACAATCAAGTCCTTTTAATAAACAAATTTTAGTCCGAGTTGTCGATGAAGCATTAACATCATTACCAGACAAACCACTGTCTTGGCATTTAGCTGCTTACCGCCTTGGCGAAGCGAGATTAGAAATTTACAATATATGTGACATAAAAGACAAAAATTGTTCTTAAACATTATCACCAAAACTATATACCATGACTTCTTATTCCATTTCTTCAGAACTTTCTTCTCAAAATCTTGTGAATCGCCCTCAGACTGATTCACAAAAACAAACAGAATCTGCCGATTGGGAATCAAAAATCGCTAGATTAGTAGGTTTTGAAGACGAATCAAAAACTGTGAATGTTGAAGCCACAGAAGAGACAGACATTCCAGAGGCTTTGACTGCTGAACCGCCAGAAATTAAACACACCCAACCTCTATCTGCGAATCCTTTTGCTAAATTAACTTTAGTTGGCTCGGCCACCTTAGTAGTAGTTTTGTTAGCTGGCGGTTTTTTATCTCAACTTATGAGTGGTAGCAGTCAAAAGTCAAACAGTAATTCTGTTTCCATTCCCACTCCACCCACAACCCCCACTAATACCCGCCAGCAAGACTTACAACAAGAAATTGACGATTTAAAAACAAAATTAGCTCTCGCTGAACAAGCAGATGAAGTAGCAGCCTCTCAACAAAGTCTCAGAAATCCAGTCAGATTAGTTTCGTCAGTAGATACCAGACCTAATCGCATAGCCACAGTCAGAAATGTTCGCCCAGCAGTGCAAACACCAGCCCAGGTAGTGTATATTCCCCGTCCAATTAATCCGGCTATAGAAAGGCCTGCTGTTGTACCAGCTATCCCCGAAAATCGCACAGTACCAGAATTTTCACCACCACCACAACCAGTAGTTAACACTCCACCTACTCCACCAGATCCGCTGCAAGAATGGGCAAAGTTAGCTAAATTAGGCAGTTATGGTCAGGTTTCGACAACTGGAACATCCGGAGTGAATATCAGTCAAGTTCCTCCAGCCAACAACAACAATACTGTGACCTCGCCAGAAGTAACACAACCCCAAACTCAACCACAACCTCAGACTAATCCTGGACTTAGCCCAGGACAAACTCAAGGCCCGAAAACTGTAGCTGTGGGTACTAGTACTAAGGCTGTGGTAGCTACAGCCATTTTTGGAGAAACTACTAGAACCAGAGGTAATGACAAAGATGATGATGAAGATAAAAATGTCTTTGTCATTCAATTAAAACAACCTTTAAAATCTATCGATGGTCAAGTTGCGATTCCGGCAAAAACTGAGTTATTGGCGGAAATTAAATCTCTGTCTGATCAAGGTTTGTTACAGTTAAATGTCACAAAAATTGTCTCTCAAAAAGATGGTGTTTTGACAGAAACAAACTTACCCAAAAATGCGATTATTATTCGTGGTGTTAGAGGTAGACCTTTAATAGCAAATAAATTTCCTAATGCCAGTGGAGCTATTGCAAGCATGGATTTAGGGTTATTTGTCTTGGGTGGTATTGGTAAAGCCGCAGAGTTATTTAACCGTACAGAGGCTCAAGTTGTCACAACAACTGCTACAGGTACGATTGTAAGTAATACTAATCCCCGACGTAACCTTTTAGCTGGGGTATTAGAAGGTGGGTTTAACTCTGTAATTCCCCAAATTTCCCAACGCAATCAACAGGCAATTGCCCAATTAACCCAACAAACTAACGTGTGGTTTATAGCTGCTGGTAAAGAAGTTGAGGTATACGTTAATCAACAACTACAGTTTTAATTTTTAATCTTGACTTAGTTTAGCGATCGCAGTCATGAAAAATGCCAACTCCCCTAATTTCCTCTCTCTGGCCTCCGTAATTATTTCATCTGGAATTATATTATTGGCTGGCCGAGCCATAGCTCAGAATGTAGTTTTGCGTTCTATGCTTTCCTGTCAAGCACAAGGTTTAAGTGGCGTAGTGCCAACTATCACAGTTTCTTATGTACAGGGTACAAATTTAAGCTTTTTACCAGCTGGCGAAACAATTAAAAAAGTTTGGTTAAATGACCCATCACAAGTAACTATAGATTTTGATGGGCCAGTCTGTACCCAATTTGGGCAAAATCAAAATTTTAATTCAGGAGATTGTAAAAACTCCGCCGCCAATGTCATTCAAATGAGGCGTATTCCTAAACTAAAAATTCCTGGACTGCCCAACACAGATAAAACACTTTTAACAGTGATTACAGAAGGGCAAGGTAAAAGTAAGCTATATACTTTTCGAGTACTTTATACAGATTCTGATCCTGGGTATCATACTTTAGCAATTTATGGTGATGAATCTTCCACCGATGGGCAATCTCCTTGTCTCAAACATCCTCGGTGAAAACTGCAAAAACCACACAATGCAAAGGTAAGAGCGTAAATCCTTGCGCTCTTACCATGATAAGAATCTATTCAGCAACTGCCATAACTAGAACACAATATTATTCATTAATTCTTTGGCTCTGAGGGAGCCGCAGCAGGCGCAGACTCAGATTGTGGTCGAGAACGGCGCAAAGCATTCCGCAACTTACTACTACTATCAGAATTTGCCGCAGAATCTGGACGGCGACGACGACGCACTTTTGGGGCATTATTTTCACCACTGGATGTGGCTGCTTCCCTTGGGCGTGGCTGTGACGTGTTGCTATTTGTCCGTTGACGCAACTGACGACGCAGCGGAGTATTTTCTGATGTAGATGCTGATTCTCGTCTCTGCCTTGTTTCTGGAGGAACATCAACAATAGTTCCCGATGTTAAACGCCGCCTGCGTTTAGGAGTTTCACTAGCTTCACTTTGATTAGCTGTGGCTGTTGGTTGATTTCTTTGTTCCGCTTCTCTGGCTTGTCTTTGCCGCTTGCGTTCTTGAGCTTCTCGATATCGTCGTGAGCCTCGGATAGCATAATTAGTTTCAATTGATACTCCTTGTCTACCAGCCTCACTCGGCTTCAGTTTCCATTCACGGGCTTGTCTGAGATGCGCTTCGTCTAGCTCTCGGTTGCCACTTGAACGGGTTAATCTGACATTAGTGACATTACCACTAGCATCTGTATCAACTGCAACACCAACATTTCCTTCAATGCCGCGTCGTCTTGCTTGTTCTGGATATTTATTATCGCACTGACGGCAGGCAGCACGGCCATTACCATTATTACGATTGGCTGGTGCTGCAATTTTTGGTTGCCTTGGAGCTACTGCTACTGGATTAGCATTACCAGTACCAGTACCAGTACCAGTGCCAGTGCCTGTACCATTACCATTACCGATGCCAGTGCCAGTACCACTGCCACTGCCTGTACCTGTGCCAGTACCTATACCTGTGCCATTACCATTACCGATACCACTGCCTGTACCACTGCCACTACCAACACCTACACCTATACCACTCCCACTCCCAGTTAAAATTCCCGTGCCACCACTCGATCCTGAACTGCCACCGTTATTAGTGCTAGTTGATTCAGATGTAGTACCAGAACCACCACCATTGCCTGGAGATGTCTGGTTAGTTCTGACAGTAGTGGAAGGTTTACCTGATTGGATAGTTTGTCTGGGTTGCTGTTGAACGGGCTGAATTTGAGGCTTTTCAACAAATTTTTGGACTGGAGCGATCGCTATTGACTGTTGTTGAGGAATCACAGGTGACTTTTCAGGAATCTGAGTTTCAGTCCGAGACACAACTTGATCAGGCAGTTCCTGTTTTTCTTCTATCGGAGCTTTTTCTATTTCTGGAGCCGGAGTATCAGCGATCGCTATTTCTATGGGTTCATTATCTGCGTCTACAGGTACTCTTGCCAAAAAGTTGCCTATACCAGAACCTAGTAGAACAATATGCAATGCCAGGGAACCCACCAAACTATAACCTAGAAAAAACCTCAGAGCCTGAGCTTCTTTAGAACGTTGCTCAACAGCAATGCTGGAAAAGCTCATAGTTATTGCCACCTATTATCACTAAACTCTGTAATCTTATAATGACCTTTTACAAATATCAAGCCAAAAATTCTGACTGAGTTGCTTTTTCACAGCTACAAGACTCTTTTTAGTTGTGATTTTTAGGAAAATTCAGCTTTTGCAAGATATGGCTTCTGTTAAGAACAATATACTTTTAGAAAATAAATATCAATTAAGGTGAACAGTATTTGATAAAAAGTGTCACTTGACTTAGATAAATAAAAAATTGGAGTAGGTTGTGCTACTCCAAAAAAATCACGCAGTACCTGGGAAATTCAAATCTAGAAAGGACGGCTACCCGCAAGGCTAACGCGCTTCATGACTCGGCGCTCATTTGCATCAAACGCTTGACGGTAGTGTAAAGTAGCTTGATTGTCCCAGTAGACGATATCGCCAACAGACCATTTGTGCTGGTAATAAAACTGAGGCTGATTTAAATGCTGTCGCAACTGTTCGATGAGTTCTGCACCCTCTTCTGGTTCTAAACCAACGACTTCAACTTCTGTGGCGTAGTCCAAATAAAGAATTTTCTTACCGCTTTCAGGATGTATTCTGACCAAGGGATGGGGGAAAACAGGACTAATTAAAGGAATATTGCGGTCAAGTCGGTATTTAGTTTTGGATGCGGAGCGATCGCGTAAAAATGGATTGTAGGTAATTAACTGTAAATCTGCAATTCGGCGTTTAGTTGCTTCATCCAAAGTTTCATAAGCCAAATTTAGGTTTAACCAATAAGTATCACCACCTTGGCTGGGAACTTCCAACGCATAAAGCAACGAACCAGCAGAAGGACGTGGAGTCCAATGGTGGTCGGAATGGAAGGCTAATTCTCCCGTACCTGTATCTGACTTTTCCCGTTAAGTCTCTTTTG
>NZ_DF978434.1:103231-185587 GCF_002897135.1 Nostoc cycadae WK-1 | reverse complement strand
CTTTCAAGACTTAACGGGAAAAGTCAGGTACCTGTATAACCACCATCAACATTAGAAACGTTAATCACTACAGGAGTGACACCTGGTTGAGAAGCCAACACAGGAACATCATCTGGTGGTACATATAAGTCGCCAAAGTAATATGCAAAATTCAACAGTTGCTCATCTGTCAGCGTTTGATTTTTGAAGATTAAAATGTGGCGATCGCGCAAAGTTTGTTTCAGTTGTAAAATTACTTCTGGTGTAACAGGTTGACTAGCATCCAAACCAGTTACTACCGCACCCAAAGGCGCATCAAGCGGCGTAACTTTTACTTCTGTTAACGTTAATGTTGGCATAACATCTCCTCACTTTTAACTAGAAACTTTCTTACTTTTTCGCTAACACATCCGAGGGAGTGATTTTGGCGTATTCTTCGGGAGTCAAAAATCCATCTCGGACATTCACTTTCTTAGGTATTTGACCCAAGCTGTACCATTTATCAGCAACTTCTTGTTGTTTAGCAATCACTTGCTCAGTAATTGGTCGCAGACCATAGTCATACTTAGCGTGCATAATTTCGAGAGTAGGTACATCAAGCTGAGTAACTGGAGCTAATAACTGCGCTACTTCTTCACGATGTTCCTTAGTCCAAAGATCTGCTTTTTCAAGCTCTTCTAAAAATGCTTTAATCACATCAGGATGTGCTTGATAAAACTGTTTTGTAGTCGAGTAAAAATTGCCTGTATCTCGCAAATTACCACCATCTACCAACACACGACCAACTTTCTTTTGTTCGGCTCTAGTAACAAATGGTTCCCAGATAAACCAACCATCAACTTTACCTTGACTAAAAGCTACATTAGCATCTGGAGGTGGTAAGAAAACTGACTGCACATCACTTAATTTTAGTCCTACTGATTCTAATGCTTTAACTAAAAGATAGTGACCAATTGATGCTTTTTGGAAAGCAACTTTTTTACCTTTTAAGTCAGCAATAGCTTTCACAGGAGAGTTTGTGGGAACTAACAGCGAGACAGCTTTACCGCTAAAAGATGTAGTAGCTAGATACACAAGAGGTGTTCCTGCTGCTTGTGCAAATATTGGAGGTGATTCTGCTGTAGAAGCAATATCAAGTCCGTTGGCATTGAGCGCCTCTAACTGTTGTGGCCCAGCAGCAAATTCCGGCCACTCTACTTTAAAACCCAATAGTTCTAATCTTTTTTCTAAATTACCTTGCTTTTCTAAAACTGCTAGTGCAGAAAGTTGCTTTGACCGGACAATTCTTACTACTTGTTTTGCAGCATTACTTGGTGCGGCTACTTGCTGTTGAGTATTATTAGAAGATGCGTTACAACTCAGCAAAGTAGTTGATAGTACCAAACAGTAACCAACTACAAATAGTAGAGAACGACGGGCTATTTTTAAACGTTGCCAAAAATTAAATTTTGTTGGTAAACCTGGCATAAGCTCTTTTACGGAAAAAATATGGATAGAAAAATTTGTAGTTATTTACTTTGAGAATTTATAACTCAATTTAAATATTTTATTTAGGAAAGAGAGTGGGTATTACCCACTCTGACTCGATGAGGGACTGAAAACTCAATCAACTTTTAGGAGGCAACCTTGAAAAATTTGCGGTAAGGAATAGAAATAACCCACTTTTCTTGCTTAATTTTAAATTTGTGGATTAATTCTTCCAAGCTACTAAAATATTAGCGGTGATTTCCTCGCTGAACTCTCCGGAAGGTTCAACTTCTAGTAATGCTGCTTGTAAATCTGCTTCAAATGCTGGAGAATTATCACCAAAGAAAATCTTTAAAGCAAAAGCTGTAGTGTATAAATAGCCAAGGTAACTAGAGACTGTCCAAGTTTTTTGAAATGGAACTTCAAACACTTCTTGACGAGCAAAAGCAGAATTAGCAATTACCACTTCATGCGGCGGATCTACTGGTTTACGAACACCTTGTCCTCTTTGTCCAGTCCGACGTTCTTCACCTAGCCATTTTTTCACAACGCCAATGGCTGCTTGTTTCCACGTAAGGTTACTTGACCAGGGGTTTTCGTTAGTATTAATCAGTGCTATCCCACCATCATCAGCAAGTAGCTCATAAATTTTTTCTAATACTAATTCTCGCTCCATCCAATGAAAAGCTCTACCGATTGTGACTAATTTAAATTCCCCTAAACTAGAGTCAATCAGTTCTGCTCCTTGTTCTAGCCAAGTTATATTATTTGCTCCCACTGCTGCTGCTTGGCGTTGCGCTTCTTGCAACATTTCTGAAGAGGGATCTATCGCAATTACTTCGGCAAATTGAGTCCGCAAAGGAATAGCAATTAATCCTGGGCCACAACCTAAATCTAAAAGTCTGCCTTGACCGTTAAGCTTAAATATTTCTGTTAATTTATCAAATAAAGCAGGTGGATATTTCGTTCTGTACTGAGCGTAACCTTCCGCAGCACCTTCAAATAAGGTTGGGTCATAATTAGGAAGGGTTTTTAATGCTTGTACCATGATAAAATTTCCTTTCAAGTTAGGAAAATAGGATGGACATTTAATCATGTCCACCCTAGAGTTAACGAGTAGACAACTGTATTGAAGTCAAAAGTAAAAAGAGAAAAGGCAAAGAAATCTTTTACTTTTGACTTACTATTTCCTAATTCACGCCGTGTGCAACTTGCTCTAAATAGTCTAAAAAAGCGGGTGGAAATTCTTGCAGATCTAGAAATGATGCGAAATTATTTCACCATCCAATCTGATAAAGCAAAGTCTGACTGCGCTAACTTTTGCGATACCAGAAAATTTTTCGTACCTTCTAAGAGTTTCACTCCTTCAGATGGAAATGGTTCTTCAGGAACTTGATTAAGTGGGTACGATGTCTTGATAATGTTGACTGGATATTTACTAATCTGAGCGTGATATTTGTAATATTCTTCGGAGTTAGCTTTTAAATCTTTGACGGATGTTGTCAGGATTGTGTTGAATTTCTGAGGAAAATCCGGCTTTTGGGCGAGAAACTTGTCCGTTGCGACCACTAATGATGTCCCCGACAAACCATTGTGATCTGCTGATGAATCAATCACCGGAAACCCTTGGGATTTGAGAAAAGGCCCCATATCGCTAGAAGTTGCATAAGCTGCAATGTCACCACGTTCTAAAGCAGACTTGGCCTCAGTACTCATTAAGTGGACAACTTTGACTTCTTTAGCAAGCTTAGTCTGATCTAGTAGACCCAGTAGATAACGGTGCATATATGAACCTTTTTGGGTAGCTACTTTCTGTCCTTTAAGCTCAGTTAAAGAATTTGCCCCATTTTTTTTCGCTACTAGCCAAGCAGTGTTATTAAATTGAGTAATTCGCAACAACTTGGTATGAATACCTCTAGCTTTCAAAACTATAGCTGGTGTATCCCCTAAAAAACCCACATCTATCTGTCCTGCAACCAGAGACTCATTTAAATCTGGCCCGTTACCAAATCTGGCAAAGGTAACGTTTTGAAATCCAGATTTTTGTAGTTCTCGTTCTAATATTCCCTGTTTTTTTGCCCAACCTAGTGGCCCTGTAGGTTCTGCACTACCCACATAGCCTATGCGTAAGGTAGTTGTGGTAGGGCTAACATTTTCAGCTTGGACTCTAGAATTATTACTCCCTTGACTACACGCTGTTGTTAGTAGCAGCAGGAAACAAACAACTACAGTTGATATTTTTCTTTGACTGACAAAACCAGTCCCTACTGCAAACGACAACATATCTATTTTCTCCGTTGTGGCATAGAAATTCAGACGTTAGGAGCAATCATTCAGGATTCTGAATATTGTTTTCTCCTCATTTCATCTGTTTTAAAACTTGAAATGTTTGATCGGTTTTGGCGCTGGAAGTTTGTTTTTTTCCCCAACCGATATTTTTGCGGTAACTACCAAGTAAACCTGCTTCCGCCAACTCTGCTTCGTTGACTGAGGTTTGTAGCTCGGTGTCTGGTGCTACATAAAGAGCGTCAACGGGGCAGTACAATTCGCACATAAAGCAGGTTTGACAATCACTTTGACGTGCGATTGTTGGCGGTGCATCAGGTACAGCATCAAACACGTTAGTAGGGCAAACGTTAACGCAGAGATTACACTGAATGCAGCGTGACGCGCTGACTAACTCAATCACGCTGCTGCTCCTGTTGTTAATAAAGATTTATTGGTGTTGCTGAATGGTTGAGTTTTTACCCAAACTTGATCTAAACCACCGCTAATTAGATAATGCTGTTGATTAGCATCTTGTTGAGGATAGTCTTGGTGTTTGTGCATACCCCGTGTTTCTTTGCGTTCCAAGGCACTGTTGTACATCCATCTTGCTGTAGCTACCATTGCGGCGGCTTCTCGCGCTCGGATGAGTTGACTGTCTTCTATTTGGGTATCGCGGATAATTTGCCACAGGTTATCAAGGCGGGAAAGAGAATCGGATAAGCCTTTTTCTGTGCGGAAATAATTGCGATTGTAGGGGAAGACTTCAGTTTGTACTGCTTGGATAAATTCGTTGATGTTTGGGCTAGAAGCGTTTTCCGCTTTTGGTTGCAACGCTGCTTCACCCACACCGCGAACCCGAAGTTGATTTGCTTGCTGTCCTAAATTTAAGGCATACTCGGCAGCAGAATTGCCTGCCCAGTAACCAGAGGAAATTGCCCAAGCTGCATTATGGCTACCACCACCTGTAAACCCACCACAAATTAGTTCGCGGGTAGCAGCATCACCAGCTGCATAGAGTCCTGGTACAGAAGCGGCGCAGGTTTCATCAATAATCCGAATTCCCCCTGTACCGCGCACTGTACCTTCTAGGCGTAAGGTAATTCGGAAACGTTGGGTAAATGGGTCTATTCGCGCTCGGTCAAAGGGTAAGAAGAAGTTGGGCTGTGCTAACCGCATAGATGAGCGCATCTCTTCGGAAGCTTGATCTAAAATGGCGTAAACTGGCTGTTGCAGCAAGGTTTCAGCAATGACAGAACGTCCACGTTGGGAACCTGCGCCGGGTATTGGCGTGCCATCTTCGTAGGTAAAGGTAGCCCAGTTGTAGAAGAGGGTTTTGGTGACTGAGGAAAAGGCAGGAGAGATGCCGTAAGCATTGGAAAACTCCATACCCGACATTTCGGCACCTGCTTCTGCTGCCATCAAGTAACCATCCCCAGTTAGGATGTTGCACCCTAACGCTTTGCTCAAGAATGCACAACCACCGGTGGCGATGATGGTTGCTCCTGATATTACTCTCCATTTTTCACTAGTTTGACGGTTAATCCCAGTTGCGCCTGCAACTTTGCCTTCTTCATCTACTAGCAGTTCTAAGGCGGGGCTGTGGTCTAATATTTTTACTCCAGCGCGTTGAATTTGTCGCCGCATTAGCCGCATATATTCTGGGCCTTGGAGCGATCGCCGATATGGTTTACCTTGATCATCAGTGGGAAAAGGATAACCCCAATCAGCTAATAAGTTGACGTTCGTAAATGTCTGATCCAAAACACGCTTCATCCAACTGCGATTGGCTAAGAATCCCCCCAATGATTCTCTGCTCGCCATCGCATTTTCTCGCGCTTCTGCTTCGGGTGGCACATACCACACGCCATTACCAGAGGCCGCCGCACATCCCGACGTACCACAGTAACCTTTGTCTACTAAAACCACCCTCGCCCCACCAGACATAGCACTCCACGCAGCCCATGTACCTGCCGGGCCACCACCAATTACAAGTACATCTGCTTGTAAATTGAGTGCAAAATTATTTACTAACGTCTTCAACATTAACGTTCTCTCCCTTTGATAGCTGCACACCGGAGAAAATTTTTCCCTATTTGCCTAACTGCTTACTAACAGCCTTAGCTTGTCAGTTTTTGTGGCTGATTGCCAACAGATTTGCTTTTAAATTACTACGGTAACTTGACCAGTTTACCGTAGTTTAACCATAACGAAGTCTCTCATGGTTCTCTAAAAAAAGCAAGCCTCTTAAATCAATTTCTAAGTAACGTTATATGAAGCAATCTTTATGCCTATAAAAAGGGCTTGCTTTTTACATTAGTTTATGCAAACATCACAAGAGTAATCTTTAACAACACAATCTCTATCGATTTACCGTTGTTTATTTATCTATCATCAACGATAGACCACAATTAAGGCTATTTCTACATCAGGGCTAATCTGACTCAAAGAATAGCTGAGTTAAGGGAAACCGCTAGTAAGTAGATATTCCGAGATAATATCACCAGATTTACAAACTGAATTATGCCAGTTAAAAATTTTCAATAAAAAATACATGCTGATATCAAGCCACTGTTGATTTGTCATAAAATTCGCATAAAAATTCAAAAATTTAGCTTGACAAATACACTATAAAATCTGAAAAAATTAGTCATCAACAATATTCTTTGATTTACTCATTGTAGTTGAATTAAATGACTCATAAAATCAAAGAATATTGCCAGAATCAAGTTAGGCTAGAGAATTTCCAAAAGATAGCTCTTACTAATCAGAGATAGTAGCTATCAAGAATCTGTTGTGAATTCAAGAAGAAGTAGATTGATAACTAACAAGTAAATATTTCAATCAAGCAAACTGGAAAAGAGAAATTATAGGAATGTTCTATATCCATGTTTGCTCTTAAATCAGGTTCTATTACCTTTTGCCAGAACATAAATCCAGATTGTGCGAGAAACAACCCATGTCTAAGTTTTTGTGGAACTATTTGCTAGTTATCCCTACAGTTTTTTATGGACTTTTATTTTTACCTTCAGTAGCGAATGCAGATGTTACAACACAGGAGACTGTACCAACAAAAATTATTTCGCCTAAGCCTGTAGTTACTCAAGACCAAGAATCGGCTAATTCACTAACTGAAATCACAGGACAAGTCACATCAGTGTCGCAACTATCTGATGTTAGACCGACAGACTGGGCATTTCAGGCATTACAATCTTTAGTTGAGCGCTACGGTGCGATCGCCGGCTATCCAGATGGCACATTCAAAGGAAATCGTGCTTTAACTCGCTATGAATTTGCCGCTGGGTTAAATGCAGCACTTGACCGCCTCAGTGAATTAATTGCTTCTAATACCGCTGATTTAGTTAAAAAAGAAGATTTAGAGACCTTACAAAAGCTGCAAGCCGAATTTGCCCCAGAACTACAACAATTACGCGCGAGACTAGATAGCTTAGAAGCGCGGACTGCGGAAGTAGAAGCCAATCAGTTTTCTACCACTACCAAACTACTAGGTGATGCCGTATTTATAGTAGCTGACACCTTTGGCGATCGCGCCAATAATCGCCCAGCTAATGATACCAAAGATGATACTCAAACCGTTTTTGGTTATCGCTCTCGGTTAATCTTACAAACCAGCTTCACGGGTAAAGATCAACTCTCAACTATCTTATCATCCAACACTATTCCTAACTTGACCAACAGTACTGGCACAGCCATGACCCGCTTTACATTTGATCAGGGTACTGAGGAAGGAGTATATCTGAGCCAGTTAGTCTACCGTTTTCCCCTTAGTAAAAATGCCACTATTTGGGTAGGGCCGAGGGCATTGCAACCAGCTATCTATGCTCCAACCTTAAACTCTTCTATTGGCGGTTTAAATGGCGCTGTTTCTCGATTTGCCACCTTTAACCCGACCGTTTATAGACCTGGTTTTGACGGTGCGGGTGCGGCTTTAGGATATAAATTTAGTAATCAAGTGCAATTGAGTTTAGCTTACACAGCAGATAACACTCAGGCAAGTAGAGCCAGTGGTGAAGGTAACGGATTTGCTGATGCCAATAACATCATATTTAGTCAACTGACCATATCGCCTAGCCGTCAGTTAGATGTTGGTCTTGCTTACGTACATAAATATTTTGGGACTAGAACTGGGTTTAACCTAACTGGTGGTACAGGTAGTGCTTTCGCTAGAAATCCGTTTGAGCAAAACTCCACCTCAACCGATAATTTTGGGCTGCAATTTAACTGGAGAGCAAGTCGCCGCTTTGTTGTCGGTGGTTGGTTTGGTTATACACTAGCTCATCAAGAAAGTGGCCCTAATAATGATGCGACAATAATAAATGGCGCACTCACCTTGGCTTTTCCAGACTTATTTAAAGAGGGTAACATCGGTGGATTTATTGTTGGTGTACCGCCGAAAGTTACCAGCAACGATTATCGACCCAGACCAAACGCAGCAAGTCGAGAAGATCCCGATACGTCTTTACATTTAGAAGCTTTCTATACATTTCGTGTGAATGACAATGTGCGGGTGACACCAACTTTTTATGTGATTACCAGTCCAGAACATAACGATGCTAACAATGCTATTTGGGTAGGTGCGCTACGGACTACCTTTAGTTTCTAGAGCAGAAAATCAGAATTTGTCAAATTGGGACTTGCTTTTTCCATAATTTCCTGTAAAATCATGACTATAAAATACGGTAACTCTACCGATTTACAGTAGTTTTATGTAGTCTTAATAACAATAATGCAAATTCTTTGGTTTATTCCCACGGCGCGTGACGGACATTATTTAGGAACACAACTTGGAGGACGTGATGCGACTCCAGAATATTTACAGCAAATTGCCCAAGCTGTAGATAACTTGGGTTATACGGGAGCTTTGTTACCCACAGGCCCTTTTTGCGAAGACGCTTGGATAACTGCGGCCTCATTAATCTCTGTCACCAAGCGGATGAAATTCCTAGTAGCAATTCGTCCCGGCATTAGTTCGCCCACCTTTGCTGCCCGTATGGCCGCAACATTTGATCGAATGTCACATGGGCGATTGTTAATTAATGTTGTCACTGGTGGAGAACCAAAGCAATTAGCAGGAGATGGCTTACATTTGAGCCATGACGATCGCTACGACTTAACTGATGAATTCCTCACAGTTTGGCGGGGAATCATTAGTGGCGAGGCAGTTGATTTTCAAGGTAAATATCTCGATATTCAAGGCGGTAAACTGTTATTTCCGCCCGTCCAAAAACCCTATCCACCGCTGTGGTTTGGCGGTTCATCAGCAGCGGCAAAGCGAGTTGCAGCCAAACATATAGATACTTACTTAACTTGGGGAGAACCGCCTGAACAAGTAGCCCAAAAAATTGCTGAAGTTAAACAACTAGCAGCCGCACAAGGTAGAACAGTGCGTTTTGGTATTCGCCTGCATGTAATTGTGAGGGAAACTCAGTCTGCGGCTTGGGATGCAGCCAACGAGTTAATTAAATATATCGATGAAGATGCGATCGCTCAAGCCCAAAAAGCCTTTGCTAGTTCCGATTCCGAAGGGCAGCAACGTATGACACAGCTACACAATGGCAGTCGGGAAACCTTAGAAATTAGCCCCAACCTCTGGGCTGGGATTGGCTTAGTGCGTGGTGGCGCGGGTACAGCTTTAGTGGGCGATCCCAATACCGTTGCCGCCAGAATGTTGGAGTATCAACAACTGGGTATAGAAACCTTCATCTTCTCTGGCTATCCCCACCTAGAAGAAGCTTATCGTACTGCCGAATTATTATTCCCTCACTTGCCTTTGCAGAGTGAACCAACACTAAACACACAACCAATATTGACTTCTATTGCCAGTGAAAAATTTGCTAAACAACTAACGAGTGCCTCATGACTATTACCTTAAAAAACACCAAAAATCTCAGCATCTCGCTCAATGAATTACTCCAAAATCAGCAAATCCAAAAAATAGTTCCTTGGATTGTCCCAATTTTAGTAGTAGTGCTTTGGGAATTGTCATCAAGAACTGGTCTACTTTCTAATCGCATTTTACCTGCACCAAGCGGTGTAGTAATTACAGCATTTAAATTAGCTGCAACCGGAGAATTATTTCAACATATAGGCATCAGTGCTGGACGTGCCATTTCTGGTTTTTTAGTTGGTGGCAGTATTGGTTTTAGTTTGGGATTACTTAATGGGATTTTTCCCCTAGCAGAAAAACTATTGGATAGTTCACTGCAAATGCTGCGGACAATTCCTAATTTGGCATTAATTCCCCTAGTAATTTTATGGTTTGGCATTGGTGATCAAGCTAGATTATTTCTTGTATCTATGGGTGTGTTTTTCCCTCTTTATCTAAATACATTTCATGGCATCCGTAGCGTTGACCCAGGCTTGATAGAAATGGGACGAGTCTATGGATTAAAACCAGTACAACTTTTGTGGCAAATTATTTTACCAGGGGCATTATCTTCAATTCTTGTGGGTGTCCGCTTTTCTTTAGGAATTATGTGGTTGACATTAATTGTTGCCGAAACAATTGCCGCTGATTCTGGCTTAGGTTATATGGCGATGAATGCCCGTGAATTTATGCAAACTGATGTCGTAGTTTTGAGTATTTTTATTTATGCCCTACTGGGTAAGTTAGCAGATGCTACTGCTAGATTCTTAGAAAGAAAATGGTTAGCTTGGCATCCTAATTATCAAAATGCTTAAGCAGAATCAAGCTAACACAAAATAACAATGTAGTCAGGAGATATTATGAGTTATCAACCACAAGGAACACAACTAAGTATTTTGGATCTGACAAAAGCTTTTGGCAAAAAAACTGTTTTAAATTCTATTAATTTAGAAGTATCACCAGGAGAATTTGTTGCTATTGTCGGGCGTAGTGGTTGCGGTAAAAGTACCTTATTACGCCTTGTTTCAGGGTTAGAAAAAGCAAGTGCTGGCGGGATTCTGTTAGATGGCGAACCATTGCGGAAACTGAGTAGTTCCGTCAGAGTTATGTTCCAAGACCCACGATTGCTAGAATGGAAACGCGTCATTCAAAATGTAGGGCTAGGATTGCAAGATAATTGGCGTGAAAAGGCGCAGTGGGCGCTAGAACAAGTGGGATTACAAGATAGAGGCGAAGAATGGCCATCTGTACTCTCTGGTGGACAAAGACAAAGGGTATCTTTAGCTAGAGCATTAGTCAGTCAACCCCGCTTATTGTTATTAGACGAGCCTTTAGGAGCCTTGGATGCGCTGACTCGGATTGATATGCAGCGGTTGATTGAAAAATTGTGGCAAGAGCAGCAGTTTACAGCTTTTTTAGTCACTCACGATGTCGAAGAAGCTGTAGCATTAGCTGACCGCGTGATTGTGATTGAAGATGGCAGAATTGCTTTAGATTTACCTGTCAATCTTCCACGCCCCAGAGATAGGGGTAATGAAGCATTTGTTAGCATCAGAGAAACGATTCTTGACCAAGTAATGAATCGGGAAGGTAGCTATGCGTATAAACAGTTATTGCAGTTAGGTAGTTATTAAGTTTCAGAGAAATTGAAGCCCAAACGAAAATAACCCTGTAATTCGGTAACTTAAGATGAAGATCATTTTGCCTATCGAAATCGCTGCCGAAATTGAGCCACATCTACCATCAGATACTAAAGTTGTACTGGTTGATAGTGATGGCAATCTTGATCATGATGCGACTGATGCCGAGATTTATTTAAGTTGGTTTTTTCTGAAAAACCCTGTTTTGCATCGTGTATTAGCAGCAGCACCCGCATTACGTTGGCATCATGCGCCGAATGCAGGGGTAAATCATATTTTGACTCCGACTTATTTAGAACGCGACCTCATCCTCACCAATGGTGCAGGAGTTCATGCGATTCCCATTGCCGAATTTGTCTTAACTTATATACTTGCCCATGCTAAGAATCTGGCAGATTTGCAAGCTTTGCAAGCTGAACACCAGTGGAAAAGAGATTTTCCGATTCAAGAATTGACGGATGCTACTTTGTTAATTATTGGCGCTGGCGGGATTGGTCAAGCGATCGCCGCTCGCGCTAAAGCTTTTGGGATGAAAATTATTGGTACTCGCCGTCATCCCCAAGAACTAGAAAATTTTGACAAAGTGGTAGGTGTGGATGAATGGCGATCGCACCTAGGGGAAGCAGATTATGTCGTAGTTGCAACACCACTCACCGCCGAAACTCAAAATTTAATCAATGAGGAAGTATTGCGATCGCTACCACCTCATGCTTACTTAATTAATATTGCCCGTGGTGCTGTAGTTAACGAACCAGCATTAATCAAAGCACTCACCGAAGGTTGGATTGCTGGGGCTGCTTTAGATACAGTAGTGACCGAACCGCTACCATCAGACAGTCCTTTGTGGTCGGTTCCAAATCTTTTCATTACCCCTCACTGTTCTGGTCATTCCCCAAAAGTTAAACAGCGTTCAGTGGAACTGTTTCTTGATAACTTCCACCGCTACCACACTGGTCAGCCGTTACGCAATGTGGTAGACAAGCAAGCAGGGTATTGAAATTAGGGAGTGGGGATGGCGAGTAATCCCCATTTCCAAATCTAAAATTCAACGAGATGTTGCAATTAGCAGGATCAGGAATTCCGTGAAATAGTATTCAATATTATCCGCCGTTCTGCATAACTCGTTGATAATTCTTCACTTGCAAATCAATACCAGTTATTGCAGTTCCGACTACAACAGCATAAGCACCTAAATTTAAAGCATGACGTGCCATTTGTGGTGAAGAAATACCTCCTTCACAAATTACCGGAATCTTTAACTCCTCTAGCATTTGCGTCAGCAGTTCCCAACAAGGCGGAGAATCATTATTAGTTTTGGGAGTATAACCATAAAGAGTTGTAGCCACAATATCTGCACCCGCGGCGGCGGCGGCTTTAGCTGACTCAATTGTATCCACATCAGCAATAACTGGTTTGCCTAATTCCTGATGAATGCGGGTAATTATATCTACTACTGTCTCACCACCAGGACGATGCCTTGTTGTCGCATCGATCGCAATTATATCGGCTCCAGCTTGAGCAACAGCAGCAGCATGATCAAACTGAGGTGTAATGTATACATCATATTTAGGGATTATTTGCTTCCATAAACCAATAATCGGAACTTTCACGCCCTCTCTGACAGCATTGATATGAATTGGTGTATCGATGCGGACACCAACAGCCCCATTATTAACAGCAGCCTGTGCCATTGCAGCTATAATTTTTGGTTGATGCAGAGGTGAATCAACAGGCGCTTGGCAAGATACAATTAGTCCTTGTTTTAGGGTTGTAATTGAGTTTTCATTTGTCATTGGTTAATAGTCAATAGTCAAAACTTGTTCTTTCAGCACGGACTGAACGCCCCGCTACCGCCAACAGCACTAATAAATTAGGACTCAGTACTTAGCACTTTTGCTGACCGAGTAGGTATCCAAACAGTAAAAATAGAGCCGATACCCACTGTGGATTCTACTTCAATTCGACCACGATGCAGTTCTACAAGTTGTTTAGTTAATGCCAAACCAAGTCCAGTACCTTCATAACGGCGACGATAGGGTGTATCAAGCTGCTGAAATTTCTCAAACATTAATGGTAATTGCTCTTCAGCAATGCCAATTCCCGTATCTTCAACTTGAAAAACAGCAGTATGATCTTCTACCCAAATTCTCAAAGTCACACTGCCATCTTCAGGTGTAAATTTAATGGCATTAGTTAACAAATTCCAGAGAATCTGTTCTATGCGTTCAGCATCAGCACTAAAGCGATCGCGCTTTGGATCAATTTGTAAATCCAGTTTAAGATTAACTTGTTCGTTAGTGGCCTTATCTCTTAAGATTGCAATAGCATTTTCTGCCATTTGTGCTAAAGAAAATTCATTAATATTTAAAGCTGTTTTGCCAGCCTCGATTTGTGATAAATCAAGGATGTCATTAATCATTTCTAATAAATGTTCGCCACTGTCGTGGATGGTTTGCAGATAATCTCGCTGTCGTTGGCTCAACTCACCGATAGGCCAGCGCAACAATGTAGAAGACATCCCAATAACATAAGTTAACGGCGTAAGCAATTCATGGCTAATGGTAGCGAGAAATTCATTGCGTAAACGACTAGCGGCTTCAGCTGCTAATAAAGCATCACGTAAAGCCATTGTGCGTTCTAGCACCCGTTGTTCGAGAGTTTGTTTTTCTTGAGTGAGCGATCGCATTAACTCAGATTGATGAATGGCGATCGCCAATTGTTCTGCAATGGAAGTCAATAAATTTCGTTCGTTTTCATTCCACTGGCGAGGACTTTCACATTGATGAGCAATTAACAACCCCCAAAGTTTTTCCTCAAATATAATTGGTGCTACCAGCTTTGCACGGACATGGTTAGTGCGGAGAAAATTTAACAAACACTCTTCCAGAGCATAAGTTTTTTCCACATCCTCAACCACTAAGGTAAAACCTTGGCGATACTTATCCCAACAAGCAGAATTGCGTGTAAAGCAATTTGTTTCTGAATAATCTAACACCGAAGAAATCGCATCTGTCGCCTTAGCTTCATAAACTATACAACCCCCATACTTGTACCAGTCTTGTATAGAGGGTTGAGAATGATTTTGCTGATTAAGCGTTAAGTTTTGGGTATTGACCCTTGACCCTTCAAATTTATATATTACTAACCTGTCTAATTTCAAAAAATCACGTACTTGGGCGATCGCCGTTGCCATAATGACTGGCAAATCTAAACTTTTGCGGATCTGAGTTGTAACTTGATTTAATAATCTTTCTTGAGAAATTTGTTTTTGCAAAGCAATTTCAATTGCTTGACAGAAATTTTCGCCCTGATTTGCGCTTAAAGCTTCTGTTACTGCCTGATTCTTGTGTGGCAGCAGATATTCTAATAACAATAGCGTGAATTGACTTTGAAGCGTAGCATCATTAGGGCGGACAATTTGACTGTAGAATTCCAGATTGTGACGCGTATCAGAATCACTAGCAAACAAATCCTTCAATTTGCCAACAAAGGAGGCGATCGCTTCTGAACTAAAAGTCAAGCTAGTGCTGATTGGGGCGTAGGAAGTAGAGAGTTGTGAATGCTGAGTTATAAATTCTCCCCCTGCTCCCCTGCTTCCCTGCTCCTCTGCCTCTCCTGCTCCCCTGTTCCCTTGCTCACAGGTTCCTAACAAAAGCGCACTAAACTGATCAGAAACCACTAATGTGAATCTTTGACCTTGCCATTCTTCAGATATGATAATCCTTGCCAGTACAGCTTCTGTCAGCACTAGCACAGAATTTTCCACAGATTGAGCCATTTGCTGTAACAATTCCCCAAGCTGATTAAATACAACTAAAGGCAAATTTTGAGAAAAGCTCAAATCAGGTGAACTAAGCATTTTCAAGGGTCGGGTAAGAGGGGATGAGGAGCCAGTGACTTGGAGAGATGACCTCTCTTTGAGCAACTGGTTGTGCTAGGGTGGAATGTTTTTGAATCGGGTTATAACCAACAGTTTAAGACGGTAAGGCGGGATTATGCACCGGATAAATGCTAAATCAGTCGGGTGGAATCAGTCAGAAGGTTTAATTTTTGTAGAACAAACTCCAGCGCCGTTTGTGTTTATTACGGCTGCGGATACTGACATTCAAACTTTGGCAGCAGTAGTTACCAAATTACCGACAAATTTTCCTGCATTAAGAGTCGCTAACTTATTGCAGTTACAACAACAAATCAGTATTGATGCTTATAGCGAGCAAGTTTTGGAACTTGCTGAGGTAATTATTTTACGTCTTTTAGGCGGACGTGCATACTGGGCCTATGGTTTAGAAGTGGTGCAGGAAATTGTACAACGTAACGGTACCACCTTAATTGTAATGCCAGGAGATGACGCGCTTGACCCGGAATTAGTCTCTCAATCTACTGTTTCTGTCGATATTGTGAACCAAGTATGGCAATACTTCAGCGAAGGTGGTGTTAATAATTTTGTTAATGCGTTGAAATTTATTGCTGATAGTTGCTCAAACACATCCTTTAATTCTCTACCACCGCAAATTGTCCCCCGCGTTGGGTTGTATGAATGGAGTATGGAGAGTGATGAGTGGGGAGATAAGGGAGATATTAAGGAAATTTTCACCCCTGCTCCACTCCCCAAAGTCGGTATTCTCTTCTACCGCGCTCATTACCTATCGGGAAATACTAAGGTGATTGATGCTTTATGTACAGCCTTAGTTGAGAGAAACTTACAACCTATACCAGTTTTTGTGTCTTCATTACGTGACCCCAGTGTGCAAGATGAATTGAACGAATTTTTCCAACCCAAAGATACAGAACAAATCGCCATCCTTTTAAATACCACCAGTTTTTCCTTAGCGCGTTTAGATACAGAAGCACCTGAAACAGAACTGTGGCAAAACTTAGATGTGCCAGTGTTACAAGTAATCCTGAGTGGTGGTTTCGTTGAACAGTGGGAGTCACTGTCTCAAGGGTTATCACCCCGTGATATTGCTATGAATGTGGCACTACCAGAGGTAGATGGCAGGATTATCAGCCGTGCAGTGTCCTTCAAAGCTTTGGAAACACGTAACCCTGATCTAGAAACGGATGTAGTCGTTTATGAACCAGTGAGCGATCGCATTGATTTTGTCGCTCAACTCGCCGCTAATTGGGTACGCTTACGGACTAAACCACCCCAAAAACGCCGCATTGCCCTAATTTTGGCTAATTATCCCAACCGCGACGGTCGCCTCGCCAATGGTGTTGGTTTAGATACACCAGCTAGTTGTGTAGAAATCCTCAAAGCCTTACAAATTGCTGGTTATGAATTAAATAACTTACCAACAGATGGTAACGAATTAATCCAATTCTTGACAGATGGTGTTACCAATGATCCAGAAGCCAGAGAGTTACGACCAGTTCGGCAAAGTCTTTCAAGTGAAGCATATCAGAAATATTTCGCCTCATTACCAGAAACAATCAAGCAAAGTATTAATGAACGGTGGGGAGTCGAGAGTCAAGAAGCATTCCCCATTCCTGGAATCCAACTCGGCAATATTTTCATAGGTATTCAGCCAGCGCGGGGTTATGACCTTGACCCTAGCTTGAATTATCACGCCCCAGATTTAGAACCAACCCATACTTATTTAGCTTTTTATTACTGGGTCAGAGAATGCTTTGGGGCTGATGCGGTGGTACACGTCGGCAAACATGGCAACCTGGAATGGCTACCAGGGAAAAGTTTGGCTTTATCCAGCAATTGCTATCCCGAAGTTGCTTTTGGTGCAATGCCCCATTTATACCCATTTATCGTCAACGATCCGGGTGAGGGTTCCCAGGCCAAACGCCGCGCCCAAGCGGTGATTATCGACCACCTCACACCCCCAATGACCCGTGCAGAATTGTATGGGGCATTGCAACAATTAGAAAACTTAATTGATGAATTTTACGAAGCCGAAAGTTTAGATCCTTCCCGATTACCAGCAATCCGCGATCGCATCCGCGAATTAGTCATCAAAGAAAACCTGCACCTAGATTTAGGACTAGAAAACAAAGAAGCAATCTTCAACTTTGAACTATCAATATTAAACTCATTAGATGGTTATCTATGCGAACTCAAAGAAGCCCAAATCCGCGACGGCTTGCATATATTTGGGCAATGTCCTCAAGGTAGACAACTGCGAGACTTAATAGTTGCGATCGCCCGTATCCCCAACCGCCATTCCATCGGTATTACCCGCGCCCTGTCCCAAGCCTGGAGATTAGACATCGACCCCCTCACCGACGAATTTAGCTCCCCCTTCACCCTCCCCAACTCTCACTCCGCGCCTCCGCGCCTCTGCGTGAAACTTAACTCCTGTCGCACCATCGGTGATATAGTCGAACTCCTAGAAGAACACGCAGCCGAACTAGTAGAACAACTCCCCCACTCCCCACTCCCCACTCAGCACGGGCTGAACGCCCCGCTACCGCTAACAGCACTCAGCACTATCCTCAACTGGATCAAAGCAAAACTCCTCCCCGCCCTGCAACAAACCTCCGCCGAAATCACCAACTTACTCCACGGACTTGATGGCGGATACGTCCCCAGTGGCGCTTCCGGCGCACCCACACGCGGCAGACCAGAAGTTCTTCCTACAGGCAAAAACTTTTACTCAGTAGACATCCGTGCCTTACCCACAGAAACCGCCTGGGATGTGGGCAGAAAAGCCGCAGAGAACTTAATTGAATCCTATACTCAAGAGCATGGTGAGTATCCCAAAACACTAGGCTTATCCTTATGGGGTACAGCTACCATGCGGACTGGCGGTGATGACATCGCCGAAGCCTTGGCATTGCTGGGTGTTCGTCCGGTGTGGGATGGTGCAGCGCGACGAGTCGTCGATTTTGAAATTTTACCGTTATCGATTTTGGATCGTCCCCGTGTAGATGTCACCTTAAGAATTTCTGGATTTTTCCGCGATGCTTTTCCCAACTTAATTGATTTATTTGAGCAAGCAGTCATAGCAGTCGCCGCTTTAGATGAACCACCAGAGGAAAATCCTTTGGCGGTGCAAGTTCAACAAGATACAGATTATTGGATCACACAAGGATTACCAGAACAAGAGGCAAAAGAGCGATCGCAATATCGCATCTTTGGCTCTCAACCAGGGGTTTACGGCGCAGGAATTCAAGGTTTAATTGAATCGCAAAATTGGACTGATGACCAAGATTTAGCTCGCGCTTATATCAACTGGAGTTGTTACGCCTACACCAGCATTACTTCTACCCAAGACAAAGGCAAACTTACAGGAGTCGCTGCACCAGAAGCATTTGAACAGCGTTTACAGCAAATGCAAATTGTCCTGCACAACCAAGACAACCGCGAACACGACTTGCTGGATTCTGATGACTATTATCAATTTCAAGGTGGTTTAACAGTTGCCGCCCGTTCTCTGCAAGGTAAGAATCCGCAAATTTATTTTGGTGATAATTCTATTCCCACTAATCCACGCATTCGCCAACTCAAAGAAGAAATTGCGCGGGTGTATCGTTCGCGTGTAATCAATCCTAAGTGGATTGCCGGAGTTATGCGCCACGGTTATAAAGGTGCCTTTGAAATGTCAGCAACCGTTGATTTTTTATTTGCCTACGATGCCACAACTAAATGCGTAGAAGACTATATGTATCAAGGTATAGCAGAGTCTTATTTATTTGATACAACCATTTCAGAATTTATTCAGTACAATAATCCTCATGCGTTGCGTGATATTGCTGAACGATTACTTGAAGCACACAAGCGCGGTTTATGGGAGGATGTAGATATACTGACACTAGAAAATTTAAGAAATTTAGTACATCAAGCTGAAGCAGCCATCGAAGAAAAATACATCCCAGATCAATATTAATGGTGTAGGAATGAACTATGGACAACCTTGCATATTTGCACCTAGCATTTGCCTATGAAGACTGTGAATCCAGTGACTTGGTGTTGCTGAGTGATTTGTTAGACAAAGCCTCAGCACCAGACTGGAGGAAACTTTCTGGTAAGGCTTGGAAGTATATGTTACCTCTGGCGCTTACCTTGTCTATTCTCAGTAGTGTCAATAGTGTCTTGGCTCTAGAACGAGGAGATCAAGGCCCTTCTGTCAGAAATCTGCAACAAAAGTTGCAACAAGCAGGCTTTTATCAAGCACAAATCACCCAAGTTTACGATTTTCCCACCGAAGAAGCTGTCAGACGCTTCCAAAAAGCTGCGGGTTTACCAATTGATGGGGTGATGGGAGCCACCACACTCCAAAAATTAGATAACTGGCGTAAATCATCAGCAAATAGCCAAGCAAAAAAACCAACAGTTGTGCGGACATCTCAAACAACTAAAGTTGCGGCTGCTAGTACACCAGTCCAAAAAACCACAACCCAAGCCACCAAGCGCAGCAATTCTCAATACCTCATGAAAGGTGATGAAGGGGAAGAAGTGAGGGTTCTACAAGAACGCTTGCGGGTAGCAGGTTATTACTACGGGAATTCTACAGGGATATTTGGCCCAATTACCGAAGAATCTGTGAAGCGTTTCCAAGATGCTTATAAGCTAAATGTTGATGGGATTGTTGGCCCTGCAACTCTTAGCAAATTGCCAGGAAGAGGTGTAGGTTTTGGTGAAGATACTCCGCCAAAACGAGCAGCTGATCGAGACAATCTTCGTATGGGCGATCGCGGTGAAGCTGTCAGAATTGTGCAAGAACAATTAATTAAAGCCGGATATTTACAGGGAGAGCCAAATGGCTACTTTGGTTCTTATACCTCAGATGCGGTACGTCGCTTTCAAACAGATAATTACTTAGCCGCCAGTGGAATTGCTGGCCCCACTACCAGAGCTAGGCTATATAGCAAGGTGAACAATGCGCCTAAGAGTGACTTTAGTGTTTTAGAAATTCAACGACGACTGCGAGACAAGGGCTTTTATAAAGGGAAGCTCAACGGTGTTATGGCCGACGATACAAAAAAAGCAATTAAGCAAGCTCAGGAATTTTACGGTGTCAGTCTCAGTGATATTAGAAGCGGACGCTTTTAACATCCGCTTATATTTATCAATGTGAATCCCCAAGCCGTTACTTCCCTCCGATAACTCTGCCAATTTTAGATTTATTTTGGTCTATCACCCATTGAGTCCTAGATTGGCTAATTGATCAATCCAAAATCCAAAATTTAAAATCCAAAATTCTTTGGTTATCCTGCCCCAGTGCTACAGTGGCATTAATGCCCGTTGGCACTTGGGGCATACTGCATGAATTGTCATTTGACAGTCAAGCAGATGAAATCCTTCTTTTTGAGCAGTTTTTGCACCAATTTTTAAAATCGAATCGTTTTTAAACTCAATGGTACTGTTGCACCGAACACAAATTAAATGATGGTGATGGTGCGGGTAAGGTTGGTTAATTTCGTAATGTTTATGGCCTTCCCCTAATTCTAATTCCCGTAAAATTCCCATCCGTGCCATCAGCTTCAATGTCCGATAGATGGTTGAGAGACTGATACCTTCACCATCGGTTTCTAAACGATGATACAGATCCTCCGCACTGAGGTGTTCACCTTGCGGAAGTTCTTGAAAAATGTGTAGAATTACTTCGCGCTGGGGTGTTAAACGCCAGCCTCTTTCATTTAATTCTGCTTTGAGTGAAGTAGTTGTGTAGACTGTCATACTAATTTTTCTCAACAAAGCCTATTAGTTGAGAATATAACAAATGTTGTGAGCAATTTGCAACAACTAAAGCTTATTGACAATATTTATTAAATGCTCAAACATTGTAAACCAAACTCTTAAAGCAATTCTAGATTAGCGATCGCCATCCTCAAACTACCTTGAGAAGTAGGGAAACAAAGGGTCAGTTTCTCTAGCTGCAAAAGATTATTTATAAGCTTGAGAAAAATTCTAGCCGAAGAGATCAAAGCAATTTTCTCCAGAAAAATAAGTCCAAAGTCAACAATCTATAGTTAGAATTTTGTTTGCTATTGACCATTGACCCTTGACTATTAACTGATTGACTATTAACTAACTCAGAGACTCTAAATAGTCACGGATCAGGTTACGGCGCTTGGGTTGGCGGAGCTTTTGCAAAGCTTTTGATTCAATTTGGCGTACTCGTTCCCGTGATAAATCAAGGGCGCGGCCAATTTCGGCTAAAGAATAAGGATGACCATCAGCTAAACCAAACCGCATCAGAATTACATCTCGTTCGCGGGTAGTTAAATCAGCTAACAGATTTTGCAAGTCTTTTTGTAAAGATTCTCGCATTAACATTTCTTCTGGAGTCACGCTATCGGTTTCCAGCAATTCTCCTAACTCTGTATCTTTGTCTTTACCAACTTTGGTTTCTAAAGAAACAGAACGAGGAACTCTTAACAACACTTCTCTGACTTGAGATGGTGTCATTTCTAATTCAATTGCCAAGTCTTCTAAGGTAGGAGTCCGACCTTTTTCTTGAGCAATTTTGCGTTGCGCTTTTTTAATTTTGTTTAATTTTTCTGTAATATGAACCGGGAGGCGAATAGTGCGACTAGAAGTAGCGATCGCTCTTGTAATCCCTTGGCGAATCCACCAGTAAGCATAAGTGCTAAAGCGATAACCTTTAGTTGGATCAAATTTTTCAACGGCTCTTTCTAAACCAAGAGTCCCTTCTTGAACTAAATCCAATAATTCCAAACCACGATTTTGGTATTTCTTAGCAACAGAAACCACAAGACGCAGGTTCGCCTTGATCATGTGTTCTTTGGATTGCAGTCCTTGAGACTGAATTTGCTCCAATTCTTCTACTGTAATCTTGGCAATTTCCGCCCAACGGCGTTTGCCTTCTGACAAAGTTGGCTTGAGATCTGACAACTGCACACCAGCAGTAGCAGCCCATCTTTCTAAAGATGGACGGTGGCCGAGTTCAGATGCTAAACGTTCTTGAACTTCAATTAATCGTAGATAGGGCGAGACTACAGCATCTCCTTGCTTGGCAGCATTGGCTAGTACTGTCCGCATCCGTAGGTAGCGCTGAACTTTTTGAGCTTCTGAAACTTCTTCATCACGCCCCAACAACCGGACTCGGCCAATTTCCTGGAGGTATAGACGTACCAGGTCTGTACTGCGGCGGTTAGTGCTGGCACCAAAACTAGCAGGATCAACAGAAACTATCTCCAAATCTTGGAGATCTTCGACCGACAAATCACCGTCGTCAACCGTGAGATCTGGGTCTAAAACCTGGCGGGACTTTTGGGAATTGTAGGCGGCATCCGGGTAAAAAGATGTTGCTGGCATATCGTCTCAATGGCTCCAGGTAACAATAGATTACGGTGAGTCAGCGCTGTAGAAGGGTTTCCCCAATCTAGGCAACTGCGTTCCCCGAATGGGTTCTGGAAATAGAACCCGAAGGGTCAGCTAATCAAAATCAACTGTTGCTATTGTTCCCGTGATTCAAGATGAAATAACACGGTAGAGGATTCCAATACAATTTTTTTTCAAAAACTGCACTAGTGTTTCCAACATTAAATGCCGAAATCCTTCAGCAGCTGAACATTTGATTGAACCAATAGCTATTCAAATCTACAGATAGGCTTTAATTTCTGAGCTACCTAGTCAGTATTTCAACTTAATAAGTGATAAATGTTACTTTTCTAACTGGTATAAACATCTTTGAGTAAAGTTATGTTTAACATCTGGTTAGTCATATCTACATGGCTCTAAAAGTAATTTCCTGACGATTTAGTATTTTCTGTTTCAGGATTTTTTAGAAGTGGAGGTAAAAAGAAAAGCCAATGAAGTATGAAATTTCATACTTCTAGCGGTAGCGGGGCGTTCAGCCCGTACCGAGTAAAAATACTAGCCAATATTTCATACTGGGCTATTAAATAAGTTTCGTTGGGACTTTCTTCTGGCTTTTAACCATTGACAAATGACCTATGACAAATGACTAATATCAGTGATACTCTGGCTTAATGTTCCGCAACATGAGTTCATCAAGTGCTTGTTGAGGCGTAACTTCACTCTGAAGTAATCGATAAACTTGTTCAGTGATGGGCATATAGATATTTTGTTGCTGGGCTAATTGCATCAAAACTTGGCAAGTATTGACTCCCTCGGCAGTTCCTGGCAAATTAGCAAGAATATTTGTCAGGGTTTTACCACAAGCCATTTGATAGCCGACTTGGTAGTTACGACTTAAAGGACTATTGCAAGTGGCTAACAAATCTCCCAGACCTGACAAACCATAAAAAGTTTCCGTTTTCGCACCTAAAAAATTGCCGATGCGAACCATTTCTGTAAGTCCACGAGTGACTAAAGCAGCTTTGGCGTTGGTTCCCAATTGTAAGCCATCACATACACCAGCTGCGATCGCCATAACATTTTTCAGTGTTCCCCCCAATTCCACACCTAGAGGATCGGGATTGGTATAAACCCGGAAACGCGGTGAAGAAAATACCAACTGCACTTTTTGAGCCGCCGTATAAATGTTGCTGGCTACTACAGTTGCGGCTGGTAATGATTTTTGAATTTCTGCTGATAAATTCGGCCCAGATAATACAACCACTGGATGATTAGGAAATGCGGCTTGCCAAATTTGCGTCGGCGTAGCAGTGGTTTGTGGTTCTAACCCTTTGGTTGCTGTGACAAAAATTGTTTCTGGTGAAAGGGGGCAAGATTGTACTTGTGAGGCTACAGTTCTTACCCCTTTCATGGAAATAGCAGATAGCACGATTTGAGCATCTTGAACAACAGCTTGGAGCGTTTCTGTCCCTTGACGCGACCATAGTCGCACCCTATGACCATTGGCTGCTGCTAGATTTGCTAAAGCTGCACCCCAAGCACCTGCACCCAAAATTGCAATGGTAGTTTCTTGCACCACTTTCAACAGTTATCAGTTATCAGTTATCAAGTCTACTCCCTGTTTACTGATGACTGATAACTGATTTATCAGCACTCAGCACTTTTCTGGGATAGCGTTCCATTAACTCTCGAACTTGTTCAGCATGATATGAACTTCTGGTTAAGGGAGAAGAAACAACTTGTAAAAATCCTAGTTCTTCACCAAATGCTTGCCAAGCAGCAAATTGTTCTGGGGTAATAAACGCATCAACTTGCAAATGTTTTTGACTGGGCTGGAGATATTGTCCAATTGTCAAAATGTCACAATCGACGGCGCGTAAGTCTTGCATGACTTGGCGGATTTCGCTATCGGTTTCGCCCAAGCCCACCATGATGCCAGATTTAGTGTATACCCAAGGTGCAATTTGTCGAGACCGCTGCAATAATTCGAGAGTGCGATCGTATTTTCCTTGGGGACGCACCCGACGATAAAGTCGGGGAACCGTTTCTGTATTATGGTTAACTACCTCTGGATTAGCTTGGAAAATTATTTCCAAAGCATTCCAGTTACCACACAAATCAGGAATTAATACCTCAATTGTGGTGTGAGGTGAGACACTACGCACCGCACTAATGCACTCCACAAACTGAGAAGCGCCGCCATCTGGTAAATCATCTCGGTTGACAGAAGTAATTACGACATGATTGAGCCTCATACGGCGAACTGCTTCTGCTAATCTAGCTGGTTCTGTGGGGTCTAAAGGTTTCGGCTTTTTCTCAAAATCAATATCACAGTAAGGACAAGCACGGGTACAAGCTGGCCCCATAATCAAAAAAGTGGCAGTACCTGCATTGAAGCACTCACCAATATTCGGACAGGACGCTTCCTCACAAACCGTATTGAGTGCTAAATCCCGCAAAATTTCTTTAACGTTACCGACGCGCTCCCATTGAGGCGCTTTTACTCGCAACCAGTCTGGCTTTTGGTTAACAGTCACAATCCACTTTTACCACTGAAAGTTATACAAATCTAATCGTAGCAAGCAATCTATATATATAGTTGTCATTGCTCAATAGTTGTCATTGCTCATTTTGTTCTTCTGCCTCATACAGTTCAATATCTGCTGATTTTCCAGTTTCTCTGCCTACTCGCTTTTGCAAGACATTTGTGGTATCATAATAAAGATATTTGCTATTTTTAGCGGGATGTAGCGCAGCTTGGTAGCGCACTTCGTTCGGGACGAAGGGGCCGCTGGTTCGAATCCAGTCATCCCGACATAGGTTTTGAGCTTAAGTAATTATTCTGGGTGGGCTGAAGAATTCATCTCCGGCTTAGGGAACTTTTTGTTTGTTATTCTGTCCAAAAAGGTCAATTGCTTTCTTGGCAAGCCCATTTAAATTATCGATACTTCTCACCTTGAGTTGAGATATCCTTCAAAAGATATATTGACTTAAGGTAAATAATTTTGAAATATTATTTTTGTCATTGTATAGATAAGATAATAAGTATAATTTTTCTCGTTGTATACTTATAGTCATTTTTTGCCTTTTTGTCCAGTCAAAAATGTGAATTTCGTTGTATCTCAACATGTGTATTCTGAGTAATTGAGAACATACGAAACTTTTTAGTCATTAAATTACTTAACTGCTAGTTGATGTATTTATTACTTTAATATGCCGTTGAACATTTATAATTCAGTAGATGAATTAACTACAGAGAGCAAGGCTATACGACTATATTATATTACTTCACAATTACTTTATAAAGTCAGCTATTTTTAAAACAAAGGATGAAGATATCACTTTTACGTAACAGTAATTTCCACAAGGTGTTATAAATTAATTTTAGTATAAACAATTAAAAATCAGTGATTATACTAGAAGAATGCTTACAAAATTAAGTTCATCTGAAAATGTTAGTGTCGTAGCCTCAAGAGAACAAATTTGTTCAGAATTACAAGGAGAAGTGGTCATACTTGATATTAAATCTGGTGCTTATTATGGACTGAATCAAGTAGGCGCTAGTATATGGAATTTCATTCAATCACCTAAGACTATCAAAGAAATTCAAGATGCTATCTTAGCAGAATATGAAGTAGAAGCAGAGGTATGTAAACTTGATATTTCAGATTTGCTAGAAGACTTAGCAGCGAAAGGATTGATAGAAATTAAGAATGAAACGTCTGCTTAAAATACTGCAACTAACCAACAGCGATCGCCAATTTTTATTAAGTACGTTCATGTTACTGGGATTAGTGCGGCTAGGAATGCGGTTACTATCCTTTAATACTTTAAGAAAACTCATAAATCAACACAGTCAGCCAAACTCCAGTCTAAAACCAGTTTCTTTAAATAAAATTGTTTGGGCGATCAACATTAGCACACGTTACACCCCTGGTGGAGCTAAATGCCTAGCGAGGGCTTTAACTTGCCAAATATTAATGACTCGCTATGGTTATTCACCCGAATTACGTATCGGAGTCGTTAAAGGCGAAGCTGGAAACTTAGAAGCTCATGCTTGGATTGAAACTCAAGGACAAGTAGTCATCGGCTATCTTCCTGATCTCTCACGCTTTACTCCATTGCCGTCTTTTGCAGGGATATAAATCATGAGTGGTATAGTTGGCATTTACAATCTAGATAGTCAGTCAGTTGAGCCACAAAAGCTGGCTGTGATGGTAGATGCGATCGCTCATCGGGGGCCTGATGGTGCAGATGTCTGGTGTTCTGGCGCAATTGGTCTAGGTCATCGGATGCTGTGGAGTACTCCAGAATCGCTGCTAGAGAAATTACCGTTAGTTGATCATAATGGCGAGTTAGTCATTACAGCAGATATCCGTATAGATAACCGAGATGAACTAATATCTGCATTATCCATTGATAATTGCCCACCCGAAAAAATCACAGATAGCCAGTTAGTACTGGCGGCTTATGCAAAATGGGGTGAGCAATGTCCAAACAAATTATTGGGTGATTTTGCATTTGTGATCTGGGATCAACAGAAGCAGATATTATTCTGTGCCAGAGATCATTTTGGCATCAAACCCTTATATTATTACTATCAACCTGGACAGCAATTTTACTTTGCTTCGGAAATGAAAGCGCTTTTGAGTTTACCAGAAGTGCCGAACAAGGTGAATGAAATTGCGATCGCCAACCATTTACACCCATTTACAGAAGATAAATCTATTACTGCCTATAAAAATATCTATAGATTACCTCCGGCTCACACAATGACAGTGAGTTACACGGGTGGATTACAATCTCACGCCTACTGGTCTTTAAAAGTGGGTCAAGAGTTAAGACTAAACTCAGATGCAGAATATGCAGCAGCTTTCCGAGAGGTGTTTACTGAAGCAGTTCGTTGTCGCTTACGCAGTGCATTTCCTGTTAGTTGTCACTTGAGTGGTGGCTTAGACTCATCTTCCATTGCTTGTGTAGCCAGAGATATATTGCAAGAAAAAGGCGCACAACTGCACACTTTCTCAAATATTTTTGAAGAAGTTCCAGAGTGCGACGAACGTCAATATATTAACCCTGTATTAGACCAGGGCGGATTTATCCCCCATTATGTCCACGCCGATCAATCAGGCCCCTTATCGGAATGGCAGGACTACTATAAATACATGGAAGAACCCTTTATTGGGCCTAGCCATTTTCTGGTATGGGGATTAAATCGGGCTGCTCAACAAGCAGGTATACGCATTTCCCTAGATGGTTTTGATGGTGATACAACAGTATCTCACGGTATAACCTATTTTGCGGAGTTAGCGCGTCAAGGAAAATGGCAGACATTTATCCAAGAAGCTCAAGCCATATCTCAACACTTTGATACCTCATTGGCAGCCATTTTCTACGGATATGCCATTCCCTACTTACAGGAGTTAGTCAAACAGAGAAAAATGCTCACTTTTGTGCGAACTGCGTTGCAAATTAGTCAGCATTTTCGAGTTTCGAGGCGGAAATTGTTCGTCACTTACGGAATTAAACCCTTAGTTCCTCAATATATCTTGAAGATTTGGCGATCGCTCCGCGGTCACAAACAAAATCAACCTCAAGTCACTTCTTTAATCAACCCTCACTTCGCTAAACAAGTCGGGATAAATCCTCTAACACCATCTCATGATCAAGACCAAAATCCAGCTATCACAGTGAGAGAGGAACAATGTCGTACCTTAAATTCCGCCTTATTCACCACAGTACTGGAATTGGGAGACCTATGTTCTGCCGCATTTTCTCTAGAGTCACGTCATCCCTTTATGGATAAACGCTTGATTGAATTTTGCCTATCTTTACCACCAGAACAAAAACTCAATCAAGGATGGTCTCGCCTAGTGATGCGGCGAGGTTTAGAAGGTATTCTTCCCCAAGAAGTGCAGTGGCGTGGTGGCAAAACAGATATGACACCAAACTTCCAACGTGGGTTATTACATCTTGATCGACTGCTAGTAGATCAAGTAATGACTAACGATGGCAGTAATCTTCAAGAATTTGTGGATCTAAACACACTCCACAGATACTACAAAAACCTTATATCTACAACAGAGGATGCAAATGATGATTCGACAATTCCAGTTTGGAAAGCTTTAACACTTGCTCTTTGGCTAAATCATAACCAAATAAACCATAAGTCGGACTAGGGGTAGTGCATTTTTAGCCTGCTCCTACCTAGGCTGAATTGGTGAATATCTCAAAGCCAATATCTAGTCCAGTAACAAATAAACAAAAACAACAGGAGACCCAAACAATGAAAAAAGCTTACGAAGCTCCCAAATTAACAAACTACGGTAGTGTTCAAAACGTTACCAATGCTTTTGGAAGACCAGGCGTAAAAGATAGTTTCCAAATCGGCGGTCAAACTTTCCCTGCTCCTGGTGACATAACTGGTTCTAGGGATGGTGTAGTTGTTCCTGTACCCCGTTAATAGCTTTAGCAAGGTTATAGGTGTAATAGCATCACTGATACTATTATCCCTAAATCAAATCTAGAGCTAGGGAAGAAAGTAATCCTAAAAACTAACTTTTTTTGGACTACTGCAAAATCTAAATGAAATGTTTGGAAACATCAGGAAATAGTTTTCCTGATGGCTTCCTTTATTACAGATTGCCAGAACTTTGTCAAGATGACAGCGTTAATAAAATCGAGTTTTGCATCAACAAAAATAGTTCTTTAGTAGTCATTCAGCAATATTTTTAGATGTACGTTTACACAGCATACAACTTAGGCATTCACTCGGAATTACCCCTACCTGAACTCATCCCCAGTGATAAACCAGCTGATGTAGTTATCCGCTTGGGTAAGCTAAATGAACCACAACAGAAGGGTAGTGATGGTGGTAACTACCTATTAGCTACAATTGCTGAATTCGGTATGGTGTTGGTGAAAGACGGTAAAGAAATTGTCATTGATTCCAACCCTGGTGTTGATGAAGCATTAATTCGGACTTTTCTGCTGGGTGTGATTATGTGTGTATTGCTCAGACAGAGAGGCTTGCTTGTTCTTCATGCTAGTAGTGTAGTCATTAATGGTAGTGCTGTGGCCTTTATGGCTGACTCAGGTTTTGGTAAGTCAACTTTAGCAGAATGTTTTCACGCTCATGGCTACAGTATTTTGACAGATGATGTTTTGGCAATTCAAGTTGGTGAAAAACAACCGCTAGTAATTCCTGGGTTTCCGCAAATTAAGCTATGGCCAGATGCGGTGGCTTCTTTTGGCCATGTACCAGAAAGCTTACCTTTACTAAATTCCCAAACTGTGAAGCGTGTTCATCGATTGCAAGACGGCTTCTTTCAACAATCTGTACCTCTGAAAAAAATTTATGTTTTAGGTTGGGGAACTCACGCAGAAATAGTTCCTTTAGAAGCAAAACAAAGCTTTGGAGAATTAGTCCGACACTCTAGAGAAATGCAGGCCCTGACTGCGCCAGAATTTCTCAAAGAACATTTTAGGCAATGTATGAGTGTAGTTCAACAAGTGCCGATTTATAGTTTACGGCGGCAACGTTCGTTAGCGGCACTCCCTGAGTTGGTGAAGTTAGTAGAAAATGACCTTGTTCAAGGGAACCTATCTCCCGTTACAATCTAAAGTCTAAGAAATTAGAGTTGACATTTGCACATTCTTTACTGCGATCGCCATTTTAAATATGCAACTAGGCAAAAAAATTCGAGATAAGCTGCAAAATACTCTGCGACTTTTGCCTGCATTGCGCTTAGTATGGCAAAGTAGCCCTGGTTGGACGATCGCCCGTGTAGTCTTACTGACTATTCAAGGTATCTTACCAGTAATCTCAATTTATCTCTCGAAACTCATTATTGATGCAGTAGCTGCCAACCTGAGCCTAGCAGACAAAGCAGCAGCATTTCGTAATGTCTTAGTCTTAATTGCGATCGCTGGTGGAGTCACTTTATTAACCACTCTGGCTAACTCCTTAACAGAACTAGTCACCACTGCCCATTCTCAACGGGTAACTGACTATATGCAAGGAATTATTAACGCTAAATCTATTGAGGCTGACCTAGAGTATTACGAAAATTCTTTATACTACGATACCTTACAAAGAGCGCAACAAGAAGCACCTTATCGACCACCGCAAATTCTCAATCGTTTAGCACAGATTGGGCAAAATAGTATTTCTTTAGTAGCAATGATTGGTTTGTTACTAACACTCCATTGGGGAATTCTGGGTGTTTTATTTGTGGCTGCATTACCAGCAATGTTAGTGCGCGTCAAATATAGCCGTATTATGTATGATTGGCAGCGCAAATGGACACCGATGCAACGTCAAGGTTTTTATTTAGCTTGGATGCTGACATCAGACCAATTTGCTAAAGAAATTCGCTTATTTGATTTAGGTCACTACTTTAGTAATTGGTATCTTCGCATCCGCAGACAAATATATAAAGAAAGCCTGAAAATTTTTACCCGCCGCTTTATAGCTAACTTTGCAGCCGAGGCGATCGCTGGTATTCTCATATTTGCTATTTATGCTTTAATTATTTATCAAGCTATCAACGGAGTTCTACGTTTGGGTGATTTGGTGCTTTATTATCAAGCACTACAACGAGGACAGAACGATATTAAAAGTTTATTAGCTAACATTTCGGCACTTTACGAAGATAATTTATTTTTAGGTAATCTCTACGAGTTTCTTGACCTTAAACCCAGATTAATTGATCCGGTAAATGCCAAACCAATACCGCGACCAATGCAGACAGGTATTGTGTTTCATGATGTTAGTTTTCAATACTCTACTACAACCCGTCAAGCACTGCATCATATCAATTTGAACATCAAACCGGGAGAAGTAGTAGCACTAGTTGGTGAAAATGGTTCGGGAAAAACAACTTTAATTAAATTGCTATGTCGCTTGTATGATCCAACTGCTGGTAGCATCACTATTGATGGTGTTGATATTAGAGACTATAAAATTGCTGAATTACGCCGAGACATCAGCGTGATTTTTCAAGACTACGCTAAATATAATTTTACAGCCCAGGAAAATATTTGGTTAGCTAACATTGAATTGCCCGCTAATCGAGAAAGTATTATGACTGCGGCGCGTCGTTCTGGTGCAGATGATGTGATTACTAAATTACCCAAAGGGTATGACACAATTTTGGGTAAATTATTTGACCAAGGTGAAGAATTAAGTATTGGTCAATGGCAAAAAATAGCCTTAGCGCGGGCATTTTTAAGAGATTCTCAGTTGATAGTTTTAGATGAACCTACTAGTGCAATGGATCCAAAAGCGGAATATGAAGTGTTTGAAAAATTCCGTCAATTGATCCAAAATCAAGCAGCAATTTTAATTAGTCATCGCTTATCTACAGTTAAGATGGCCGATCGCATTTATGTCATGGAAAACGGCACAATTATGGAAAGTGGCACTCACGATGAACTAATCAAGTTGGGTAGTCGTTATGCCTATTTATATGAAACCCAAGCCAAGCAATATCGTTAGTGATAGTGCTGTAAAGCCCTGTGGGTATGGCTGCGCTTAGATCAGTAGCGAAGCAAAAGTGTTAGTTTTCCATCAAAATTAACCGTAAGGGGTCTAAACGCACATACCAAGGGTAAGGTTGGTCTTTAATCTGCACCCATTTTTCTTTGAAAACCTCCGCTTGCAGATGATAGTCTTTGGGATTATTGGGAGCAGTATGTAGTTTTAAAAATAACGTTATTCGATGAGGTGTTTCACTTGTTCGCACTAGCCAACAGGGAAAGGTATTAACTTGAGTTGAATCAAGGGAAAATATCAGTTGATGAGCGCGAATACCAACGTGAGATAGTTCATCAGGAATTGGTTGGACAACTTCGAGGTGACAACCCCAATCCAGTGCTTGTATTTTTTGGGTTCCTTGAAAGACAGCGCAAGAAAAATTCTTACAACCAGTTAATTGAGCAACACTCACACTAGCAGGATGCTCGAAAACATCATATTTAGAACCTTGATGTACGGCTTCACCATTTTCCAATACCAATAAATTTGGACAAACTCGGTAAGCTTCATCCATATTATGAGTCACAAACAAAGCCACACCTTGGTAATCGGCTAAAGTTGCTGTCATTTGCTGTTCTAATTGACTACGCAGATGAGTATCAAGGGCGGAAAACGGCTCATCTAAAAGTAAAGCCTCTGGCTGACTCGCCAAAGCTCTAGCTAAAGCCACCCGCTGCTGTTGACCACCTGAAAGTTGATGGGGATAGCGATCGCCTAATCCTTGCAATTGCATCGCTATGAGTTGTTCTTCAATTTGTCCGCGCACACTTGACGCAGATAATCCTTGCGGTAAGCCAAAGGCGATGTTTTCCGCCACTGTCATATTTGGGAATAGAGCATAATTTTGGACTAAAAAACCAATGCGGCGATCGCGGCTGGGTAGATTAATTCCCTTTTCAGAATCAAACAAAACTCTACCATTCAAAACTATCCGCCCTCTAGTTGGCGTTTCAATTCCCGCAATGCAACGCAAAATCATACTTTTACCTGCGCCGGAACCGCCTAACAAGCCTAGTGGTTGCTCATCGCTACTGAAGAAAACTTGCAAATGAAAACTGGGCAATTTTTTTTCAATGTCTACAAACAGTCCTATTTCAGAAGTTGGTGCAGAAGCAGAATAAGATTTAGTCAATCGTCTTTCTTGTTTTCTTGTTCCTACTTCCTTGCGTCTTCCTTGTTGTTTAAATTCCTGCCAAAAATTGACCGCAAAAATTCCCGATAATGAAATGATCATAATTGCGATCGCCCAAAACCAAGCTTCATCCATTGCGCCTGCTTCCACAGCAAAATAAATCGCCATTGGAATCGTCTGGGTTTGTCCAGGAATATTCCCAGCCAGCATTAAGGTTGCACCAAATTCGCCCAACGCACGGGCAAAAGCCAAGGTCGTCGCTGCTAAAATTCCCGGTAAGGCTAAAGGTAAACTAATTCGCCAAAAGATTGTTGATTCACTTGCGCCTAGGGTTCTCGCCACCCGCAGCAAATTACTATCAATTTGTTCAAAAGCTCCTAGTGCAGTTTTATACATTAATGGGAAAGAAACCACAGTCGCGGCGATCGCTGCACCATACCAAGTAAAGACAATCGTCAAGTCAAAAGGCTCCATAAGTTTCCCCACAGGCCCATTTTTGCCAAAAAATAACAACAACAAAAAACCGACAACTGTTGGTGGTAAAATCAACGGCGCAACAAAAATACTCTCAATTAAAGATTTGGCTTTACCTCGATAACTGAGCATCCAATAAGCAGCAGCTATGCCGACAAAAAAAGTAATAAATGTGGCTAATAATGAAGTTTTCAGAGATATCCAAAGAGGTGATAAATCCTGTGGCATAGTTTATCAAATATCTATCTTTTATCCAAGATGTATTTTTCTATCAACTTCCAGCTAAGACAAAACCCTGTTTTTTAAATACACTTTTAGCTGCATTATTACTAGATAAAAACTGCTCAAAATCTTTAGATACATCAATATTTTTACTACTTTTGAGTACTGCAATAGGATAGACAATCGGAGAATGACTGTTTTCTGGTGCAGTGGTTATTATTTTGACTTTTGCAGTACTTTTTGCATCGGAAAGGTAAACTAACCCAGCATCAACATTACCGGATTCTACATAATTCAAAGCTTGACGTACATCTTTAGCATAAACAAATTTACTTTTAATTTTGTCAGCAATTTTTAACGCAGTCAAAACTTGTTGAGCATATTGTCCCGCTGGTACACTCTTGGGTTCACCTAAAGCAACTTTCTTAATTTGAGGCGAAGTTAAATCTTGAAAATCTGATATCTTTGTAGAATTTTGTGGGACAATTAATACTAGTTGATTTTGCAATAAATTCTTCTTAGTACCATCAACTAACAAACCCTTTTTATCCAGTGCATCTATTTGTTTAGTGGCGGCGGAGATGAAAACATCAACTTTTGCACCTTGTTCGATTTGCTGCTGTAAAGCACCCGATGAACCAAAGTTGTAGGCTAGGTTAATGTTTGGTTTTGCCTGATTGTAAATTGGTTTGATTGCTTCGAGTGCATCTTTGAGACTAGCTGCGGCTGAAATAGTTAAAGTGCTTATTTGGGCGGTTGGACTAGCACTTGTGGCTGAGTTGGGTGTATTTGCTTGATTACAACCAATAACTAATAGGCAAGCAAACAATAACCAACAACTAAAAGCTAAAATGCGTTTAGGACTCATTAGCAGTTTTTCAATTCATCTGTTATTTACCAACCTAACACGAAAAAAGTTGGTAAATAACGTTGAATTACTGAAATATACAGAAATCTAAAATCTATTTACTGACAAACTAACAATCTTGATCATTGTAGTGGTGCGTGACCTTTGCTGTAACACACACTACTAAATATTGGCTAGATAAATAGGCTTTAACACTTAATTTTGGCTACTCACCTTTGTGAGTAAATCCTGACTTTTCTAGCCAATAAAAAGCCCCCGGTTTTTGCCAGGGGTATCTATCTCTATCAGCATCAACCTATTCCTACAACAATGAGAATCGCATTTGTTGGAATTTATTGCATCCGCATTCATGCGTTTTTTGCATAACTTTGATTTGTTTATTGCAAATAGCTATCGAAGATGAAAGCGATCGCACCAAATTTCCCAAAAAAAAAGGCTTAACAACAGGTTAAGCCTTGAAATGTCCTAGTGCTTAAGCAGACATCCGTGATTAATTTAGACGTACTAGCTTGACAGTTCATCTTCCTAAAGGAAGTCATTTGACCTGGGAGAAAAAACTTGAGAAAAATTACACATCGCGTTAAGCTTCCTTAGCGTAACCGCACGCTGTAACATCAGGCGATGACAAATCAACACTCCCCAAAAATCCCCTCCTGCACTTGGAATCGTCCCATTGGTTTAGGCTGGGACAAACCTTATACCGTCCGCTATGCCAGTAATCTTGATGATGGCCCTTGGCACGGGATGCCTTTGGGTGGTTTTGGTGCAGGTTGCATTGGGCGTTCTTCTAGGGGAGATTTTAACCTGTGGCACATCGATGGCGGTGAACATATCTTCAAAAATGTGCCGGTTTGTCAATTTAGTGTGTTTGAGTCGAACGGCACATCTTCTCAAGCCTACGCTTTATCTACTCAATCACCAGAAGATGGCAGTCTCAATGCTTGGCAATGGTATCCAGCCAGTAGTGAGTCAACTTCCACAGGGACATATCATGCTTTATACCCGCGCAGTTGGTTTGTGTATGAAAATGTGTTTCAAGCACAGCTAACTTGTGAGCAATTTTCGCCAATTTGGGCAAATAATTATCAAGAAACGAGTTATCCGGTGGCGGTGTTTTTGTGGAAGGCGTATAACCCCAGCAATGCACCGATTACCCTCAGCATTATGTTGACTTGGGAAAATATGGTGGGCTGGTTTACTAATGCGTTGAAATCACCGGAAGTGCAGATACGCGATGATGGTAGCCCAGTTTATGAGTATCAGCCGCGCTGGGGCGAAAGTCAGGGCAATTACAATCAAATAGTAGAAAATTCTGAATACTTTGGTTGCTTTTTAGGCAGGGGGGGAATTACTGCACCTGTACAAGAAGGTGATGGGAGTTGGTGTATTGCCACCTTGAAACATCCCCAAGTAGAAGTTTTTCACCACAGCAAATGGCATCCTGAAAGTACAGGTGATGAAGTATGGCAAAGCTTTGCGAGTAATGGTTCTTTACCTAATTATCTAGATACAAATCCAGCGACAGAAAATCAACGCTTAGGAACTGCGATCGCAGTTCGCTTCACTCTGCAACCAGGGGAAACTCTAGAAATTCCCTTTGTGTTGGCTTGGGATTTCCCAGTAACAGAATTTGCCACGGGAGTGAATTATTACCGTAGATATACAGATTTCTTTGGGAAAGACGGGAATCAAGCTTGGGAAATTGCGACTACTGCTTTAGCAAATTATCCAACTTGGCGATCGCAAATTGAAAGTTGGCAAGCCCCAATTCTCAAACGCGAAGATTTGCCAGATTGGTTCAAAATGGCGCTATTTAACGAATTATACGACTTAACTAGTGGTGGTACTCTCTGGAGCGCAGCATCAAAAATTGACCCTATCGGCCAATTTGCCGTGCTGGAATGTTTAGATTACCGCTGGTATGAAAGTTTAGATGTGCGGTTATATGGTTCCTTTGGTTTACTGCTACTATTCCCCGAATTAGAAAAGTCGGTGATGCGGGCGTTTGCACGGGGAATTCCCCAAAGTGATGACCATCAACGGATTATTGGTTACTACTATACCATTGGTGCAGATACAACAACCGCCACCCGTAAAGTTGCTGGTGCCACACCCCACGATTTAGGCGCACCCAATGAACATGTCTGGGATAAGACTAATTACACCTGCTATCAAGACTGTAATTTGTGGAAAGATTTAAGTTGCGATTTTGTCTTGCAAGTTTACCGAGATTTTCTGCTGACTGGTGGTGATGATGTAGAATTTTTGGCAGATTGTTGGGATGCAGTTGTGCAGACTCTCGACTACCTGAAAACTTTCGACAAAGATGGTGATGGAATTCCTGAAAATTCAGGCGCACCAGACCAAACCTTTGATGATTGGCGGTTGTTGGGGGTGAGTGCTTATTGTGGAGGGTTGTGGTTGGCAGCTTTGGAGGCGGCGATCGCAATTAGTGATATTTTAATAACGAACCGCCAAGGCGCAGAGGGCGCGGAGAAACAGAAGTCTATCTATGAGGGTTGGTTAGCGCAATCTCTCCCAATTTATCAGGACAAGTTGTGGAATGGACAATATTACAGGTTAGATAGTGAGAGTGGTTCTGCTGTGGTGATGGCAGATCAATTATGTGGGCAATTTTATGCCAGATTACTAGAACTACCGGATATTGTACCGAGCGATCGCGCTTTATCTGCCCTAAAGACTGTTTATGATGCTTGTTTCTTGAAATTCCAAAATGGTGAATTTGGTGCGGCGAATGGTGTACTTCCCGATGGTTCACCAGAAAACCCCAAGGCTACCCATCCTTTAGAAGTTTGGACAGGAATCAATTTTGGACTAGCGGCGTTTCTGGTACAAATGGGAATGAAGGATGAAGCTTTGCGGCTAACACAAGCTGTAGTGCAGCAAATTTATGAAAATGGTTTGCAATTCCGCACACCAGAAGCAATTACCGCAGCCGGGACTTTCCGCGCCAGTACTTATCTCCGGGCGATGGCTATTTGGGGTATTTATTTAGTGATGAGTAAATAGTAGACAACAGACCTCTTGCAAAAGTCCTTCTTTTCATCTTTTTCTTTGCGTCTTTGCGTGAAGCAAAATAATATTTATGCAAGAAGTCTAATGTTGTGCTGAAGATGAAGCTTGGAGTTGAGATAAAGTAATTCCAAGCTTTTTCATTAATACAATTCTTTCCCAGAAAAACAGACTTCTGATTATTTTTCATAAAATATAACTTTAACTAATATTTAATATTAGTTATTTATATCTTTTTAAAGTTTTATTGACATGGTTAGGGGGTATTCTAAACATTAATGTCATGAAATCATGACTTTTTAAATTACTTGAGTTTATGTCTCCCCAAATTTTGAAATATATGTAAATTCTTACCTAACATTTATTTAGAGAAAAGCAACATTTTAGATTAAGGCTAGTTTCTTTTATTTTTTTATAATTAACCATGAAAAGTTTTTTACCAAAAAGACAAATTAATCATACATATATCAAAAATTTTCACTATAAATTATTACATGGCTACTGGTTTAAAATTCGTGCAAGTAGACGCTCTGTTACTTTAGAGATTCCTCATCACAAACATATTTTTTGGAGTTGGTGCGGGAGTTTTTTTGGCATAGCTTTAACAGCTTATCTTTCTGTTAAAACTAATTCTCCTTTACTAATTGCTCCTTTTGGTGCTACTAGCGTTTTGATTTTTGGTGTACCTGATAGTCCTTTGGCTCAACCGCGGAATGTGATTGGTGGTAATTGTTTGGCGGCTATTGTCAGCCTAATTGTGCTGCATCTTTTTGGTTCAGAACCTTGGGCAATGGGAATGGCTGTTGCTACTGCTATTGGAATCATGCAATTAACTGCAACTTTGCATCCACCTTCAGGTGCAGTTGTATTAGTTGTCATGATGACTAAAGCTCCTTGGCACTTTCTTTTCACTCCTGTATTAGAAGGTTCTATTATCCTTGTGTTGTGCGCTGTAATTTTTAATAATCTAGCCAAGGAAAGGACTTATCCAAAATACTGGCTATAAACCTGCAAATTTATCACACATTCCCCTGGCAGATTTTGAGTTTCATCATATATAAAAAAGACACGAAATTTCGTGTCTTTCTACTAAATTGTTTAACTTTCCAGCACTTCTCGCAATAAAGAAGCCAATTTATCAGCGCTATCAGGAACGGCGATCGCTTTGGCATTTTCCCCCATTTTGGTTAACTCGGCAGGATTTTGCAATAACTGTAAAACTTGAGTTTGCAATTTTTCGGCTGTTAACTCTGATTGTTTATCTGTAATTGCTGCGCCAGCTTTGGTAAATACATCTGCGTTGTAAGATTGATGATCTTCCGCCGCAAAGGGGTAAGGGATCAAAATTGCGGGTGTGCCACACACGGCTAATTCTGTTAAGCTACCAGCACCAGAACGACTAATTGCTAAAGTTGCACGCCGCAACAGCGCCGCCATATTGTCATAAAAGGGTAACTCTATATATTGCGGATGTTTAAAAATACCTGCATCGGGATCGCGATCGCCTGTTAAATGCACAATATAAGCACCAGTGTCTAACCAAGCACTCGCAGCTTGACGGACGAATTTATTTACAGCCACTGCGCCTTGACTACCACCAAAAACCACAATTAACGGCGCATTATCGGGGATAGTTAAATCTAGCGGGGGGATTTCTGCCGCTAAAAATTGCGATCGCACTGGTGTACCAACACAGACATTTTTGGCTTTGGGTAAATACTTGGCTGCTGCGTCAAATCCCAGCGCCATTGCATTGCACCAAGGGCCAAAAAAGCGTGTCACTTTTCCTGGTAAAGCATTAGATTCGTGAAAAACTACAGGTAAACCTAAAGAACGCGCCGCAATCACCGCAGGCCCCGCAATATAACCGCCTGTCGTAAATACGCCCTGAAATTTGCCCTGTTTGAGAATTCGTCGAACTTCTATAATCGAACCAATGAGTTTAGCCAAAATCTTTAGAGATGCGAGTCCGAAACCTTGCTGGAACCCTTCAACTGGAATAGTATTCAAGGGGTACTGTTTGGGAACAAGTTGCGTTTCTAGTCGATTCGGCACACCCAACCATTCAATTTCATAGTCTGGCAGTTTTTCTGCCAGTGCGATCGCTGGAAACAAATGTCCACCAGTCCCACTGGCAGCTATGAGTAATTTTATCGGTGCGTTTGTCATCAAACCTCTACCGTTTAGCGCCTAGCTTCATTAAGATAAAACAATTTCCTTACGTTCATGAATAAAATCAGTAAACTGTTACCAATGACTAACATTATTGCTGTATTCCTCAAACGCCAACCCAGCTTTTCGACTCAAAGTTGGCTGTTATTATCACTGCTGACACTGAGTTTAACTAGCAGTTTACACAATGTGCAAGCTGCAACTCCCCCAAAGGCACCCGCAGAACTAAACAATTTACTAACACAAATTGATACAGCTGCTAGTAAAGGCAACGCTAAAGCCGTACTCCAATTCTATAGTCCTAATTTTACTAATGGAGATGGGTTAAACCGGACAAACTTGGAAAAAGCCCTACTGACTCTTTGGAAAGAATATCCCCAGTTACGCTACACCACAAAGCTACAATCTTGGAAATCTGAAGGTAATACCATTATTGCCGAAACAGTGACTAACATTTCTAGCGCACCATCGACTAACGCTAATAAATTGGCGCTGAATGCAACAATCACATCTCGTCAAAGAATTGCTGGCGGCAAAATTGTTAGTCAAGATATCTTAGGGGAACGTACTTTAATTACCTCTGGTAATCAACCGCCCCAACTTGATATTAAATTACCCCAGCAGGTAAAAGTCGGACAACAATACAGTTTTGATGCGATCGTTAAAGAACCATTAGGAGATGATTTTCTCTTAGGAACAGCGACAGAAGAACCAGTTAAAGTAGAAAAATATCTCGCTCCCTCATCCTTAGATTTGCAATTACTCACATCCGGCGGAATTTTTAAAGTTGGACGCGCACCCGCAACTCCTGGTAATCACTGGATTTCAGCGGTGATTGTTCGGGGTGAAGGGATCACAATGGTGAGTCAGCGTTTGCGAGTAGTCAAAAATTAGTCGTTAGTCCTCTCTTACAAAGTTCTGATCGCCGGAAGCCGGCGCTCAGACTTTGCGCTTTGTCATTTGTTATTGGTTTGTACTTGACTCTTAGCTCTTAACCATTGACCATTGACTCTTGACCATTGACTCTTGACTAACAATGATTTCCCTACAAAATCAAATTGTGTTAATTACTGGTGCAAGCAGTGGAATTGGTACTGCTTGTGCCAAGGTTTTTGCTGGTGCTGGTGCAAAGTTGATTTTAGCGGCGCGGCGGCTGGAACGGTTGCAAGAGTTAGCCAATACTCTCAATCAAGAGTTTGGGACAGCAACTCATTTATTACAACTAGATGTGCGCGATCGCCCGGTGGTAGAATCTACCATTGCTAACCTACCTCCCGAATGGTCGAATATAGACATTCTCATCAACAACGCCGGTTTAAGTCGCGGTTTAGATAAGCTACACGAAGGCGACTTTCACGACTGGGAAGAAATGATAGATACCAATATTAAAGGTTTACTGTACCTCAGCCGCTATGTCGTTCCGGGAATGGTCAAGCGCGGTCACGGTCATATAGTAAATCTTGGTTCCATCGCCGGACATCAAACTTACCCTGGTGGTAATGTCTACTGTGCAACCAAAGCTGCTGTCAAAGCAATTTCGGAAGGTTTGAAACAAGACTTGTTAGGTACTCCTGTACGTGTAACGTCTGTTGATCCTGGGATGGTGGAAACAGAATTTAGTGAGGTGCGGTTTCATGGCGATGCAGAACGCGCCAAGCGAGTATATCAAGGTGTAAATCCCTTAACTCCTGATGATATCGCTGATGTGATATTTTTCTGCACCACGCGATCGCCCCATGTCAATATTAATGAAGTCATACTCATGCCAGTAAATCAAGCTAGTGCCACTCTCGTTCATCGGCATAATTAAAGTAATAACATTCTTAAAAATAGGCTTGGGAAAGCTTATGCAGACTACTGCTAACCCTGAAGACTTAATGGTAGTGGAAGATAGGCATGGTCAGCAAAACTCTCAATTAACCTATAGCCGTCGGATTTGATTTTTGTAAAAACCCTAGTGTGGGCGAACATCCATTCGCCCATACCTTGGGAAGAAAATATTTACACGCATTAATTTTTGCTAGTTACTTATCAGCCTCACAACAGCATTAAGAGGCTTTTTTGGCTCTATCCTAGAGCAGATTTTTTCTATACTTAGAAGTTCATTTAGCTTGATCTATATGTATACTACGGTTAATACGTCGAAAAATCGTACTATAATCATGGTGTCTTTACACTCAAGCTTATCTAACGCACCTGCGAAGAACGCCAAACAGCATTTTACCAGACGGTCATTCCTGCCAGACCAGCAAAATGTTCTTTGGCAAATTGAAAAAGGCTTCGTACGTACTTTTACTTATTTAGAAGATGGTACAACAGTTGCTCTAGGACTATGGGGGCCTGGAGATATCATCGGTAAAGTCTTGTCAAAAATGGAACCTTATCAGATGGAGTGCTTAACCAAAGTAGAAGTCAAAAGCTTGCTCATGGAAAATTGGTATCAAGCGCAAGAGACGCTACTAGCACATATTCAACAAGCTGAAGAATTGATGGTAATTCGTAGTTATAAAAAAGTTGATACTATGCTGATTAAACTATTAGCATGGTTATCAAAAAAATTTGGTTTACAAGTTGAACAAGGACGTTTAATAGATATGCGGTTAACTCACGAAGACCTTGCAGAAATGCTTGGTTCTACCCGCGTAACCATCACTCGGATTTTAGGGCAATTTGAAGAAGAAGGTTTAATTGACCGTCTATCTCTCCATCGCATCGTCGTGCGAGAAGAAGACATTTGGTATTATGAAATTTAAATTCAGCAACTGCAAAAACTTTATTAGCCAGTAATTCTGGGGGATAAAAGCTAAAAAATCTCATTTTGGGCAAAATCAAGGTTTAAGTAAATTACCAGTAATTACTTGATTTTCTAGTCTTTTTCTATACTTTATTTTATAATCATTGTTCAAGGCTAGAACTAGAGAGATTTTTATACCTTGCTAGATTTACTCCCCCAATCATTATTTTTAACTCATATAAATATATAGACATATAAAAAACTAAATTATTCTAAATTACAGAGAAACTATTCATGTAAGATATAAAATCATCAGCTAAAGAGCTTGCGCTTAATTTTGCACATTTTTTGTGCAGAAAAGTGTTTCTTTGACAGCACTCAAAAATTAACAAATTGAGGTAAGTATGATATTGATAAAACGTTATCTGGTAAGCATCTTCTCTGTTGCAGCTTTAGGATTGGCTTCCTTACCTGCTCACGCCGAGACTAACCAGACAAGTACTCAGACTGTCGAGCAAAACGCTGCTATTGTAGGCAATGACAGCCAAATTTATCAACGAGCAGATCAAATCAATATCCAAAACAGTCGTCAGCGCATTAGAGGTAGGCGTTCTGGCGGACGTGTCAATCAAGACAATGGTCAATACACAGGCCAATCTGCTGGCGTTGTAGGTGATGGCAGTAGAATTGGCCAACGCTCTAGAATAATTAACATACAAAGAAACTCTATTCGTCGTGATCAGCGTCGGAGATAGTCTGAGTACTAAGCGGTTATTTATAAAGTAAAAATAAAATTCCAGTAGGGTGTGTTACGGCTTTAGGGAATATATCCTATCTAGGTATTCACTTTATAAATGGTCTCTGAAACTCCCAATCTTATTTAAGATTGGGAGCTATAAACTAATTATTGAGTTAATCAAGTTTAAAATTTTTGGGCTTTTTGAACTAAATCAGCATCAAAAAGCTTGTTTGCTCCATACTATGGAGAAATTTGATCATGATAGCGAAAAAGTCTTTACCATTAGTAGTTTTCTTAGCGCTGATGGTTTTGCCAAGTGCAGCCAGCGCATCCAGAGTTGAGATTCGTACTGATGACGGTACAACAATTGTTGATTCCGATAATGGGGTCAAAATCATTTCTGAAGAAGACAGGGATCAATCAACAGATAGTTACTATACTCCATCAGATGCTTATTCCCGTCGTCGTCTGCGAAGATATTATCGGCAAGCACCCTGTCGTCGCTACACGTCTAGCTATACCAAACGTCAAAACAGTTACTCAGGTAGAAGCGTTACTCAAAGCACTACTTCGACAACTGTATGTCGATAGTAATTACCGTTGATATTGACCAGGAGGTAAGTATGAGATCCAAAATTTTATTACTTGGATGGTTATCGAGCAGTACTTTATTAGCGATATCACCTGCTTTGACTGATTCTGTGGTTGCACAGTGTGTGATGACCGACGTTTCTGTGCAAGTGGCTGTTCGTGGCTCTAGACAGCCTTCTCGACAGAGTAATAATGTGGATTTGCAAAATCAAGGCCGATGCTCAGGAAACACAATTACACAAGTTGGTACCCAAGTTTATACAGGTAGTGGAAGAGCAAACCAACAACGCACCAGCAGACAACGCATTAATAGTGGTAGAGGTGGTACAGGGATAAATGGGCCGACTATTAAGGTTCCTGTTGGGGTGAAAGTGGATGTTTACAACCCAGCCTATGACCCATCTTTAACTAGACCTCGTAATTTCCGCCGCTGAAATCTATCTGTTTATTTAGGTGCAGGCTTGAACCCGTTAAACAATTTGGGATGTGAGATTTTGGCTTGATAAAGATAAATCTGGTGGCTCAATAATTACGAATTTGTAATTTAAAGGGTACAAGCCCCACCAAATTTTAGATGTTGGTGGTTATTCAATAAGTTGATTGAAGGTATGGCGAAGATGAGCAAGAAAAAATTTATTTTTAGTCTTTTAACAGCAGTTGCAACTTTTGGGCTGGTTGCTTCTCCTACGTTAGCCGAGGTTAACAGTAATCAAGGAGCCAACCAAACAGCGGCGATTAATGGAGATAACAATACAATTATCCAAATAATTAATCAAACTAATCGTCAACAAAATAGTCGAGGGCGGATAAATCGTCGTCAGTCACCTGATGAGCGACGTGGTAATTTTAACCGAAATCAAGGTTATGGGCGGCAGGAAAATTCGCGCCGTGACCAGGGAAATCATTATGGACGTTACAAAAAGTACCGTAATAATAGTTGGGATAGATAGTTGATTTAGCTCAGATTATCTCTCTCGAAACCACAGTGCTAGTCCACCTCCCCGGCCACGGGCGGCGATAAAATCTTCTGTAATTAAAAAGAACGCAAAGAATGGCAATTTAGCGATGGGTTCGTTGTCAAAATCTTTTGTTTGTGATTTATTACCGCCTAGAGGCTTATTGTAAATAACACGACCAAAAAGACTAATTTGGATGTGGGTAAAATCAAATGCCAAGAGGTTTTTTTTGCCTAAATATTTGGCTGGGCCTGTGAGTTTCAAAAACACAGACCCTAGTTTCACCTGATTGCTAATTTCTGCTTTGGCTGATGTTGCTTCACTAAAGGAAAGATAAGTTGGCGTCAATTTAGGCCAATAAAAGCCTTTACCCAAAATTATGCCGCCGCGCTGTCTCACTTTACGTGTTCCGGTGGCAAAGCACAGTCGCCATGTACCGACAAGAGAATCAAAAGTATAGCTAATTCGTTGCTGTTTGGCGGTTTTTTCTGCTTGTAACAGAGCATCAACTATGATTTTAGCTGATGGGCGATCGCTATCTTTGCCAGCTTGGGTTAACGTGGCGACAAACTCAGATGCAGCAAGTGATGGTAACTCAGCAGTCATGAAAAGTTAACTATTGTGAAGATGAACCTGGTTTCAGTCTATCCCGCCAACTGGGTGTTGATGCTGAACCCGAACCAGAAGAACCAGAACTATTACTAGTTGACGGTGAAGAATGTCTAGACCTTCTAGGTGTAGGAGATTCTGATTCAACTTGTCTAGATCTTCGGCGAGAACGGGGGGATGGTTCTGTAGCTGAGGCACTAGAATCATTTTCTACAGTGCGAAAGCGCCGCCGTCTTCTGGGTGTCTCAGTATTATTGTCTTGCTGCTGGTAACTACGTCTGCGTCTTCTTCTGGATGAGCCGCTATCATCAGCATCACTGGAATTCACCTCATCATTATCGTCACTAGAACTAGATCTGTTGAGGATTTTCTTCGGTTTGATAGGTTGGGCTTTAATTGTGCCTTTGCGACCATCTAACTTTGGCCTTTCCGGGAATTTTTCCACAGTCATTCCCTCTATGGCTTTTTCCATAAATTCGTGCCAAGTGTAAGCGGCGCTACTACTACTACCATAGGTGGCGCGGTTGTCATCGTTACCTAACCAAACTCCCGCCACTGCTTGGGGTATGTAGCCAATAAACCACAAATCCCTGGCTTCATCAGAGGTTCCTGTTTTGCCAGCTACAGGTCGATTATCTAACTGAGCAGCTGCACCAGTCCCTTCAACAACAACGTTACACAGCATCCAGGTCATGATTGCGGCACTATCAGCATCAAGCGCTCGCTGTGATTTAAAATTGGCTGACCAGATAACTTGGCCTTGGCGGTTGAGGATGCGACGAATACCATGCGGCTCTACGTGTAATCCTTGAGTGGCAAAACTGCCGTAAGCGCTGGTTAATTCTAAAAGGTTGACTTCGTTGGAGCCAAGGGCTAGAGAATAATTGGGTTTGAGTTCCGATTTAATCCCCATATCGTGGGCTAGTTTAATCGTTGGCGCAAATCCCACATCTAGCAATACTTTCAATGCAACTATATTCACAGAGCGAGTGAGGGCATCTCGCATATTCATCAAGCCCCGGAATTTTTCGCTATAGTTTTTTGGTTCGTAGCCATCGACGATTAAGGGAGCATCTAAATAGGTATCGTAAGGGCTTTTCCCTGTTGCGATCGCCGTGGCGTAAACAAATCCCTTAAAAGTTGAGCCTGGCTGACGTTTGGCTTGGGTGACACGATTAAATTGGTTTTTACCAAAATCTTTACCCCCCACCATTGCTTTAATTTCCCCACTGCGGGGGTCAATAGCCACCAAAGCAGCTTGCTTAAAGTTTTCCCAACGTCCTTGATTACGTAATACTTTTGTGACTGCGGCTTCGGCTGCTTTTTGCCAATTCGGGTCTAAACTGGTTTCTACTGTTAAACCACCAACCGCCAGTACATCAGCAGACACATACTTGGGTAATTCTTGCTGAACGTAACTGGTAAAGTAGGGTGACTCGACTTGTAGCCTTTTAGGCAAGCTACTTTTGACAATTAATGGTTCTTGAGCCGCGGCTTGACTTTCAGCGGCGGTAATAATGTTATCTTCCCGCATCCGTTGTAATACCAAATTCCGCCGTTGTTTAGCAGCAGCGGGATTTTGTTCGGGAGAATATAAACTTGGGGCGGGAGCTAACCCAGCAATTGTGGCTGCTTCGGCTAAGGTCAGTTGGTCTACTGGCTTACTGAAATAAACCCAAGCTGCATCACCTACACCATAAGCTCCTGAGCCTAAATACACCAAATTTAAATAACGCTCTAAAATTTGGTCTTTAGTAAATTCTGCTTCTATTTTCTGGGCGAGACGGACTTCTTTGAGTTTGCGCCAGATGGTTTTTTCTTGTTTTAAGAACAGAATTCGGGCTAATTGTTGGGTGATGGTGCTACCACCTTCTACCACATTTTGCGATCGCAAGTTATTCAAACCTGCTCTGACAATCCCTTGGGGATCGACACCGTTGTGTTCTGTAAATCTTCGATCTTCTGAGGCAATAAAAGCTTTTTTTAATTTATCGGGGATTTGTTCTATTTTAAGTTGCTCTCTGGTAGCTTCTCCTTGTTGCTGGAGGATATTACCATCAGCGGCTTTAATTGTTAATGTTTGCTCACGGACAAAAGCTTGTAGTTCTGATTTATCTGGCAAAGTTTTATCTATTGAAGTAATGACGTATTTCGCAGCAACTACGCCACTACCGACAGTTAATATTGCCCAAAACCAGAAACGACGATAAAACGGCTTTTCCCTACTGGTAAATATGGTAACTATTCCCGATGAAACATTACCCATCCGGCCAAATAGTTGCCTCACCTTTCCCACCTTGGTTGGGGGTAAGCTCTCGGCAGTGGATTCCTCATTTTTATATTGATTACCAGGCGACAATCGCGGTTCCTCCTTGTCAGAGTCACTCAAACTTTGTTGGTTGTTGCTTGAACCAGGAGGTGAGATTCCCCACGTTAGTTCCTTGCTCCAATTAATCGCAGATTAACCGCCTAAAAGACTTTTGAGGGGTTAATTAACTACGTTCGTGTTAGTATATTATCCTATAAATAATTAACTGAATTCATTGCTACAGAAAATATTATTCTCATAATTAGTACGTGAATTTTGTCAAGATTCAGTCGGTAATTTTATTTAATTCTTTAAAGAAAAATTGTTAAAACTATCCGGTCTCAATGGGGAGCAAAATATAATCAATCATCCTCATGATAGTGGACAAGAATCTCTTAGTGATAAAAGGTCTGGGCGGATAGCTGTAGCACTTGGTAGTAATCTTGGTGATTCTCGAAAAATCTTAGAAGCAGCGATCGCCCAGTTAAGCTTTATACCAACAATGCAATTAGAAGCAACATCCAATTGGTATATAACTAAAGCAGTAGGGCCACCGCAGCCAGATTACATTAATGGCTGCGTAATCTTGCAAGTTGACATGACACCGCAGTTATTGCTAGAAACCTTGTTAGCCACAGAACAGCAATTTGGGCGAGTGCGGCAAGAAAGGTGGGGGCCGCGATCGCTTGATTTAGACTTGTTGTTGTACGATCAAGTAATTCTCGACACCCCAACCCTGCAAATACCCCATCCCCGGATGCGCGAGCGAGCATTTGTTTTAGTTCCCCTAGCCGAAATTGCTCCAGATTGGATTGAGCCAGTTTCCGGATACACGATCAAACAGTTGGTAAAAGATGTAGACTGTTCTGATGTACATTTACTGAAGAGCAATTCAAGTCACTACCAATAAACACACAAAATCCTGATCCCACAAACGACAAACAGTGTTTGTTCGTTGATTTTGAAAAGATAAAACTATAACTATGCCATTAGGTAGAGAATTACCGCAGTTATTAAAACAACGTCTGTTTCATAAAGGACGCAAATTTGATTTTGAAGTCAATCGCTTGCGTTTACCAAATAAATCGGAAGGCGAATGGGAATGTATTCGTCACCCAGGTGGGGCGTTAGCTGTACCTGTGACCAATGAAGGAAAACTGGTACTCGTGCGTCAGTATCGCTTCGCCGTTCAAGGAAGAATCTTAGAATTTCCCGCGGGTACTTTAGAACGCAATGAAGATCCGCAAGAAACAGTCAGGCGTGAAATTGAGGAAGAAACAGGCTATAGCGCCCAAAAATGGCGCAAACTAGGAGAGTTTTTCCTTGCGCCTGGATATTCTGATGAAATTATTTATGCTTTTCTCGCCCAAGATTTAGAAAAGTTAGAAACACCACCCAAACAAGACGAAGACGAAGATATTGAAACTGTTCTCATGACACCAGAGGAACTGGAAGCCGCAATTTTACAAGGCGAACCCGTAGATGCTAAATCAATCGCCAGCTTTTTCTTAGCACGTCCTTTTTTGTAGCTTGGTTCAATATATTAGGTTTATATCCTCGACTTATTTAAAAAGTTGGGGATATTTTTTTATATAGGATTGCTAGTCAGGGCAAAAGGCGATCGCTTTTTGTTTCAGCTTTACTAAATATAAGTTACAGGGATAAGAGTGAAACTGTGGTTAATATTCAAGTCCAAATAGCACGATGGAAATTAACTTTCGATAGTATTTGGACTGATGATACCAAACGTAAACAAATGTCAGAACAATGTAATATTTTTTCAGGACGAGTATTAGATATGTCAGGATTGCTATCTGAATCTAGAACATAGTAAATCTTATCCTCTTCACTAAATTTAAACGGGGATGAGTCATGAGTAATAAGCCATCCCCGTGATGCAATTTGTCTCTAGCAGACATTCTATTTTTTATCCCGATTGATCCAAATCCCCCGCATTCCCGCAGCTTTTGCCCCTTGATAATCTTCGATAATACTGTCACCAATATGCCATGCTGCTTCTGGTAAACAATCGTGTTTTTCTAAAGCAACGGCAAAAATTTGGGTATCAGGTTTAGCAGCGCGTGCTTGGGTAGAAATTGTCACCGAAGTGAAATAATCACTAATACCTAAACTTTGCAACACTGAATAAATTCGAGAATCAAAGTTAGATATGATTCCTAATTCAATGCCCAAATGCCGCCAGTTCATCAGCGATGGCAAAACATCAGCATAGATAAACCAAGGTTCAGCAGTCCCAAAGTGAATATAAAGTTCGCTAAAAAAAGCCGAAAAGTCAGAAAATTGCTGGAGAAAACCAGCCGTCTCAAAGGTATTGAGGGCGATTATCCGCCACCAATCAAATTCTCGTTGAGGGATATCTGCTGGTTCTGCATCTAAAAATATTGGTGGTGGTGCGGCTTTAAAACTTTGGATGAATGCGTGATTTAATCTGGCCGCAGAAACTTCTACACCAAATTCTTTGGCTATCTGACTATATACTTCGCCCACACTGCCTTTTACGCCGAATATTGTGCCGACAGCATCCAGAAAAATAACTTTCGGTCGTTCCATCAAACTGTTTGTGATTATGTATTTTGAAGGTGATACCAATGCAAAACAAGAAAGGCACTGATGAAGAACCCCCAATCAATCTAAAATCGTTCGACTGAGCGCAGCCGAAGTCCAAAATCTAAAATGGTATGAGATTTAGATTGACTGAGAAAGTGTCTCTATAATAGGACGGACTAGCCAATTAAAACCAACTTTGAGTTGATGTTCTAAAGTCGGCATTCGATACAGATAGGCTAGACGACGCGCAACATAACCTAAAGAACCATCTAGTTTGATTCCTAAACCAGTCAAAGTAGCGTTATCTGTTCCTAACGCCATCATTTCTCCTAGTTTTTGGTAGCGGAAGGGTAACAATGGGCGATCGCTCAAAGAAGCCCAGATATTCCACGCAGTATAATCAGCTTGTTGAAAAGCTGCTTGGGCTGTGGCGGGAATTTGTTGATCTTCCGCATCACGACAGTCGGCTAAATCGCCCAAGGCAAAAATTTCTGGGTGGTCAAGAACTTGTAAGGTTGGTGTAGTCGTGATTTGATGGCGCTGGTTTTGCTTGAAAGGTAAGTTTTTAACTACAGGTGCTACTTGTGTACCTACAGTCCAAATAACTAAATCTACAGGAATTGTATCGATTTGATTTTTGTATTCTAGGGAGATGGTATCTGCGCTAATCGATTCAACTTTGGTTTCTAAATCAATAAATACACCCCTTGCGTCTAAAGCTTTTTTGGCAGTTTCACGGTTAAACTCTGGGGAGGTGCGTAAGATTTGGTCGCTGATTTCAATTAAGCGCAAACGGCCTTTTTCGCCCAGCCTGTCGGCTAATTTACAAGCTAGTTCAACACCACTGTAACCAGCACCAACGATCGCTATCCGAATTTTATCAGCATCGGATTCTTGCAAAATTTGCAGTCGTTGTTCCAGACGGTAAGCATCATTGATGGTGCGGAACGGTAGGGCGTAGGAAGTCGCACCAGGAACCATATCTAGTGGTGTTTCTCCACCTAAAGCCAGTACTAAGCGGTCGTAGGCAATTTCTGGCCCATCTTGTAATTGTACTCGTTGTTGGTCGGTATCAATTCCTGATACTACTGCTTGGTAAAAGCGTACACCTGTGCCTTGGAGGAGTTCGGCGAAGGGAGGGGCTATTTCCCAAGTTTGCAGTTCACCTGTGAGCAATTCGTAGAGTAAGGGGGAAAATAGAAAGCGATCGCTTTGATCTACCAGTACAATTTCGGGTTTTTGCTGAGATTCCCAAGGTAACTGGCTTAAGCGCAACGCGGTGTAGAGACCACCAAAGCCTCCACCAAGGATTAAAATTCTGTGAGTTTGTTTAGTCATCATTTGTATAGGACGGTCAATCCCAGCAGGGCATCTACCTCTCAGTGTAATGATTTATTTCCCTCTATTGACTCAAAATATGATAATTTTTTTCCAATATTTAAAAGCAAAAGGCGCTTTGCATTAATTACAAAGCGCCTTTTGCTCAAGTAAAATTCCAATTTAATTGATCTAACTAAGCTGGAATGAATCACACTCAAACAGAAAGTTTTTTAACTTAAACATTCTGCTGTCAGCCTGATTTTTATGATTTAATTCCCACCAGAAGTTACTGCTTTATTGTGTACGGCTGTATCTTCAGACTTTCTGTGCCATTCGCCGTTTTGGCCTTGTTTGTATTCGTTTCTTACACTATTCCAAGCAACATTAGTCGCCCCTTCTTCACTTAAACCATCGCTTTGGGAAGCATTAAAAGCAGCAAAGAAAATTTGTTGGGCGTGTTGAGGCAGTTTTTGTTGAATATCTTGGGGTAATTCTTCTATTTTGTTATAAGGCATAAATTAACTCCAGTTACCTTGACCTGGGTACATGCTAGAAAATTTATGAATAAAACTTCCTCTTACTTTCAGTAGAAATAAATAATAAATATAAATAAGTCAACAGAAATATTTATTTTGCATAAAAAGGCGATCGCTCTAAATTATGCAAGCGATCGCCATATATATCAACTAGCATAGGTCTATGTAAATAAACAGACCATCGGGAATTGCTAAAAAGCTTGTGGTGTCACTATTGTTTCTTTTTCCGACTCCTTCAGAGTGATACCAGTTCACTAAATAAATAATACGAATAATTTCTCCTCCGCCCCTCTGCTCCTCTGCCCCCCTGCGGTCTATTTGTATCAAACTTAAAGTGAAACGGTATGACGCTCCTGCGTCGCTAACGCTACTTGCTTCTCCTCATCAGAGACGCTACACGTAGCTTGCTTCCCCGTAGGGGTACAAGTCAGGAAACCCGCCCACGCGACTGACTCCGCAACGCGCTGCTCTCTGCCTTCTGCTATAGTTGCTAATCAACCACTCAATTACTCTATAGCGAAGCTTTCTTAATCTGCAAAATATTTCAATTTTCTTGGTCAATGAAGCAAATACAAATAATTAATAAAACGTCAAGCAAATATATTAAAAGCTCACATAATCACGCCATTTATCTAGCATCTTTGCGCTCACACCGGGAATACGTTCTAAATCTTGTAGGGATGTAAATTTTTGTTGTTGACGGGCAATAATTATCTTCTGTGCTAACTTTTTACCCACACCTGGAAGAATGACTAATTCTTCCTGAGTAGCTGTATTGAGATTAACTTTTTGAGTGAGTTGATTTTGACTCGATGTTGGTGCAATTATCTTAGGACATTTTTTCATCTCTGCTGGAACTTTTGCCTGCATTTCTGATGGTAAACCAATTTGAGCTTTGGCATAAAGACGGGCAAATTCCCGCACATAATGAGCAGCAACTAGAGGATTTTCAATTACTATCAATGTTTCATCATTACCACTGTTAGCTGCATCTGACCAATTGTGCGAACCAGTAATAACTATCTCGTTATCAATTACAGCAAATTTATGATGCAATAAATCTCCTTTAGCTAATACAGGTACACCAACACTAGTAATAGGATTTGTCCAAGGTTGATTATCAATTTCATACTTACACTTATTACTCAATGCAACTCCCATCATATCCAAAGCTTCGCTATAGAAACGATAGGCAAATTGAGCATCAATCAAAGCGCGAATACCTACATTTTGCTTATGACGTTGTTCTAAAATATCAGCAAGATGCTGTTCAGAAAATACAAATAATGCCAAATCAATAGATTTAGTAGCAGAATTTAAATGTTCACCAATTAAACCATTACTAGTTTTACTCCAAGGTTGAGTGGGAGAAGCTGGAGAAAACTGGACTGTAATTTTACTTGCACCCAAAGTAATTTGTTTGGGAGAACGCAGTGGTTTTTTCAAACCGAATAGGCTATCTGGCTTACCTCCAACGCCATCACCCCACATAATATTAAATTCTTGGGTAAACACAGATGCTAATTCTGGACTATCAATTTTTAGTAAATTATTAGCATTACCTAAACTGGTGCGACTGGTAAAATCGCCTGAAGTATCACTGAGGGTAAAATTAGCAGAACTAACAATTACAATGCGATTATCAACAATCACAAATTTGTGGTGCATCAAACTACTGCCTGCGGAACCATCAGCTTGATCATCTATCCAGGGAATTTTGGCATTTTGGATAATTACTAATGCGTCTCTTTGATTAATTTCTTCTGGGATGAGTTTGTTATCTTTATTTAAATCAATAAATTGATGAAATTCATTATATTTTTCTCGGTCTCTTGGTGCTAGTTTTTTGATATCATTTGGTGTATAGCTACTCCAAGGACGACTATAGTTATTTTCTAAAATTAATCTAACTTTCACCCCAGCTTTTTGTCTGTCTACTAATGCTTGGGCAACCTTGGGTAAGCGTAATTCTTGCACCGCTACATCTACAGTAGATTTAGCTTGAGAAATAGTATCGGCAATGATTTTTTCTAAGTCATCTCCCAGTCGAGTTTGCTGACGATAAGATTCTTGATATTCTGAAGATTCAGAATGATTTAAATAGACTTGAATAAATGAATCTTGAGGTAAAGGTGATAAACCCTGATGAGATGATTTAGGTTGTTGACAAGCAGTGGTAACAAATATTAAGGCAAATAGCCAAAAATAACTGGGTTGGCGAAAAATTGGCACGGTAATCTGCTAAAAGTGAATTGGTAGTGAACATAGTTATTGTTCCCAAAATACAGTACGCCTATTTAAAGAGGTAAACAGCTTGCTTGGCAATTAAAAAATCCGCCTATTGATGCACATTAATTCACATTTTCTCAAGATTTAACCAGAGAACTATCTATGATGAAAATAGTGAGTAGTCCCATGTCTGTGTTTTTTCGCTTAAGTGTTGTGATATGCAAATATATTTAGATTACAGTGCTACTACTCCAACTCGCCCAGAAGCGATCGCAGCAATGCAAGCAGTCCTCACTCAACAGTGGGGTAATCCTTCTAGTTTGCATGAATGGGGACAACGGGCGGCTATAGTTCTCGAACAAGCCAGAGTTCAAGTTGCAGACTTAATTAACGCAACTCATCCCGAATCAATTATTTTTACCGCGGGTGGTACAGAAGCAGATAATCTGGCAATTATTGGTGTCGCTCGGTTATCTGCTGTACCGCAACACATCATTATTTCTAATGTGGAACATTCCGCCATTGCTGAAACAGCGCGAATGCTGGAAATGTGGGGTTGGGAAGTCACGACTTTGGGAGTGGATAGCCAAGGGAGAATTAACCCCTTAGATTTAAAGGCTGCATTGCGACATAATACCGTCTTAGTATCAATAATTTACGGACAAAGTGAAGTTGGCACAATTCAACCGATTAGTGAATTGGGCAATATTGCGCGATCGCACGGTGCAATCTTCCACACCGATGCAGTGCAAGTTGCAGGACGTTTACCTATTGATGTGCAGACATTACCAGTCGATTTACTCAGCATTTCGAGCCACAAAATCTACGGGCCACAAGGTGCAGGGGCATTGTATATTCGTCCTAGTGTAAAAATTATGCCTCTGTTAACTGGTGGTGGGCAAGAAATAGGGATGCGTTCTGGAACACAAGCTGTCCCGATAATAGCTGGGTTTGGTGTCGCCGCAGAATTAGCAGCCAAAGAACTAGCAACAGAAACACCAAGGTTAATTGATTTACGCGATCGCTTGTTTGCATTGTTAGCAGATGTACCCGGTTTAATTCCCACAGGCGATCGCATCCATCGCTTACCACATCATGCAAGTTTCTGTCTGGAATACGCCGACGGCCAAAAACTCAGCGGTAAAACCTTGGTGCGACAATTAAATTTAGCGGGTATTGGCATTAGTGCTGGTGCTGCTTGTCATAGCGGTAAACTCAGCCCTAGCCCTATACTATTAGCAATGGGCTATTCTCAAAAAGCCGCATTGGGGGGAATTCGCATTACATTGGGACGTTACACCACCGCAGCAGATATCGATTGGACAGCGATGGTGTTGAAGCAAATTTTACAGAGACTGACACCGAACTATCCTATTCACGAAAATCTTACTCAGTATTCATATCTAACCTGATACTCACTAGCCTCAAAAATACCCCCGATTTGTTGGTCGATACCGCTTTGGCTAAAGTAAATATCCTGGGGATGTTCGCAACCATCTTCTGAGACCTCAAAATGTAAACAGATTTCTTTACTAGCTGGGTTAAAAATCGTTTCCACGTATCTTAATTGGGAAAATACTGGTATCTCGTTGCGGTCAACAAACTCGTAAATATTACCAGATTTAAATTTGAGTTCCTGCATAACAAACTCCGATAGTTATGCAGTTAATTCTAAACTGCCAAAAATCATTCAAACCCTATCTATATGGAGATTTATGTGTGGTATCTACAAGGCTTGAAGAGTAAGGCTAATTCTGAAAATGAATAAATTCCAACTCCAGAAGAAATAGCATAGCGCCGAAAAAAATAACAAGCGATCGCTTGGCCGCAAAACTGCAAGAATTAGGTATTGACCCTGATTCTATATAGTGGATTTACTTCTGGTTTAATTTTACAATCCTATACCTACGTAGTTTGTATCTAAGTTTAAATATTTTCCACCCACAGAAGATTATTCATGTAAGCAGTATTTTGCAGCGCGTTGTAAAATTTCTCATCTGCCGTCACCATCTCACATTTTTGCGAAATTGCCAGGGCTAGATATAAACTGTCATATACTGCGCGATCGCTTTGCAGGGCAATATCTAAAGCAAGTGGCATCAATGGCTGAGATAAGTAAATTTCTACAGGAACTGCATTTAAATCTGCCAAAGTTTGCTTTGCATTTTCAGCAGTATCTTCGCCGCGACGTACCCGTTTCCACAAGACATTTGTTACTTCTGCGAAGAAAAAATCTGGAACTAAAAAAGTATGATTACTTGCTAGTAAACGTCTAGCAACATCAGAGTAAATTTCCGGCGCAAACCATTTTATAGCAATGCTGGCATCTAAAACATATCGGCTCACCGTTCTCTATCCTCACGGATAAGTTCAGCACTGTCACTGAAAAATTTATTTGCATATCTTATCTGAGCGCGTGCTACTGCATCTCTCGCTTGTTGCATATCGCCGCCAATTTGGTAATTTGTTACTGTTTCTGCGGCTTGTTGGAGGATGTGTTTCAATTCTTCTTGCAATGATCTTCCGTGCTGTTTGGCAAGATTTTCTAGTTTTTCTAGAATCACTGGATCTAAATTTTCAACTAAGATTTGAGCCATACCGAACCTTCGAGCAATTCTAAAGTTTAAAGTCAAAAATAAGTTGTGCAAGGATTTGACTGCACCATTCTTAATTTTATTGTAGAAAAGTAAGTTGGGTAGAGCGATCGCTCCACCCAACATCCAAAATTTCTGATATGGTTGGGTTCCATTTCGTTTCACCCAACCTACATTTTAAATTCTTCTCTACGATTCGCTTTGTAAACACTAAAAATCAGTGTGATCGCTTATCAACAGTATTATCTAATAAACATTCTGTCGTTAGAACACAAGTTTCTGTCGCTATGACATGAAGTTGTAATATTATTACTCAATCAAGTTTACTTCACCACAAAAGCAGTTTGCAGATTCATAGAATGCTGTAGAGATGTTACATATAACTGCTATAAATGATTTTGGGTTTGATGCTTGTACCTCATTTACGCAAAATACGCTATCGAGCGATCGCACTCTCCGACAAAGAAGAAATGCGATCGCCTAACTTGATTTACTTCGCTACAACTAATTCAACTGACTCAACACCCGCTAAGTCCAAAATTTTAGGAATCAAATCTTCCCGCTTGACTGCCATAATATGGACACCATGACACAATTGCCTTGCTATTTGTACTTGTTCAGCAGCAATTTTGACACCTTCTTCTAGTGGATCTTTGGCTTTGGCTAATCTATCAATAATATGTTCAGGTATATTTACACCCGGCACACACCTATTAATAAATTGGGCATTTTTCGCTGATTTCAACAGAAAAATTCCTGCCAAAATTGGTTTGTTATGTACAGAAGCTATCTTATCCATGAACTTTTCTAGTCTTTCAAAATCAGTGATTAATTGACTTTGAAAAAATTGCGCTCCGGCTGCGATTTTGCGTTCAAATCGACTCTGCAAACCTGACCAACTGCCACATTGTGGATCTACGGCTGCACCGACAAATAAATCTGTTGCACCATCGGTCAAGGGTTTATCGTTGCAATCAACCCCTTGATTCATTTTTTGAATTAATTGCAATAATCTTACAGATTCTAAATCAAATACGCTTTTTGCATCAGGGTGATCGCCTGCTTTTACTGGGTCGCCTGTTAAAGCTAAGATGTTACGAATACCCAAAGCATGAGCGCCCATCAAGTCGGCTTGTAAGGCTATACGGTTGCGATCGCGGCAAGCCATCTGACAAACTGGCTCAATCCCGTTTTGTAATAAAATCGCTGAAGCCACCAGCGACGACATCCGCAACACAGCACGGCTACCATCGGTAATATTGACAGCATGAACTCTCCCCTTAAGAGTCGCCGCCATTTCAATTGTATGAGCCGGATTTCCCCCTTTTGGGGGTGCTACCTCAGCAGTTACTAAAAATTCACCTGCTTGGGCAGCCTTCTGAAATAAACTCACAGTAGGGCTATGGGTGTGATACATACACTTTAATAGTCTGGGATTCTTCCAGGGTATAACGAATCACACCTCAAAGCGTCTACAAAGGCAATGAGTAGCCCAAAGCCAATTTTACTTGCGTTAAAGTTTGATTTGCGATCGCTTGCGCTTTTTCCCGTCCATCACGCAATACAGACTCCAGATAACTCTTGTCATCCATAATTGCCTGATATTTTTCTTGGATTGGTTTTAACGCATTAATTGTTGTTTCTGTCAATAACGGCTTGAATTGTCCCCAACCCATATCTTGGCATTCCGCAGCTACTACTTCTTTGGTCTGACCAGACAGCAGCATATACAACGTTAACAAGTTATTACACTCTGGCCGTTCTGGGTCATCAAAAGTTAAACCCCTTACAGGATCAGTTTTGCACCGTTTAATTTTATTGGCAATCTGCTCTGGTGGATCTAACACATTAATGCGACTTAACTCTGATGGGTCAGACTTGGACATTTTCCGCGTCCCATCTGTCAAGCTCATCACCCTTGCGCCGTCTTTCCTAATCAACGGGTCTGGTAACTTCAATACTGGTTGATCCTTAGCAAATTGGTGATTGAATCTGTTGACAATATCTCGTGTCAGTTCAATATGTTGCTTTTGGTCTTCACCCACAGGTACTTTATCAGCTTGATAAAGCAAAATATCTGCCGCCATCAGTACAGGATAGATTAACAAACCTGTACTCACGTTTTCTCCTTGTTTAACAGCCTTTTCCTTAAACTGAATCATATCTTGCAGCCAGTTTAAGGGAGTGATGCAGTTAAGCAGCCAAGCAAGTTCACTGTGTGCGGAAACGTGGGATTGGACAAAGATACTGGAGTGGTTTAAATCAATCCCACAGGCCAGGTAAAGTGCTGCGATGGTGTAAGTATCAGCAGCTAAAGACGCTGGATTATGCGGTACAGTAATCGCGTGTAAATCTACTACACAAAAGAAATTGTCATACTGGTCTTGGACTTCTACCCAGTTGCGAATTGCACCTAAGTAGTTACCCAAATGCAAATTACCAGTTGGTTGAACTCCTGACAGCACACGCTGCTTACCCATAAATTCACTCTAGTTCTTGCTAAATGTTCATGCACGTATTCATCCCTATGATGCCGTGTCACACGGCATTATAGACTTTTTATGAGTAATAAAGTGACAGGATGCGACAACTTCAATCAAATCAAGCAGTAATGGAGTAGCACAACTATATTGCTAGTTCCTGGAAAATTATCACCAAAATATCAACTGATACCGACATCCGATAAGTAGTCTTATTGCAAACTTATGAAATAGTTTAGAAATCAAGATTTTCAATCCAAAATCCAAAATTTAAAATTCAAAATTGGATGAGTTATCCAAGTCATCATAGGTAATCCTTAATTTTTAATTAAGTAGAAAATCCAGATCAAGATAACTATTCCAGAAAGATCACCGGGCTGCAACCCTGTTTAATCCTCACTTATCTCAACAAGGAATATTTACATTCCCCTACTTTTTATCTTTAGATACAGTAGGTAATACTTAAATAGTGCTAGATCACTTTCAGTATTTTGATATGCGACAATTATTTCAGTATTTACGTACCTGGGTTATCGTCTGCCTGCTTTGTCTAGTCTTAGGCTGGACATTACCTGCACAAGCAGCTACCGATGTTAATTCCCAACTCGAAAAGCAAGTCTTAGAAATTATCCGTAACAATCCACAATTCGTGATCAATGCTCTACAAGAGTATCAACTGGGCAAGCAAGAGAAATTACAGAAAGTACAACAGGCTTTTTTAGATGATTTAAAAACTAATCCTGAAGATATCATTGGGGATTCACCAACAACTGGCGCGGCTAAATCTAAAACTGTGCTAGTAGAATTCTCAGATTTTCAATGTCCCTACTGTGCTGAGGTACATAAAACTCTGAAGTCAGTAGTAGACAAACACAAAGATAATCTGACATTGGTTTATAAAAATTTTCCTTTGACTGGAGTTCATGCAGAAGCATTACCAGCAGCGCAAGCAGCTTGGGCGGCGAAACAACAGGGTAAGTTCTGGGAATACCATGATGCTTTGTTTGAAAATCAAAAGCAACTAGGTGAAACTTTGTATGTGGATATTGCTAAAAAATTGAATCTCAATTTAGCGAAATTTGAGAGCGATCGCAAGCTGGCGAAGACAGCAGTTGAAAAAGACCTCCAACTAGCCAATGACTTAGGTATCTCTGGTACGCCTTTCTTAGTGATCAATACTGGTGATTACACTGGTGCAGTACAAGCATCAGAGATTGAAGGTAGGTTGGCTAAGGCCAGTTAAACCCATTAACTACAGCAGAACCAGGAGCCAGAATCAAAATAGGCTCTTGACTCTGCTGTAAATTAAATTAGAGGTTAGCAATCAAGTGCTAACCTCTAATCATTAAGTAATCTCTTCCAAAGTTAAATTCTATTCATTCGCCAGTCATCGAGAATCTCATTCTGAATCCTGACTCCTAAATACTTTTGTATTAATTAGAACTTACGCAACGCTGATAATGTCATTGCGACCGGAACGAAGTGTAGGGAAGCAATCTCAGCATTAGGGGAGATTACTTCCCTATCGGTCGTAATGACGAAGTTACGTTATTTTTGCGTAAGTCCTGTTAATCTTCTAATGATTTAGCTTGTACTTCCACCGCAGTCACATCAATTGTGCCTTCTGGAGCAAAGCGCTGGAAGTGACCTTTCTGAACTGATAGCTGTTCTCCACAATTAGGGCATTGTAATTGGCTATTATTTAAACCAGTAAATTCGTAGGCGCAAACAGGACACTTGTCAACCACTAAGTTACGTTGCAGCCACCAGCGAAACCCAAAGAATGCAACTACAGGTGCTAGTGACAGCAATGCAAAAAGAATAAATACAGACTTCACTAACCAACCCAAGCCCAATGAACCTAGCAACCAGATAACTGCTAATAAAGTGAGCAAAGGGCGGAGATTTACCAGATTCAATTGAGAATTGTTAAAGCTCATTTTTTAATTACTGTCTTGCTCTCTTTCTAGGATAGCGAGTTTAGAGGCAGTCAATGGTCATTTGTCATTCGTCATTTGTAAATATGTTTTGACTATTGACCTTTAACTAAAGCCAATAGCTGCTGTCTAAAAGCTGCTATACCGAAATGAGCGATCGCCTGTTCTCGCAACCACTTTCCATCACAGCGTTGGTCGTGCTTGTGCAGAATTTCTATGCAGGCTGCGGCAACAGCATCAGCATCGCGGTGTGGAACTCGCCAGCCTAGCTTACCATCTTGTAAGGGGTCAGCGGAACCGTCCGCATCACCAGATAAAACTGGGATACCACAAACCATTGCTTCTAAATAAACAATCCCAAAACCTTCTTGAGAAGGCATGATGTAAGCATCTGCTAGACGGTAATGGGCTATTAAATCTTCTGTAGGAACAAAACCAGCAAACACAACGCGATCGCTGACACCCAAATCTTTCGCCAACTGGGCTAATCGAGGTTTGTCATCACCACGACCAATCACCAAATATTTGACTTCAGGGAAAACCTGAGCGATTGTAGGTAGCGCCCGAATTGTAACATCAACACCTTTGTAAATATCTCCCGACCACAGACGTGCTACTGTCATCAAGACCTTAGCATCTGTCAAGCCATACTTTTCTACTAATTCTGGTAGTTTTGCCCCAGGGGTAAATTTATCACCATCAATTGCACAAGGCAGCATTTTCACTTTTTTGGGGTCAATTCCATTCGCCGCACAAGCGCGATCGCGGCTGTAGCGGCTGATTGTCCAAATTTCGCTGGCAGCGGCGAGGGCGCGGCGTTCTTGACTTTTCAAAGGTTCCCAAACTTCTTTACCGTAGGTGAGGACTGTGTAGGGAATACCCAACGGCTGACAAAGAGTTTGGATTAATACTGCAAGTTTAATATGACCACAAAAAATATGTTGGGGGCGTTTTTGTAAGAGAAACTTTAACAAAGCCCCAGCCATAGCAATTCTGCCTATTTGTGGAGATTGATTTTTAAAATAATGAAACTTTAAACTATCAGACTCAAAAGGATTTGAGCAGTCAGGGCTATCCCGCAGTACAAATACATCTGTCTTATACCCGGCGTTCAATTCCCCATAAGCCTGAAAAATATCTTTTACATAAGATTGAATTCCACCTTCACAGGCAAAAATTTCTATAAAAACGAAGACATGGTGAGGAGTTTCGTTAACTTTTTTACTAGCTTTCGGGTTTTCTCCCATTACATCAGTCAGCATTTACGTTTTTATTTATAGATAAGTTTCACTCTTTCACAGCCTGAGTAATCTCTATGCTGCTGCCAAATCTTAGCAAAAGCATCACCTCAATCGTATGCTGACTTTACTCAACTGAAGTATTTTTTTTATACACAAATTTTTACTGAAAGTGGATTTCCAGTTACTAAAAGCCAGACATCAAGGCTGTTTTACTTCTAGATTCTGACTCCTGGCTCCGTTCGGCTGACGATCACAGCGCAGCCTGAATTCTGCTGTAGTGAGCAATTCCCTTGTCTTTTCGGGCAATTTATTGGTGACTGTACTCGATAATTAACAGACAATTTCTCTCATCTGGACTACGTTCATAAACCACCCGATCAGTTAAACGCCTCAATAGAAACCATCCATAACCTCCTTCTTGGGGAGTACCAGGTTTTGGCTCGGCGATCGCATCAGGATTAAAAGGTTGGCCATGATCCCAAATTCTAATTTCCATTCGGTCAACCCATAGACTAACTTCAATATCTATAGTTGTTTCCGGCGGTAAAGCCTCATGAGCGTGGCGAACTGCGTTGGTAAAGCCCTCTGCTAATGCTAAATTGAGTCGATAGAGTTGGTTGTCTGACCAACCACGTTGAAATAAATATTGCAGACAAAATTGTTCAAACCATTGTTGAACTTTATTTAAGAGCGGAAGCTCGCTCCTGACAGTCAGATGGTCTCGCTCCACCATTCTCAGCATTGACCGTGACTTGATTATTCAATAAAAATGTTTTTACAAGTTGAATTATGGAGACTTTGAATTTTGGTATAGCTGTGATGTTAGGGGACAGAGTTAAATTTCCTCAACACTTTGGCTATTGTTTATAACTCAAAACTAAAAATCTCAGATGCTACCTGGATTACTAAAATTGACGCTTGTTGACTGTTTCATTAGCATGTTTTGGGGAGTATGAGTGGTTTTAACTACCACCCATACCCTTTTACATGCTACTGAAACTTACAAGCGTCAAAGCACTTTTCGGTAACTAATCTAATTTAGAAAAGTCCCAAGGTCAAGGATTTGTCTAAAGGTAAAGCAGCACCGATACCCAACCACAAAGTTACGAGAGTTCCAAACAGAAATACTGTAGTTGCAACTGGGCGACGGAAGGGGTTTTGGAACTTATTCACGTTCTCAATGAAGGGAACGAGAATTAGCCCCAAGGGTACGGAAGCCATTGCTAAAACTCCCAACAATTTGTTAGGAAGCGATCGCAAAATTTGGAATACAGGGTACAAGTACCACTCTGGCAGAATTTCCAGTGGTGTAGCAAAAGGATCTGCTGGTTCACCTGTCATTGCTGGATCTAGCACAGCTAGAGCCACAATACAAGCAAAAGATCCCATGATCACAACTGGGAATATATAAAGTAGGTCATTAGGCCAAGCGGGTTCACCATAATAGTTGTGACCCATACCCTTGGCAAGTTTAGCTCTTAACGTAGGATCGCTCAGATCGGGTTTTTTCTGCGTTGCCATGTTTAAATGCGCTCTCCTGCTGAATTTCAGTTAAAGCATTGATGTTAGCCGTTTGCTATCTGAGACAAGGTAGTAGCTTTTGCTTCTCAGTAAAAGTGTCTGTGATTTCTTGCTGATATACCATATCTAATTGTCCATCAGTTTAAAACAAACAACTTTCTCTGGAAACAGCTATTGCCTGTTCACATTTTGGCTGAACAAACAATGAGATTACAAAGGCCCAGAAATACCTTGCTTGCGAATCATCAAGAAGTGGAACAGCATGAAGACTGCAATTAACCAAGGCAAAACAAAAGTGTGGGCGCTGTAGTAACGAGTTAAGGTTCCTTGACCAACACTAGAACCACCGCGCAACAAGTCAGAAATCAATGTCCCAACTACAGGAATTGCTTCTGGTACACCACTAACGATTTTCACAGCCCAGTAGCCTACCTGATCCCAAGGTAAAGAGTAGCCTGTTACACCAAAGGAAACGGTGATCACAGCCATGATTACACCACTTACCCAGGTCAATTCGCGGGGCTTTTTAAAACCACCAGTCAAGTAAACTCGGAAGACGTGCAGAATCATCATCAACACCATCATGCTGGCAGACCAGCGGTGGATAGAGCGAATCAGCCAACCGAAGTTTACTTCGTTCATGATGTACTGTACAGAAGCATAAGCTTCTGCAACTGTTGGTCTGTAGTAGAACGTCATGGCAAATCCAGTAGCAAACTGGATGAGAAAGCAAACCAGAGTAATTCCACCCAGACAGTAAAAAATGTTGACGTGGGGAGGTACGTACTTGCTTGTTACGTCTTCAGCAAGCGCCTGAATTTCCAAGCGTTCCTCAAACCAGTCGTAAACGTTGGCCATACAATCTCAAGTTCCTAAAAATCGGTTGCGGTTGATCAATCTCCCAATTGGCAATTTTGGGATTTTCACAAAAAGGTTGTTTGTTTGGTTTTTTTGCTGTTCAGAGTGATTAGCGTTTTCAGCAACTTAACACTCTGTAAATATGAAATATATGGCGTTCTCTTTGCAACCAAACACTTAAGATGCCAGTTCCAAAGTAGATCTTATCGTTTGTAGAGTGCCTTGTGTACTCACAGATTGCTTAACAATTTGATGAGAGCAATGCACTACTTCTATAAAAAAAGTAACATAGTCGAGAGATAGATTTCATCAACAACAAGAGAACTGGGCAGTTCGATACAATTTGGGTTCAGGTGGAATTGAAAATGGGGTTCATGCAAAAGTACGTTTTTCGGGTAAGTTTGTCGTTATTTTTGGCGTTTTGTTTAGCGATTGGTGGAGTTATTCCCACCGCCACAGCTTTGACCAATGAGCAAAAGCTCGTTTCAGAAGTTTGGCGCATTGTCAATCGCTCTTATCTAGATGAAACATTTAATCATCAAAACTGGGCAGCAGTTAGACAAAAAGCTCTAGAAAAGCCTCTAACTAGCACAGAAGCAGCTTACACGGCGATTCAGTCTATGCTCAAGAGCTTAGATGATCCTTTTACCCGCTTCTTAGATCCAGAACAGTACCGCAGCTTGCAGGTCAATACTTCTGGAGAATTAACTGGAGTTGGTTTGCAAATTGCCCTCAATCCTCATACAGGTCAACTAGAAGTAGTATCACCGATTGAAGGTTCACCAGCAGATAAAGCAGGCATTAAACCGCGCGATCGCATTCTCAAAATTGAAGGATTTTCTACAGAAAACTTGACTTTGGATGAGGCAGCTGCCAGAATGCGTGGCCCCATTGGCAGTTTAGTAACACTGTTGATTGAACGCGAAGGAGAGGCATCCAGAGAAGTTAGTATCATGCGCGATCGCATTGAACTCAACCCAGTTATTGCCCAATTGCGGACTTATCCTCAAGGTACATCCATTGGTTATCTTCGCCTGACTCAATTTAATGCCAACGCTTCTACGGAGTTAGCCCACGCCATTAATAGTCTAGAGAAAAAAGGTGCTGCTGCCTATATTTTAGATTTACGCAACAACCCAGGGGGACTTTTACAAGCTGGGATTGAAATTGCTCGGCTATGGCTAGATTCTGGCACCATTGTCTACACAGTTAATCGCCAAGGCATTCAAGGCAGTTTTGAAGCCTTTGGCCCGTCACTGACAAAAGATCCGTTAGTCATTTTGGTCAATCAAGGAACTGCTAGTGCTAGTGAAATTCTCGCTGGCGCACTGCAAGACAATGGCCGAGCTAAATTAGTAGGCGAAACTACTTTTGGTAAAGGCTTAATTCAATCTTTATTTGAATTATCCGATGGTGCTGGCTTGGCAGTTACCATAGCCAAATATGAAACTCCGCAACATCGAGATATTAACAAATTAGGAATTAAGCCAGATCAAGTAGTTACCCAACAGCCTATTACCCGCGAAGAAATAGCCACAGAAGCAGATTTGCAATATCAAGCCGCCGTCGAAATATTAGCGAAAAATGCAGTAACTGTAGGTGCTAAAGCCTAGAACCGAGAGTAGGAAGTAGAAATTTCCAACTTCCTACTCAGAATTTACAAAATCGGTTGTAACTGCAACAAAGTTGGAAAATCTAATACAGCCAGCCGCTTGTATGCTTGGTCAATAACCCGCTGACCTCTGAGAAAACCTGTATTCGCACCGGGACAAATATACTCAAGAGTGACTGGAGTAAAGCGGTCTAGTAAAGATTGCACATTTTTAAGTTGTCTAGACCAGTGAAAGGTTTTAGCCGTGCGTAACGGGACTGGTTCACCGTGCTGATTGGGAACTAAATGGCGACCAGAAAATAAAACACCGCCTAATTCGCTGTAATAAAGGCAAGACGAGCCAGGAGAATGGCCTGGTGTCCAAATAATTTGGACTGTAGAAGTGAGAGTAATTTCTTGAGAAAAGTGATTAACGGTTAAGCCTGGTAATAAATAGGCTTCTTGTTCTTGAATTAAAATCTCACAACCCAAATTTTGCTGAAATTCTGGTGTTTTGCCAATAGCACCACGGTGAGTGATAAACAACCACCTTACACCCCCATGCGATCGCAAAAAATCCAGATTCATTTGATCTAAAGCAGGGCAATCGATGAGGATATTCCCTTCATTTCTTACAATGAAATAGGAGGTTCCTCCCAAGGTGTCCCGATTTGGTGGAAAAGCAAAAATGCTATCTAGCACAGGACGTGGGGACTTAGCTGTATGACTGGGCTGTTGGGGTAAGGAACACATGAGAAAAACTCAATAACAATGAGGAGTGGTAAAAATTTAGTAACAGAGTTGAAATGCCGATATCATTGGGATTTCAGATTGTCAAACAGTTGTTTTCTAAGCTTTTGAGCAATTCATCTGTTGCAATCATTGGGCAAATTGGTACTAAAAAATTAACCCTAAATAGTTAACTATTGTTAAAAATTAGGGTTTTAGATTCTGCTTTGTGGTGATGGCTGTGGTGCTGACACTACTAGTGGGATATTTTTCCAAATTATTAAAGAACACATGACTTTTTGGTTTCTCCTCCTACTGGGACTAGCTACTTATCTGATGGTGCAACGCAGTGCTATTGGCATTACACGCACACCTGTTTGGTTGTTATGGCTAGTGTTAATGACACCAGCATTACTATTGACCGGATGGACAGTGAGATATGGAATCAAACAACCTCCGCCACCGTCATTAATTATGGGGTCTTCTATTGTTTGTCTTTTGTTATACTGGCTGTTGTTTCAATGGGGGCGAACAGCGCCAACAAATAAGCAAACTGAACCCCAAGCTCCTAAATTAGAATCGGCTATCCATCCTACCGCAGAACCAGTGCCAGTGCGTCCCATTGAACCTACCGAAGAAAGCCAGCTACGAAATTGTTTTCCCTGGTCTGTATACTATATTCAAAATCTTGAGTATCGACCCCAAGCTATTATCTGTCGAGGGCAGTTAAGAACGACACCCCTGCAAGCTTACCAGCGAATTAAAGCCAACATCGAATCAGAATTTGGCGATCGCTTTTTAGTTATCTTTCAAGAAGGGCTGAATGGCAAACCTTTCTTTGTTTTAGTACCTAATTCACAGGCGGCTGAAGCCGTCAATAAAAACAAACCAGAAAAGTTAACCAGACCAGGAATAGCACTTCTATTACTAATTACAACTATTTTGACTACCACCTTTGTGGGAGCGAGAATTGCTGGTGTTGACCTCACAACCTTGAAGGCTGATCCAAATATTTTTTTAGAAGGATTGCCATATTCCTTGGGGTTAATCACAATTTTAGGCATTCACGAACTTGGTCATTACTTGACAGCTAAGTTCTACAAAATTCGTTCAACTCTGCCATATTTTATCCCCATGCCTTTTTTCTTGGGGACTTTCGGCGCATTTATTCAAATGCGTAGTCCAATTCCTCACCGTAAAGCTTTATTTGATGTCAGTATTGCTGGGCCAATTGCGGGATTTTTCGCAACATTACCCTTTTTAATGTGGGGTTTAGCCCATTCTGAGATAGTTCCTTTAACGGACAAAACAGGAATTCTCAATCCAGATGCACTTAATCCGAAATATTCAATTTTATTAGCATTACTTTCCAAGGTGGCTTTGGGTAGTCAGTTAACGGCTAAATCTGCTATTGATTTGCATCCCTTAGCTGTGGCTGGTTTTTTAGGATTAATTGTCACAGCCTTGAATTTAATGCCCGTAGGACAACTAGATGGTGGTCATATTGTTCATGCTATGTTTGGGCAACGCACAGCGATAGTAATTGGTCAAATAGCTCGCTTATTACTGCTATTACTTTCTTTGGTACAGTCAGAATTTTTTGTCTGGGCGATAATTTTATTATTTATGCCTTTGATTGATGAACCTGCCTTGAACGATGTCACTGAATTGGATAATGGACGTGACATTTTAGGATTAATGGCGATGGCTTTATTAATTATCATTATTTTGCCATTACCACAGGCGATCGCTAACTTACTGCAAATTTAGGATAGTAGGGAGAAGGTAGGGAAGATTATCCTACCTCCTATCTCTGTTAAGAAGCTGAATTACTAACTTCAGCTGCTTTTGCCGCTGCTGGACTACCACCCATCCGAATTTCCGAAGTAAAGGAAGCCATACTAAAACCGCCAAAGCGTTTAAGAATACTGACGCGCATTCTTAAATTGGGACTGGCAAACCACAGACGTTCTTCTGACCACATAGTTTCGTACTCTGTGGTTAAGGTTAATGCGTCATCACTACCCATCTTGTAGCGCCCGGCGACAGGGGCTTTTTCTGCATAACCCATTTCGCGGAGTAACTTACCTTCACTGGGATTATCAGCATCGGGTATAGTAACTAACACAGTCGAACCTGTGTGTTTCTCTTCATCCCATTCCATTGTGCCGTTCCATGTAACTCTCGCACCACAGGAAGCTTCAATGGGGTTGACTTCGTACTGCTGACATAGTTGAATCACTTCTGGATGATCTGCTGCCAACATCTCAATTACAATATCTGACTTGCCATCTTCAGACTGTTTAAATGCTAAATGGTGGCTAGTACGGTGAGAAAACCATTTACCAGCACTTAACTCAAAAAACTCTTCAATATTCATAAATGAAATTACCCTGCATCAAAATACTAAAAGTCCCTCTTATTATTAAAAGGTAGCAGGAGAAGGAAATTTTATGCTTGCTTGCCTTTTTCTTCAATTCGCTTGAGGCAGATTCTTGCGGCTTCAGAAACGTTGGGATGACTATCTTTCTCTAAATATTTTAAAGCCGAGATACTCTTAGGCGTGGGCAGATTTCCTAGGGCTTCTACCAGCCGTTGTCTAACTAGCCAATCATCCGATTGAGCAAATTTGAGAATATTATCAACTGCTGCTAAGTCGCCAATTTCCCCAAGTGCAGAAATTGCAGCTTCTTGTAAAACCGCTTCCTTACTATCCAAAGCCTGCAAGAGAATTTCACGAGCGCGTGGGTCTTTAAGATTACCTAAAGCCACAGCTGCACTAAATCGGACTAACCAATCAGTATCTTCATAAAATGCTCTGGCTAGTGCCTCAAAAGCTCTGACATCACCTAAATATCCCAATGCACCAGCAGCATCTGCACGAATGCCATAATCGGGGTCTGTTTGCAAAATTCTGACTAAGATTGCATAACATTCATCAGTTTGCTTGATTCCCAAGGCAAAGATTGCCATAGAGCGCAGTTGCAAAGAATCGTCATCCAACACCTTTTTAATTAAAGGTACTGCATCTTCAGCCGGGACATCGCGCAGACTGGCCAGTGCAACCATGCGATCGCGTAAATTTGAACTTTCTAACTGAGCAGAAATTTCCTGTAAGGGTAGAGCTGCCATTTATGATTAACGCGCTTTCTTTACTTATCTTTACTTTACCTGATTTACCAATTAGACTGCTGTCAAACTCAGATGCAGCTTTGGCGTAATTCCCGAATTTTCCCGTAACCTCAGAATGGGTGTAATACGGTTTCACTTTAAGTTTGAGACAAATATGCAGGAGAACAGACAGAAAAAATTTACTTTCGCTATGTGCGATTTATCTCAGTAATATAAATAATTTATTATACTTGGCTGATTGCATATCTCTCAGGGTGACACGTTGTAAAAAATACAATATATATGAGTTATGCAACAATTGTGAAATACATGAATTTAGCAGTCTTAATCATCAGTATTTTAGTTACTATTTGTTATAATCAAATTTTTCAATATAGAGCATCTTTAGCAGAACCTATTTTAATGTTGAATGAAGAATCTAGTTTATATTTAGTAGCCAAAACAAATCATATTTCATTTATAGAACAAGAAGTAATAAAAGAAACTAATAAAGTTAGACAAAATCCCAAGGCATATATTCCCATTTTAGAAAATTATAAAAAACAGTTTCATGGTAAAAAGCTGAGACTGTCACAAAATTCTTTTTTAATTACTCAAGAAGGAAGCAAAGCTGTTGATGAGGCGATCGTATTTCTCAAATCAGCACGTCCTGTCGGCGCGTTAAGTGTATCTAGAGGGATGTCTTTAGCAGCAAAAGCTCATGTAAAAGACCAAGGTGATAAAGGCAATACAGGTCATTATGGTAGTGATGGTAGTAGTCCTTTTGAGCGCATTAATCGCTATGGTAAATGGCAGATAACTGCGGCTGAAAATATTAGTTATGGCCCTAATACAGCCCAAGATATTGTCATGCAATTAATTATTGATGATGGAGTACCATCACGCGGACATCGCAAAAACATCTTTAACTCTGCATTTAAAGTTAGTGGCGTTGCTTACGGAAATCATAAAACTTACAAAACTATCTGCGTAATTAACTATGCTGGTGGTTTTCAAGAGAAAACAACTGAGATTGGCAAACCTCTCTCAACAATGTTACAAAAAAATTAGGTTAGGATTACAGTCAAATATTAATTTATAATTCAGTGATTTCACTAAGTCTTTTTTTCTATAAATGTATCTTAATGAAGTGAGAAAAAAGCATCTTGAGGTAAGTAAAATTAGCCTTACCTCATAAAATAAGTATTTACACTGTGTAAAATACTATACATTTAAATTTATTCTAGATATTTGAGAAAGTATGAAAGTGAAAGCAAGTGACTACAAGTAGAATTTTTCAGCATTCAATCCAGGATATGAGATTTTGAGGAAGAGCAATGCCAGGAAATGAGTGGGAGAAAATACGTCACCTATTGGTTGTCCAAGACTTGCAAGGACAAAGAACTATCCCACTTCAAGAAACCACTTATTCCATTGGTCGAGATTCGAGAAATGCGATCGTGCTGCGTTCTCGTTCAGTATCTAGACAACATGCGATTTTACTACGGGTCACGCTTCCAGAAACCGACCAGTATGGCTTTCGGATTATTGATGGTAACTTCAAGGGTAAATCCAGTACCAATGGCTTATATGTAAATGGGATGAAATGCGTCTCCCATAATCTTCAACATGGAGACGTAATTGCCTTTGGCAATAATCAAGTCCAGGCTAAATACTATGCAATTTCTTATATTTCCGAAAAGGCTTTTTCAGAAAGTGGGGATATTGAAAACATATCTGATTTTCTATTAGAACAGGCGAATGTTGCCAATCCGTTTCAAACTTTGATTGTTGATCCTAATTTTGAAGCGGCCAGTGAAACGGCTCTCGCACGCCTAGCATCTTTCCCTGAACTCATCCCCAACCCAATTATCGAAATGGATTTAGGGGGAACAATTACATATCTCAATCCAGCCGCATCGGTGAAATTCCCCAAGATTCGAGAAATTGGTAACAAGCATCCTGTGCTGACAGGATTGCTCAATGCGGTAGAGGATAGAAAGATAAATTCTTTTTCCCGCGAGATCACAGTTGAGCAGGAAGTTTTTGAACAATGTATCCATTACTTACCTGAAAGTGACTTAATTAGAACTTTTATCGTCAGGGATATTACAGAGCAGAAGCAAGCCGAAGCTGAATTACGCCAACGCGATCGCCTATTACAAGCAGTAGCCGAAGCCGCAAATTACTTGCTAGTGGAAATGAATTACGAAACTGGCATAGATAAAGTTCTAGCTGTTTTAGGAGAAGCAGCGAAGACTGATCGCGCCTATTTATTTAAAAACCATCTCCACTTAGATACAGGAGAAATGGCTCTCAGCCTGCAATTTGAATGGACACGAACTAACTTTACCTCCTCTCGCTCTCACTGGCAAAATCAGCTTTATCAATCTTCGGAACTGGCGCGTTGGTATGCGACTCTTTCCTGCGGACAATCTATTAGTGGTACTATCCAAGAATTTCCCATAGCTGAACAAAAGCTACTGGACAGGGATGGAATTAAATCTTTACTTTTAGTCCCCTTACGACTAGAAGATGAGTTTTGGGGTTGCCTTGGTTTAGCAGACTGTTCTCAAGAGCGTCTGTGGTCAAGACATGAAGAATCAACTTTATTGACAATGGCGGCTAGTATTAGCGGTGCATGGCAGCGTCAACAAGTAGAGGAAAAAATTCGCCATCAAGCACTCCACGATATGCTGACTGGATTACCCAACCGTTTACTATTTAATGAACTGTTGGCTAAAGCTCTACCAAACGCAACACGCAATTGTGAAAGTTTAGCTGTGATGTTTCTCGATTTAGATCGCTTTAAAGTGATTAATGATACTTTAGGTCATACATTGGGAGACGAATTATTACAAATTGTGGCGCAAAGGCTAAAAGAATCTCTGCGAGAAGGAGATACTGTGGCACGTTGGGGAGGAGATGAATTTACAATCTTGCTCCCACGAGTTAATTATCTAGACGAGGTAGACCAAGTAGCCCAAAGAATCTTGCAAGCCTTACAAAAGATGTTTTGTTTTGATGGACATGAACTTTATATCAGTGCCAGCATTGGCATTGCTTTGTTTGATGAACACAGCCATAATCCAGAAATTCTGATTCAACATGCAGATGCAGCTTTATATCACGCCAAAGATTTAGGCCGAAATAATTATCAGTTTTATACAACTACCCTCAGTGCCAAAACTCCAGAACTGCTAAATTTAGAAAAAAGCTTGCGCTATGCCGTAGAACGGGAAGAATTAATCGTATATTATCAGCCCCGTGTAAACATCTTGACAGGACAAATCACTGGGATGGAGGCTCTAGTACGCTGGCAAAACCCAGAGATGGGGCTAATAGCGCCAAATGTGTTTATTCCTCTGGCTGAAGAAAGTGGATTAATTATTCCCATTGGTGAATGGGTATTACGAGCAGCTTGTCTGCAAAATAAAGCTTGGCAACAAGCAGGATTGCCGCCTTTAACTGTGGCTGTGAATCTTTCACCTAAACAGTTTCGCCAATCTACATTGGTAGAAGATGTAGCCAGAATTCTCACAGAGACAGAATTAGATGCCAAGTTTTTAGAATTAGAAATTACGGAATCAACAGCGATCGCCGATTTAGAATTTACCAGAAATGTTTTACATAATTTAGAACAAATGGGTGTTCATCTTTCCATCGATGACTTTGGGACAGGACACTCTTCGCTTTCACGCCTGCAACTTCTCCCATTGCACAACCTGAAAATTGATCGCTCTTTTATTCAAGAGTTAACCACAGATGTGCGAGTAGCTCATATTGTGAAGGCAATTGTCACCTTGGGACGTAACTTAGGCCTAAGACTCACAGCTGAAGGTGTAGAAAAGCAAGAAGAATTAGATTTTTTGAAATCTATTCACTGTGAAGATGTACAAGGCTATTTGTTCTATAAACCGCTTCCGGCGGAAAAAGCTACTGAAGTTCTGCAAAACAAACAAACTTCTGCTTTAGAGATGAAAAATTGAAGTCAGGGCAAAATACATACATTTCAGAGTATCTCGTGATATTGTTTCTGCCAGAATAGCGATCTAGTGGGTAAATTGGGATATATATCCAGAAAATTTTTCTGTTTAAACCTAACCCACACATCGGAATGAGAGAACATTATCGAGATTTCTTAATTCGTAACTGGGAGAAGGGCGATCGCACCAGAGCGGCCGCAGTGATCAGTTATGTATTATCAGAATACGGTTTGGGTTGGGAACCCAAAGGTGCTGACCGAGATGTGTTGCAAGTAGAAGAATGTTACTTAGCAACAGGCGGCGAGTTTTGGGTTATTGAACACCAAAGCCAAATTGTAGGTACTGGGGCTTATTACCCCATCAATCGGGGGGAAAAAGCTGTGGAAATCCGTAAAATGTATCTTTTACCCAGTGTCAGAGGTATAGGATTGGGCAAATATTTGTTACAACAGCTAGAAGCAGCAATTGCTACCCGTGGTTTTCAGCAAATTTGGATTGAAACCGCCAGCATATTAGTAGAAGCAGTCAAGTTATACGAAAGCAGTGGTTATCTACCAGAAATAGGTGTGGAAACTGCACGGTGCGATCGCGTGTATGTTAAATATCTAGGCTAATTCTCCATGCCCAGTTGGACTCATCATCTTCAAGGTTTGCTCAACCTATTTTTACAATCTCATTGTCCTTTGTGTCAGCGAAATACATCTGATACTTTGTGTCAATACTGTGCCAGACAATTACAAAACTGCGGTCAGAAAAACCCCTGCATATCATGGCAAGGTGCAATACCAGTATTTGGTTGGGGTGTATATGGTGGTAGTTTGAAACGAGCGATCGCTGTGATGAAATATGAAAACCAGTCAAATATTGCTCGGATGTTAGGTACATGGTTAGGCGAAGCATGGTTATTACACTCACCTCAGCGCCATACTCAACTTATCGTCGTCCCTATACCCATGCACCCGCAAAAGCAAAAGCAACGTGGTTACAATCAAGCGGCGTTAATTGCCGAAAGCTTCTGCCAAACAACTAAGTTAAAATTAAGCGTCAACGGTTTAGAAAGAGTACGAGAAACTCAAGCACAGTTTGGTTTATCTGTGTCTGAACGCGAAAAAAACTTAGCTGAAGCTTTTGTAGTTGGTAAAAAGTTTCGCGATCGCTGTCCCAGTACTTCAGTATTGTTAGTAGATGATATTTACACTACTGGCTCTACCACCAAATCTGCCGTACAAATACTTCATCAGTCTGGAATTAAAGTTTTGGGGTTAGCGGCAGTTGCGATCGCCATCAAAGACCAACATACTAGTTCATAGGCGAGTCATCTATGACAAATCTATAATTAAGCGAATACCTTGTGTGTGGCAACACTGCCGGAGATTATGAGTAAAGCTTTTACAGCAGGTTTAAGAAGATTCATCATTGTTCCTACTACTTTTCTGGCAATTGGTATCAGTACAACAGCAGCATTAGCTCAAAGTAAGTTGTACAGTCCAATTCCTTTAACTAATCTCACTGAACTTTCTGATACACTCTCAGAAAAAGATATCCCCACAGGACAGGGTGGATTCGCCCGTGACTACACAGTTAAATTGAATAAAGGTGATAATCTGGCGGTTGATTTATCTTCGGAAAACTTTGACTGTATCATTACCCTGTTAGCACCAGATGGCTCAACCGTGGCCGAAAACGATGACGGCCCCGATGGTACTAGCAACTCTCTACTATTTACCCGCATCAACGAAACAGGAATATATATTATTCGTGTTCGGTCTTTTGGGGAAACGGGAGTGGGTAACTTTAAACTGAAGGTGACAAAACTGCAACCAATTAAGTAAAGTGCTGAGTAGTTAGATTGCATTTTTGTCTCACTAAAAAACAGTTAACACACAGAGAAATAAGGCTTCTGTCCACTCGACGACTGCGCCGTAGGTATCACCTGTGTGTCCTCCTAATTTGTGATTAAACCATACGCCCGTGAGCCAAGCGATCGCACTTCCTGCAAGTATCATTGCTAGTGCGAGAAAGAGGTTTTGGCTGTATATCAACCACAGCAAACCACTCAAACTTAACAACAACAGCAGTCCGGGAATAATATCTTTGTAGGAACGAATGGCTTCTTTGTGAAATGCACCTTTACCAGTCGGTTTCAGGTAAGGATATCGCAATATGGCTAGTTGTTGTCCCCAGCGCCCCCAACCACAAGCAGCTATTAATATTAACCAACGGTGAGCTTCAATGTCTGTTAAGGCTGATGTTTTTAATAATACTATGGCGATCGCTGCCATTGCCCCAAAAGCCCCTGTAGCGCTATCTGCCATGACTTCTAGTCGTTTTTCTGGATTCCCCACAGCTAAACCATCAGCTGTATCCATTGCACCATCTAAGTGTAATCCACCTGTCAAAGCTATCCAAATACACACAACTAAAGCACTGCGAGTTAATACTGGTATACCTAAATAAATCATACCAGTGTCACACAGCCCTAAAATTCCTCCAATGAGTAACCCAACGATTGGAGCAAAGCGAGAAACTCCCCGAAAATCTAAGCCATGAATATAGGGAAAAGGAATAACACTGTAAAATATTACACTTGCAATTAGAGTATCCAGAGGTGATTTCCACCACTGAGAAAACTTAGTCATATTAGTTACATTTTCTTAATGGCTATTTCAGGGATAATATTGATTACTGTGGTACAACCACTAGTAGAAAAGTTTAAAGCTTTGGATAAGATAGCTATTAGTTTACAGACTCTTCTAAAAAATTTTGCTATGCTGGACTCGTAGAGCTAATTTTTTAGCCCACAATAATAACATAAAAAAACAAATTTAACAAGGTAATACTAGCAAGAAATTTTGTGTATTCATTAGCTAGTAAATTAGATCGAGAGTATTGAAGCGATCGCACCACAAAATTGATATTTTTTAAATGTAGGGAACTAATTAAGCTATTCATTTAATATTTTTAGCTGTGTTCTCGCCTTTTCTCACTCCTTAAATTTCCTATGAGTCATCATCTACCCGACACCAGGATACCTGCTCCGTGCATTGTTGACACGGGCGTGATTGTGAATAAGCTCGATATGCGGCGATTACTTTCTGATTTAGGTCGAGTTCACTACATATACACCCACGGAGAAAAGGTAGTGAGCGAGGGTGAAGGAGATGTCATAGAAGTATTCGCTAATCCGCAACGTTCTACCTTAGTGGCTAACAGCGCGCTTTATTTAAATGTTTATAGTTTTGATTACATAGAACTGAAACAGTCCTCACCACAAGAAACCTGTTTCGATTTGATGCAAGAAGGTATGTGTTTACGGCTCATTCCCCTTACTACCCCTTTACAAGAACGTCGGGAGAAAACCTTCAACGTCAGCGCGATTGAAGCGATGATGGAACAAGTTCTCTCTGCCAAATGGGATGCAGAAATTGATGATGACTGCTCTGATTCGTTTTAGAATTGTCATCTGTCATTAGTCATCTGTCATTAGTAGCGGCACAAAGTTTTGCGCTCCTATAAACCAAGACTATTAATAATTGCTATAACCAAGGACAAAGGACAAATGACAATCATTTAGTGAAATCGTCTAATCTTTTACCTTGACCAAGAATTTTTCTTTTCAATCCTTAGCTCGTTGTAGCCAAACAAAAGCTAGAGCCGGGATATTCTTAACGCCCCACGGTGTTGTGGAAACCCCAAAATTTATGCCTGTGGGGACACTGGCTAATGTCAAAACAGTCACTCCCGCCCAGTTAAAAGATACTGGCGCACAGATGGTATTGTCAAACACATACCATCTCCATCTGCAACCAGGAGAAGCAATTGTAGCTGGCGGTGGTGGGTTACATAAGTTTATGGGCTGGGATGGGCCGATGCTCACTGATTCTGGTGGTTTTCAAGTATTCAGCTTGAGCGAGATGCGAAAAATTACTGAAGAAGGTGTAACCTTTCGCTCACCCCATGATGGACAGATTATCAATTTAACACCAGAGCGTTCTATAGAAATTCAGAATACTTTAGGGGCCGATGTGATCATGGCATTTGATGAATGTCCGCCTTACCCCGCGACGCGCCAAGAAGTAGAAACGGCTACTGAACGAACTTACCGTTGGCTAGAACGTTGTATAGCAGCCCATCAACGCCAAGATCAGGCCTTATTTGGAATTGTGCAAGGGGGAGTGTATTTAGATTTGCGTTCTCAGGCGGCTGTAGCGTTAGCTAAGTTAGATTTGCCTGGATATGCTATTGGTGGCGTGAGTGTGGGCGAACCCGCAGAATTGATGGCGCAGATTGTCCAAGCCACCGCACCACTGTTACCACCAGAAAAGCCCCGCTATTTGATGGGTGTGGGAACTTACCGAGAAATGGCGATCGCGATCGCTTCTGGGATAGATTTATTTGATTGCGTTATCCCGACTCGTTGGGCAAGACATGGTACAGCAATGGTGCAAGGCGAACGCTGGAATTTAAAAAATGCTAAATTTCGTGAAGATTTCACACCATTGGATGAAACTTGCCCTTGTTATGCGTGTCAAAATTTTAGTCGGGCATATATTTCTCATTTGGTGCGATCGCAAGAAATTTTAGCTTACACCTTACTCAGCATTCACAATATCACCGAACTGATTCGGTTTACTCAAAAGATTCGCCAAGCAATATTAAACGATTCCTTTCTGGCAGAATTTGGTCATTGGCTGAACTCGCCGGACACTGGAGAATTAGAGGAAAATTCTTAAACGCAGAGTGGCGCTGAGGTAAACGCAAAGGGTACGCTGAGTCTTTATTGAAAGGTGGTGAAGTTATTTATTGGTATAACGGCAAATTAATTGAGTCTCAAACCCTGGAATTAGATATTAATGATCCTGGGTTGCTTTATGGTGCAACGGTGTTTACTACATTGCGAGTTTATGAAAATTCTCTCGATAGTAGTTTAACTAACTGGCAGGCACACTGCGATCGCCTCCAGTTAAGTTTACAAGCCTTTACTTGGCAACAACCAGATTGGCAGCGGATACATCAAGGTGCAGAAATTCTCATCCAACATTTCCCCGTTCTCAGAATTACCTTGTTTCCTGATGGTAGGGAATGGATAATTGGCAGAAATTTACCAGCAGATTTAACAAAAAAACAACAAAATGGGGTGAAATGCGCCATTGCACAACCAGAATTTTATCGCAACTTGCCTTCTCATAAAACAGGTAATTATTTAGGTGCTTGGTTAGCTAAAAATAGTGTGCAAGCTTTAGCAGCCGAGGAAGCGATTTTAGTTGATAGGGCGGGGAATTGGTTAGAAACTACGACTGGTAATCTTTGGGGATGGCGGGATGGTTTGTGGTGGTCACCGCCCTTGGATGTAGGGATTTTACCCGGAATTATGCGATCGCAAATTATTCAATGGCTGCAAAATCAAAAGCTACAAGTACGAGAAGAACCTTGGACACCTGAGTTAGTCACGGGATTTGAAGCGATCGCCTACACTAATAGTGTGATGGAAATTATCCCCATTCATACCGTCGAGCAAGCTTCAGGGTCGCTACAATATAATCCCCACCATCTCAATTTTCAGCAAATCAGGAGGCTTTTTAGCATGACAACCGTACCATTTTGGTATACCTTAAAATAAGTTAACATAATTCTTAATAATGCCCTCTCATACAGAGACGCTCCGCGAAAGCACAGAATATACAGGAGATAGACCTTAGTGAATAAAAGATGGAGAAATGCGGGGCTGTACGCGCTACTGTTTATTGTTGTCATTGCGCTGGGAACAGCATTCTTTGACAAACAACCACAAAACACACAAACATGGCGCTACAGTCAATTTATTCAAGAAGTTGAAAAAGGTAGAGTTACACAAGTTAGGGTGAGTGCAGATCGTTCGACAGCGATTGTTAAATCTCAGGACGGAACTCAGATTAAAGTCACCTTAGTTAACGACCCCGACTTAATTAACACTCTCACCTCTAAAGGCGTTGATATTTCTGTATTGCCTCAAACTGATGAAGGTTTTTGGTTTAAGGCACTAAGCAGTTTATTCTTCCCTGTACTGCTGTTAGTTGGTTTATTTTTCTTACTCCGCCGCGCTCAAAGTGGCCCTGGTAGCCAAGCCATGAACTTTGGTAAATCCAAAGCGCGAGTGCAAATGGAACCCCAAACTCAAGTAACATTTGGTGATGTTGCTGGGATTGACCAAGCCAAGCTTGAATTAAATGAAGTTGTAGACTTTCTCAAAAACGCCGATCGCTTTACCGCCGTCGGTGCCAAAATTCCTAAAGGAGTATTATTAGTAGGGCCTCCAGGTACAGGTAAAACCTTACTGGCTCGTGCTGTAGCTGGGGAAGCTGGTGTACCTTTCTTCTCTATCTCTGGTTCCGAATTTGTGGAAATGTTCGTGGGTGTGGGTGCTTCCCGTGTCCGTGATTTATTTGAACAAGCTAAATCTAACGCTCCTTGTATCGTCTTTATCGATGAAATTGACGCAGTTGGTCGTCAACGAGGTGCTGGTTTAGGCGGTGGTAACGATGAACGGGAACAAACCCTCAACCAGTTACTCACCGAAATGGATGGTTTTGAAGGTAACACTGGTATTATCATCATTGCTGCTACCAACCGTCCCGACGTATTAGACGCAGCTTTATTACGTCCTGGTCGCTTTGACCGTCAAGTTGTAGTAGACCGTCCTGACTACGCCGGACGCAGCGAAATCCTCAAAGTTCACGCCCGTGGCAAAACCTTAGCTAAAGATGTGGACTTGGATAAAATCGCCCGTCGTACCCCTGGTTTCACTGGCGCAGATTTATCCAACTTGCTGAACGAAGCAGCAATTTTGGCAGCACGCCGCAACTTAACCGAAATTTCGATGGATGAAATCAATGATGCCATCGATCGCGTGTTAGCTGGCCCAGAAAAGAAAGACCGGGTAATGAGCGAAAAACGCAAGACCTTGGTAGCTTATCACGAAGCTGGTCACGCTTTAGTTGGTGCATTGATGCCTGACTATGACCCAGTACAAAAGATTAGTATCATTCCTCGCGGTCGTGCAGGTGGTTTAACTTGGTTCACCCCCAGCGAAGACCGGATGGACACTGGTTTATACAGTCGCTCCTATCTGGAAAATCAGATGGCTGTGGCATTAGGTGGTCGTTTAGCCGAAGAAATTATCTTTGGTGAAGAAGAAGTAACCACAGGTGCTTCTAACGACCTACAGCAAGTGGCACGCGTAGCCCGTCAAATGATTACTCGCTTTGGAATGAGCGATCGCTTAGGGCCTGTTGCACTGGGTCGTCAACAAGGTAATATGTTCCTCGGACGCGATATTATGTCAGAGCGCGACTTCTCCGAAGAAACCGCTGCTGCTATCGACGAAGAAGTACGGAAACTCGTAGATACAGCCTACACCCGCGCCAAAGAAGTGTTAATCAACAACCGTCACATTCTGGATCAGTTAGCCCAAATGCTGGTTGATAAAGAAACAGTAGATGCCGAAGAATTGCAAGAAATCTTGGCAAATAATGATGTGAAAACTGCCGCCTTTGCTTAATCAACTGCGGTAATCATCTAAAATTTGGATTTGGGGTAGTTCTGAAAAAGAATTACCCCATTTTTTTCTTTGAGTTCTTTGCGTCCTACCCTACGGTTGATATTGAGACAGCTAATTTTGTGCATTAGATTTAGATAAAATTAACCGCAGATGAACGCGGATAAACGCAGATAAAAATGAACTTGACAACTAACAAATCCTCTGAATTTGCGATATATGATTCCGGGATGCTGTCATACCAATTCACGAAAAATTTGATTCA
>NZ_DF978434.1:39252-100123 GCF_002897135.1 Nostoc cycadae WK-1 | reverse complement strand
TTTATCATTTTTTTAGTGAAATGGTATCAGATTATGTCACAGCATTAGCTTGGTCTCCTGAAGGTGAAATTCTTGCGGCGACATCTGCGGCTGGAGAGGTGGTGCTATGGAATGATGGTAATGTCATAGAGTTGCAAAGTGGTAGCGGTAAATCTGTAGACTGTGTGGCTTTTTCGGCCGATAGCAAATTTTTAGCCGTTGGTGGACAAGATGGACAAGTCAAAATTTGGCGGGAACATGAACTTATCGCCACGTTAGAAAATGCACCAGCCTGGGTAGATAAGTTGGCTTGGAATCATACTAGTAACCAACTAGCTTTTAGTTTGGGGCGTTATGTGCAAGTCTGGGATGCAGATCAGCACGAGATAATCGTCACCTTAAATTTTGATAACTCCTCAGTTTTAGGGATAGATTGGCGCAGTGATGGCCAGTATTTAGCCATTGGTGGTTATCAGGGAGTCAAGATTTGGGAGAGTAAAAACTGGGATGAAGAACCATTCTTTCTGACTATGCCAACTGTCAGTGTAGCTATGGGTTGGTCGCCTGATAGCAAATACTTGGCTTCCGGGAATATGGATCGCAGCGTCACAGTTTTGGATTGGAGCAACCCCGACCCCTGGATTATGCGTGGCTTTCCTGGTAAGATTCGGCAGTTGGCATGGTCGGAAGCTACTACTGAAATAGGTGCGCCCATACTCGCATCTTCTAGTGTTGAGGGTATTGTCGTCTGGGAAAAGTTAGAGGATGAATCTTTAGGTTGGGAAGCGCGAGTGTTAACTAATCATGTGGATGTGATTAATGCGATCGCCTTTGCACCCCAAAGCTTTTTGTTAGCATCCGCTGGCGCTGATGGTTTATTGTGTTTGTGGACAGAAGCTTCGCAAGTATCCCAAATTCTCACAGGTGCTACCGCCGGGTTCTCCACCTTAGCTTGGCATCCCCAAGGTCAGTTTCTCGCCGCAGGTGGTGAACAAGGCGAGTTAATTATCTGGTCAAAAGATGTATAAAATTCCCTCATCTTTTTGTTGAACAATTTTTAATTGATCCTTTTTTAAACGCAAAGTAGCGCTGAGGTAAACACAGGGTACACAGAGTTTGTGTATCTGTTTTGCCATGAACTTATGCAATCTGATACTTAGTCCTGAATATCTAACATTTCACTGTTATTGATTAATAATGATGATCGTTATATTCAGTCTAGCTACTAGGAATTAATTATGCTAAACAAATTACTATTTATTCATTCCTTACGCGGTGCTTTTATTACCTTATTGATTGGATTGGTGGGTTGTGCAAGACAAGCAACTAATACTTCATTTACTCAAACCACAACAGTAGATGAAAATCTTCCTAAAGTTGTGGCTACAACCAGCATATTATGTGACTTAATTAAACAAGTTGCAGAGAATACAGTGAATCTCGCCTGTTTAATTCCTCCAGGTACTGACCCCCATAACTATCAACCAAACACAGCAGACCGTGAAACTATTGACCAAGCTAATTTGATTTTTTATAATGGCTACAATTTTGAACCAGGCTTGATGAGAATTATTAAATCAAGTAGCAATACTGCACCAAAAATAGCTGTAAGTCAGGTAGCAGTTCCTAAGCCACAAAGATTTATTGAAGATGGACAAAGAGTTATAGATCCTCATATTTGGCACAATGCTAAAAATGGGATCAAAATGTTGGAGGTAATTAGCAACAACCTAAAAAAATTAGAGCCTAATAATGCCGGAGTTTATAATAGTAATACTAAACGAATTAAAAGTGAACTAACTCAGTTAGATAGTTGGATAAAAACAAGAATAGCTACTATTCCTCGTGAGAAACGTAAATTAGTTACAACCCATAATGCACTGGCTTATTACGCCAAAGCATATAGTATTCCACTAGCAGGAGTTTTAGCTGGTATTAACCCAAATGACAAACCAACAGACGGACAGATAAACAATTTAGTTAACGAAATCCAACAAGCTAAAGTCCCAACTATTTTTTCTGAAACAAATATTAATCCGAAATTAGTTCAATCAGTAGCACAAGCAGCAGAGGTCAAAGTTTCTGAACGAGGACTTTATACTGATAATCTAGGAGAAACAAAAAGTGATGGTGATAGTTATCAAAAAATGATGGTTGCAAATACACGCACGATTGTAGAAGGTTTAGGAGGAACTTATTTAATATTTCAACCAAAAACTAGTAAGTAGCAAGATTTAATAAGTTGCTGGTTTATATGTTTTGCTATAAGCATTTCAGCATACATATTAGTCCGATTTGCGATCGCGTAAAGTAAAGGTTAGTGACAACACTCTAGAATTACCTACACGAGAATTAGCCCTTGCAGAAACATTTTTCGTCATCCCAGACAAACTTAAGCCGGAAACAATGGATAGATATTTCGCTTAATATTTATCAACATATTATGTAAGTGTTATAAGTCAAATAGTAAACTTTAGTATCAAATCCTATTCTGTTGATTTAGCTGTGATAATTTAGTAATTGAAGCTAAAAAGCTTCCCTGGCAGATTAACAGCCAATGTTCAAATTAGTTAAGAGGTAAAAACGCTGTTTGATTTCAATCTGTCTCGTCCTAACAACAACACCCAACTCGAACACTAATATTTCCTCTGCTTGGTAAACTGAGGCGTTGTAACTGATGATTGAAGATATATCAGTAACAGCCTAAAGTAAGTGATGAATGTGAGGAAATCGCTAAGTGAGTAGATGCTTGGGTGTTGTTGTTTTAAGTATTGATAGTAGGAAGAAGGTGACAGGTGAGAGGGTTTTGATTGTTTCAACTCAGTACTCAGAAACTTACCATCCCCAAGTACCTGGCCCGCCTTTAAATGGCCCGACAATATCGCTTGTAACCCAACCTCCATAAAAGTTTCCTGGTTGTGGTTGAACTTTTTCACCATCTAAATAGCAAGCATCCATCAGATGGACATAGAAGGCTACATAATCTTTAATTGAGGCAAAAGCGGTTGTCGGGCTGGGGTAATACCAAGCTGCGTTTTGGGCTTCTTTATCGTCAACGCGGATGGTGTAATAACCTGCGCGTCCTTTCCACTCACAAAAACTAGATTGGGGTACTGATATCAAGTATTCCATTTTGATATCTTCCGGGGGGATGTAGTAAGAAGGCGGATGACTAGTTTCTAAAACACGTTTGGCGTTGTGGGTGTCTGCAATGGTTACGCCGTTAAAAATTATCTGGATATGTTTGTTGGTAGGTTCTAAGCGCGGGGGACGGGGATAATCCCATACTGATTCTTGTCCGGGTGCAGGTTCGATGCGTTGAGGGAAAACCATACAGGTAGGTAAAAATAAATATGCGATCGCCTCTACTTTAGCGTAAATGCGATCGCCTATCACCCAATACGCAAAAATTGCGGATTTAGCGGACTTCTTTTAAACTGTCAATTTGCTTAGTAAACATCTCAGTAAATAGACTCATCACTGTTCTTTCTTCGCGCACCTTAATATTAACTGTGGTTGACATCCCTGACTGCAATGGTAGTTGTTTACCGTTGAAATTTAGTGCTTGTTTATCTAAAGATATTCGGGCTGGGAAACGATAAAATTTATGGGTTTCATCTGGTGGTAAAGCATCAGATCCAATGGAAATTAGCTCTCCTTTAATATCACCAAATTCGCTGAATGGAAAGGAATCGATTCTCACATCAGCTTTCATCCCTTCCCGCACAAACCCAATATCCTTATTCGTGATAAATACCTCAGCAATATAGTTATCGTTAGGGACTATTTGCAGGAGTTTTTGTGTAGCATTAGCAACAAAACCCGGATTTTTAACTTGTGAATCAAAAACTACACCGCTGACTGGGGCGCGTAGTTCTTGATATCTGAGATTGAGTTGAGCTTGCGAAATTTTGCTGTTAATATCTGCCAATCGCTGTTCGTTTTCCAGGACAATTTTGATAAACTGGCTATCGATATCAGCAATGCGTTGTTTATTTTCCGAAACTTTTTCTAAAACATTTTTCCCAGAAACCGCCACAGTATTAGTTAATTCTTGTCGTCCTTTTTCTATATCATATTTGAGACGTTTGTCTTCTTCTTGTAATTGAGCGACTTCGGCTTGCAGTGTTTGTACTTGTTGTTGTTGATTGAGATATTGTAGCTGAGAAATACCACCTTGTTCAGCTAGTATTTTCAGTTTATCGAAAATTTGCTGTTGAATAGCTAAACTAGATTGTGTATCGGCGATTTTAACTTGATTTTGTGTGAGTTGTTTTTTAGTTTTCTCAACTTCTAATTGTGCTGCATTTGCACGAGTTGCTAATTCTAATTTAGACACTTGTAAACGTTGTTGTTCGTCGACTCCCAGTCCTTGAGTATTGGTTGAATTTCTTAATTCTTTCCGCAACAATTCATTTTCACCAACTAATGCTGCGCGACTTTTCAACAAAAAGACTGCATCTGTTGGTAATCTACTCCGTAAAAATTCCAGTTCCGAGCCGACAGTATAGCTAGAACTCATCAAACGGCGATAAATTTGGTTTTCCCTAATTAGACTATTACGAACTTGAATTAATGAATTAAATTCTGCTAAAGTTGCCACAGTTTCAAAGGTTAGTAGTAAGTCTCCTTTGTTAACTTTTTGACCATCTTTGACATAAACTTCTTTGACTACGCCATTCACTGGTGCTTGCACATCTTTGACAGTTCCTTGGGGTTTTAATTGACCTGTAGCAGGTACAACTTGTTCAATTTTGGCAACATAAGCCCAAACAATGCCAAAACAAGCTAATACGATTAAGGTCAACATAATTGTGCGTGACCAAACCGGAGATTGGCGTAAAACAACAGACTGTTCAAAGTTATCAAATTTTTGATTAATTAAAGGCTGTTGTGAAACTTTATTTGACGATGTTAATACGGGTGATTCTGTTGTAGTTTCTGAAGGATGTTTACCGTTACCATTATTGCCATTGAGACGATTACCATTAATTTGAGTCATAGTAGTTTTACCTTTAATGAATAATTAGCGATTGACTATTGACCAATTACAAATTAACTTCTTGCTGTTGATAAAGGTAATAATAATGACCTTTAGCAGCCATTAATTCTTGATGACTTCCTTGTTCTATGACTCGGCTTGCATCCATGACAACGATAGTATCTGCATGGCTGACGGTGTTTAGGCGATGAGTAATGAAAAATACTGTGCTACCTTGAAAGGCTTTGGCTAAGTTTAAACAAACTTGGCGTTCTGTAGGGTAATCTAAGGCACTGGTAGCCTCATCTAAGACTAACAGTTTTGGTCGTTGGAGTACAGAACGAGCGATCGCAATTCTTTGGCGCTGTCCCCCAGAAAGTCCCGCACCTCTTTCGCCAACGCGGGTATTGTAACCGTTGGGTAAGCCCATAATAAATTCATGGGCGCAAGCTACACGCGCTGCTTCGATAATTTCTTCTGTAGTTGCTTCCGGGTTAGTTAAAGCAATATTTTCTTGTACTGTTCCATCAAACAACAATGTTTCTTGGGGGACTACGCCTATCTGTCTCCTTAAAGAGTAAAGTTCAACTTTGGCAATATCATAACCATCAATTAAAATTCTGCCTGACTCCACATCATAAAGTCTCAGCAGCAATTTCATCATCGTACTTTTACCTGAGCCACTCTGCCCAACAATACCGACAAATTGTCCGGCGGTAAATTCAATATTGATATTAGAAAGTTGCAGTGGCCCACTAGGTGTAAATCGGAAGGAAACGTTGTCAAATTTAATTGCACCGTCAATTGCTGGTAGAGGAATATTACCTCTGTCAGCTTCGCCTTCTTCTGGCGTATCAACAATATCACTTAATCGTTCTAAAGATAAGGCAGTTTCTTGGAAGTTTTGCCAGAGTTGTGCTAACCGTAAAATTGGGCCAGTAACATAACCAGAAATAATCCGAAAAGCGATTAATTCCCCTAATGTCAGTTCGCCTTGTAAAACTAAATAAGCACCTACCCATAAAACTAGTAAACTACTGAGTTTATTCAGAAAGCTACTAGTAGAATTTGCCAAGGTAGAGGTGACAACAGTTTTAAATCCAGCCCCCACATAACGAGCATAACGCTCTTGCCAAGAAAAGCGCGATCGCAATTCAATATTTTGGGCTTTCACTGTCTGAATACCAGACATTACCTCAACTAAATAAGATTGAGTTTCGGCGTTGCGTTCGGCTTTGTTGCGTAATTGTTTACTGATGGTGGGCGAGGCAATTAAAGTAATAACAACAAATATCGGAATTGTCCCTAAACCGACTAAAGTCAGTTGCCAACTGTAAAACAGCATGACAACAATATAAACTACTGAAAATAACGCATCTAACCCTACAGTTAACGCTGTCCCTGTGAGAAACTGCCGAATATTTTCTAACTCATTAATTCTAGTTGACAATTCCCCTACTGGTCGCCGTTCAAAATAGCGCAGTGGTAGCCGTAGTAAATGATCAATAATCTGCGAACCCAAACCCATATCGATGCGGTTTGTTGTATCAACAAATAAGTAAGTCCGCAAAGTACTAATTACAGCTTCAAATAGTCCCACTACTAACAGTAGCACTCCCAAAACATTCAAAGTGCTAATACTGTTTTGGACAATTACTTTGTCGATAATCAGCTGAATGACGAGGGGGTTAGCCAGTTGTGCTAATTGGACAAAGAAGGAAGCAATAAAGACTTCAATTAGCACTCGACGGTAGCGCGACAAATAAGGTAAAAACCACGATACACCAAATCGTTCTTGGGGTGTTTCTTTGGTAGCACTCAGCAGTAATACCCGCATTTGTGGCTGATAGTTACCTTCTTCAAGTTCTAAATGCGCCAGCAATTCTTTTGGTTTACAGCGTACTATACCTTGGGATGGCACACCAACCACAACATGATGTGCATCTGCGGCGTACAAAACGGCGAAATTTCCTCGATAGCGAATTAGTGCTGGTGTAGGAAGACGTTCAAGGGTGTTAGCAGGTAAATCTACTAACTGCGCTTTTAAACCAATTAATTCTGCTAAATAAGCACAAGCTGGAAAAGATATACTACCTTGACGTTTAATTTGCTCAGATAAAATGCGCCGGACAACTTCTCGACGCAAAGGAATTTGTAAATGCTGGGACAACATTTGAAAACAAGCAAAAGTCGCATTTACTTCTCCATTACCGCGAACGAAGGGATATTTTAAATATTTTTGTTGTTTTGGTGCTGAATAGTTTGCTGGAGTAATTTCGTCAGGAGCATAGGGAATATCTAACTCGTCTGTAATAGTTAGTTGAGTGTCATTAATAGCAAGTTCTTCAGACGGAGTATTATAGTTATCTAAAAATGATAAATCTTCTGGAGCGAACCCAATTAACCTTGCGGGAGTTCTTCCCAAAACTTCAATTGAACTATTATCACTTAATTCGACGCGATCGCCTGGAGCCAAATTCTTAATTTCGCCGCCACTAACAAACCAAATACTGTTGCTATCTAGTTTGTTATAGGCAGTTTTACCAGGAGATAAGTAATTTATTTTAGCGCTGAATAAAGCCTGTTCGGATAGTTCCTGAAAATTAGCAACAGCATTAGCTTGCTTGGCTATTTGTACACCTAAAACACTAAAAACTTCGGAGATGTTGCTGTGATTTTGGCGAGTTTTCGCAAATTCTGGATATTGTGATAATAGGCGCGAATATTCGTCAAGGTTTAAAGCTAAACATATCACTTCTGTGGAGGCGATCGCAATTTCACAAGGAACCTGACGCAAGAAACTAATTTCCCCAATTATTGCGCCTGGTTTGAGCAATTTTAAAGTAATTGCTGTTTGTGTTTGCGGTTCGTATCCCAAGAGGCGGACTTGTCCTTCATAAAGAAAGATGACTTTTTGCGGTATGCTTTCGTTACCAATAATTTTCTGTCCAATACGATAGCGCCAAGCTTCAAGTTTTTCCGAGATACTCACAATTACTTCTAACGGTAATTGGTCAAATCCTTCTAAAGTGGCGATAAATTCTTGAAACGCACTTTTAATATATGTCATACTTTAAATTTGATTTATTTCACCCTTTATTGATATTAAGAACTGCTTAAATCTTGACCTTAATCAAGATAATCAAAAAACAATTAATTTATATTATGGTTAGGTTAAATAGCTATATTAGCTAGGAATTAGCTGTACCTCTAACTCCTTTACGCTCTGACTTTCTGATTGCAAATCGGGGGTTCATATTAATTTATATTCTCTCGACAATAAATAATATAATTGCCAACTATACTAAGGAAGGTAGTGTTTTTATAAAATATAAAATATCACAACCTTATATATAAAAATCGTAAATTATTGGTTAAAAATTTTAAGTATTGATTCACTGCAAATGCTGCGTTGCAAGTAGGGAGTGGTGGAGCTTGTTTTATCAGGACTGTGTTCTGTTACAAAACCTGTAGACTGACGATAAAATCGGTTATCCGTTGATGAAGAGAGATTGAGTAACTTTTTCTAATACTTTTAACCCTTGTAAAGAGCCACGAATTAACCGAGTAGCGGCTATAGGTTGACGAATCAAACCCCATGCTAAAGGCAAAGTTTGCAGTGAACCATCAGCACTAATAGCATCTGTAAGGTTAGGAATATCATGTTGACAGTCATCACTAACCACACGTAACACGGTAACAGCTACCCCCATTTGCTGAAAAAATTGCACCGCGGCGAAACTTTCCATATCAACAACATCACTATCGGATGTTTGACCTAAATGAGATTTTTCTGTAGCAGACCAGATGACGCGATCGCTTGTCAATCCTTTCACCAGAGATAGTTGTTGATGTAAAGGAGAATACAACTGAGTAGTGAAACTGCGATCGCATTCTTGCACCTGTCCTTGATAAGTGCAATGTTGATACAACACTACATCCCCAACAGTGTAGCGCTGGCGCAAGCTTCCACACAAACCCATTACCAACACCTTTGATGGCGACACCTGCTGTTTATCCCATTGTTGCAAGTATTTAGTCAAAGGCTGCATCCCTACTGGTATCGATAAAACCTTTGGCATCAACTCTGTATTTTTACGTAAGCTGCGGCACACAGCTTTATACTCCGCACCCTGCGGCACTAAAATCACACTGTTCGTCATCATCTTTGTGTTGAGTATGAGGGAATGAAAGGGGTATAGAGGTGTAAGGGTATAGGGTAGAGAAATTCAAAAATCATAATTGAGCCTTGGAGCTAGTTCTTACCCCCACACCCCATACCTTACAACCTGATACTCTTACATACCTACACCCCCATACCCCCACACCCTTACACCCTTACACCCTCCGCAAAAGTTTTACGTTTTGGTAGTAACTGGAGCATACTCAAAGCTATGCTGGCGAGTCGAGGTAGCAGTTGCGGTTGCAATATTCGCGAGTCAAACTTACTCATTCGCCGTTGGTTTTCTTGAATGCACACTTTGAGAAATTTTTCAAGTGTTAAATCTTGACTAAACACACTAGCTCCGCTGGCGGTGAACCCAGCACCATTGGGGTCAGCTTCACCAAATGCCTTAATTACACTGCTCAAGGCTCTGCCGTAGTACCAGAGAGTTTTCACACTCCGCAGTGGTAAAAACCCATAACCACGTTGAATTTGCAAATCAGTGAACCAGTTGACAAAAAATACAATATGCCGTATCTCTTCATCAACAATTGAGTCAAAAATTGTGAAGATTTGCTCAGGAAGAACTCTGGCTTCACGGGCAATTTCAAATAAGCCAAAGGCAAAAAAAGAATCTAGACACTCTTCAAAACCAAATTCAATGAATGTCTGCTCAAGGTTGGTGGGAATTTCGATGGGTGGACAAGCAGGCATAGGGATGTCATAACGCTCAATAAACACTTTCAGTAACCGAGCGTGGCGAGATTCTTCTTCACCTTGGAGAGCGATCGCCTCTTGTAAAATGCCCCTGTCTAAAGTTTTGGCATATTCACTGACGATAACGCCCGCTTGGCGTTCTTTATTCAAAGCCTGACCCCAAAAAGGAATGCTTCGCAAAAGTTCCAAAGCTGCATTATCCAAATCAGGCCAAGGGAGATGTTCAGGCTCATATTCCCTGTAACTCTCCATAAAACTACGACAGAATAATTCCCTATGGTCAACAGAACCAATTTTCATAAGTAAAATTATGTGTGCTTAAAATTGCCGTTAGAACCAGGATGATGTAGTGAGTAACACAAGTTTGCTCTCAGCATAGAGTAATACATTACTGATTACCTAGTGCAGTTCGGCGTAAATAAACAGACCATCTGGAATTGCGAAAAGGCTTAGTATCACTATTCTTTCTTTTTCCTTTTGACTTTTTACTTTTGCCTTGTTGTACTAGTGCTGATTGCTCAGTATTAATTATTAAGTGTTTAAGTAGAAGAAATTTTTTGACCGTTTATCCTTTATGCTTTTTTAAGAAACTAATTAAGTAAAATTGCCCACCCCAAGAAACTAAACCACCCAAACTTGAGACGATTAATGTAGCATGACAATTAATTGGGACACCAGCAAAATTTTCCAAGATGGTAAAGGTTAGTAGCGCAAAATCTGCACGAGAACGCTTCAATATTTCCAAATTGGCCATTGACTTCTCGTGGTTGACAGTGAGTTTCTGGATTGCTGTAACGGTAGCTGGGCTTTTGGCGTTCAGTTCCCTCAAGTATGCTTTATTTCCAGATATTACTTTTCCGGTGGTGGTAGTCAACGCCACAGCACCACTGACAACAGCAATCGATACAGAAGCCAAGCTCACCAAACCAATTGAAGAGCGCCTACGCTCTGTGGAAGGACTAGATGATCTGCGTTCATCTGCCTATCCTGGTCAAACGGCCGTTAGTTTAGCTTTTGCAGTTGGCACTGATTTAGAAAAATCCACCAGCAAGGTAGAAACTGCGCTTAAGCAGTTAAGTCTACCGCAGGGTGCAAATTACAAAATTATTCCCCTGAACCTGAACGAATCAGCCGCCGTTAGCTACACCATAGAGAGTGCCTCGCAGAATCTCACAGAATTGACCAAGGTAGCACAAGACAAAATTATCCCAGTCATTACCAAAGTACCGGGAGTCTTGAAAGTCAATTTGTTAGGAGCGCCTAGCCCTACACCCGCATTACCAAGCGCCCAAAATGCAACTCCGGCACTTCCCCAAAGCGGAGCCACATTAGTCAGGTTTAATGGGCAAAATGCACTGGCTTTTCAAGTCATCAAACGAGGTAACGCCAACACCTTAGAAGTGGTGAGTCGGGTAGAAAAAGAAGTGCAGAAGTTGAGAACCAACCTCAAGGATGTCAAACTCACCTTAGCTGCGACCCAAGCCGAGTATATTCGTCATGCCACCAAGTCAACCATAGACGCGCTCATCGAAGCCATAGTGTTGTCAATTGTGGTGATCTTTCCTTTCTTGTGGAGTTGGCGAGCCACTCTCATTTCGGCACTGGCGATTCCAACTTCGTTGTTGGCGACATTTATCGTTATGGCGATTTTTGGCTTCAACTTAGAGACAATTACCCTACTGGCTTTGGCCTTGGTAATTGGCAGTATTATTGACGATGCGATCGTTGATGTCGAAAACATCATGCGCCATGTTGAAGATGGTGCAACTCCTCGTCAAGCGGCATTATTAGCTACTAATGAAATTGGTTTGACTGTGACTGCGGCCACATTGACAGCTGTGGCAGTATTCCTGCCTATAGGTTTAATGGGTGGGGTAGTTGGACAATTCTTCAAACCCTTTGGCATCACCGTTTCAGCTGCAATGTTAGCTTCTATGCTGGTGGCGCGGACTTTATCACCAGTGCTGGCTATTTACTGGCTAAAACCTGTATCTGCTAAACCCCGTAAAAAAGAAGCCAAGACATGGTTAGGGTTTAACCATGCTTACCGCAACTTACTGCACTGGTCTTTACTACACCGTAAGCTAGTCGTAGCATTAGCAGTCCTCAGTTTTGTAGGTGGGATAGCCTTGATTCCCCTAATTCCCAAAGGATTTATCCCTAAACTCGATCGTGGTGAGTTTAACATCACTTATACTGCTCCTTTACCACAAATACCAGATTTAGCAGCTTTACAAAAACAGGCGGCTGCCCAAGGTCTTCCCCCCTCTGGACAAGCTTTCCAGTTGCCTAACCCCCTCAACGACTCTCTAGACGTTGCTAAGAAATTAGAAGAAGTTGTGAGGAAATCGCCAGCCGTGGAAACAGTATTTACTACTGTTGGTTCCCGTGAAGGCGAGCCAAATAAAGGCACACTCTACATCAAACTCAAAGAAGACCGCAATATTACCACCGCCGAACTGCAAGACCAATTCCGCACCAGCTTGCCCACATTAAAGGGAGTAACAACCAGTGTCGAAGATATTCAATTTGTTGATACAGGTGGACAAAAACCTTTACAAGTGGCGTTGCGAGGTGATGATTTACAAGCTTTAGCCAAGGCCAGCAAAGCCATTAAAGAACGCTTAGTCAACATTCCCGGATTGGCTGATATTACAGTGACCGGTGAAGCTAATCAACAAGGCCAATTCTTGCAAATTCAGCGTTTGAATAATCAACGAGTCGCCTATATCAGTGCCAACCTTGGTCAAAATTTATCATTGGGTGATGCAACTGACAAAGTTGTGGCAGAAGCAAAAGCTGTCTTACCTCCTGGTGTGACTCTTGATTTAGGTGGCGATTCTGCCAGCTTGGCAGAGGTATTTGGCAGTTTTGCCTCGACTTTGTTGTTGTCAGCCCTGTGTATTGTTGTAGTGCTAATTTTACTCTTCAAAAGTTGGGTAGACCCGGTAGTGATTGGTGTTTCCTTACCTTTGGCCTTGGTAGGGGCATTACTGGCGCTATTGTTTACTAAGAGCGACTTCGGGATGATTTCGCTGATTGGCTTTGTCTTTTTATTAGGACTGGCCAATAAAAATGCGATTTTGCTGGTGGATTATATTAACCAACTACGTGAATCAGGCTTAGATCGCACCGACGCTATCTTAAAAGCTGGGCCAGTGCGTTTGCGACCAATTATGATGACGACTGCTTCCACAATTTTAGGGATGTTACCCATTGCTTTGGGTTTAGGTGCTGGTTCAGAATTGCGATCGCCTATGGCTGTTGCTATTGCTGGTGGCTTAGTTAGTTCCACAATCCTCAGCTTAATTGTCGTACCCGTAGTTTACGCCATCTTAGATGACTGGTTCCCGCGCTTTAGTCAGGAGGCAAAAAATTAATGCAGGCCTTTGTCACAGGGGGAACTGGTTTTGTCGGTTCCCACTTAGTGCGGTTACTACTGCAACAAGGATACAAAGTCACAGCTTTGGTACGTCCTAGCAGCAATTTAGCCAATTTACGCGGCTTGGATGTAGAACTAGTCAAAGGCGATTTGACAGAGCCTGAGATTTGGCAACAAATGCGGGGTTGTCAATATTTATTCCATGTTGCCGCCCATTATTCATTGTGGCAAGTAGACAAACAACTACTATATCGCCACAACGTTATCGGCACACGCAATATTCTTGAAGCCGCCCACAAAGCCGGAATTGAGCGCACTGTTTATACCAGTTCAGTATCAGCCATAGGAGTCGGGCCAGGCGGTAAACCTGTCGATGAAACTTATCAAAGTCCAGTAGAAAAACTGATTGGCAGTTACAAACAGTCAAAATTTCTCGCCGAACAAGAAGCGAAACAAGCTGCCGCTAGAGGGCAAAATGTCGTAATTGTCAACCCTAGTAGCCCAATTGGTTCTTTAGATATTAAGCCTACACCCACCGGAGATATTATCCTGCGGTTTTTGCGGCGAGAAATGCCCTTTTATCTAGATACTGGCCTAAATTTCATTGATGTGCGGGATGTGGCTTGGGGACATTTACTGGCGTTACAAAAAGGTAAGTCAGGCGATCGCTATATCTTGGGACACCAAAACCTCAGCCTCAAGCAACTACTAGAACAACTTGCCGAAATTACCAATTTACCAGCACCCCAGCGCACCATCCCGGCTTGGATACCCTTGAGTGTGGCTTGGATTGATGAGACAATTCTGGCACCTTTAGGAAAAACGCCTTCAGTCCCCATCGATGGTGTCCGGATGGCTCAACAACACATGTATTACGACGCTAGTAAAGCTGTCCGCGAGTTGGGACTACCCCAGTCTCCCTTAAAAGCAGCCTTAAAAGATGCTGTCGATTGGTTTATCGCTGAAGGCTATGTCAAATGAAAGGCAGAAGTCAAGAAAGGGGCTAGAGGCTAGTATTTTTACTCAGCACTCAGCACTCAGCACTTTTTACTTATATAGAGAGGAGTAATAAAAAAGTGGGAATTAATCTACAACAAGCGATGGATATTGGGAAGTATCTGGTAACTCAGCGTTTTTTAGGGCGCAAACGCTTCCCCTTAGTATTGATGCTAGAACCATTATTTCGTTGTAATTTAGCTTGTTCTGGTTGTGGCAAAATTCAGCACCCCGTGGAAATTCTCAAACGTAATCTCACACCAGAAGAGTGCTTCGCCGCAGTGGAAGAGTGTGGCGCACCTGTAGTTTCCATTCCTGGGGGAGAACCACTACTCCATCCCCAAATTGATGAAATTGTACGCGGGTTAGTAGAACGCAAGAAATATGTTTACTTGTGTACCAATGGGTTGTTACTAGAAAAAAGCCTCGACAAATTTCAACCTTCACCTTACTTTACCTTCAGCGTTCATTTAGATGGAATGCGAGAATGGCATGATAAATGTGTCGATCGCAAAGGCGTGTTTGATACTGCCGTACAAGCCATTCGTGCAGCCAAAGCCAAAGGTTTTCGCGTCACCACCAACACCACTATCTTTGAAGGTGCAGATATCAAAGAAATGCAAGAATTCTTTGATTTTCTCGATAGCCTAAACATTGATGGGATGATGATTTCCCCTGGCTATAGCTATGAATGGGCCCCAGATCAAGATCATTTCCTCCAGCGTGAACAAACCCGCGCCCTCTTCCGGGAAATTCTTACTCCCTACACATCGGGTAAGAAAAACTGGAACTTCAACCATAATCCTTTGTTCCTAGACTTTCTGATTGGCGAAAAAGACTATGAATGTACACCTTGGGGAAGTCCTAGTTATAGCGTCCTCGGTTGGCAAAAACCCTGTTATTTGTTAAACGAAGGCCATTACACCAGTTTTAAAGAATTGTTAGACAAAACAGACTGGAGTCAATACGGCCGCGCCAGTGGTAATCCCCAGTGTGCCGATTGTATGGTTCACTGCGGCTACGAACCAACCGCCGCGATGGATGCAATGCAACCGCAAAACATTGCCCGTTCTCTAGGAACAGTGTTTGGTAGAAGTTAAATAAGTAGTCAGCAGTAAAGCTTAAATTATGGGTGCGTTACAGCAAAACGTAACGCACCTTATGGTTCATTGACCTGAGAAAAATAGGTTTTTTATGATAGCTATTTTCATCTAGCAGATTGCATCATCAAACTAGACTATGAAAAAACAGAAGGAATAGAAAATGGCAGAAGCTAAAAATGTACTCGGCACAGATTTACAAATTTGCTGTACTTCGCCTATGACTGGATTTTACCGAAATGGTTACTGTAACACTGGTGGGCAAGATTTGGGAATGCACGTTGTTTGCGCTCAAGTAACCGCAGAATTTTTGGAGTTTACCAAATCACGAGGTAATGATTTGAGTACACCAATGCCCCAATATAATTTTCCTGGATTACGGCCTGGCGATCGCTGGTGTTTGTGTGCCGCACGTTGGCAAGAAGCAATGGATGCTGGTGTTGCACCACCCGTAGTTTTGGAAGCCACTCACGCAAGAGCCTTGGAAGCCTGTTCGTTGACCGATTTAAAACAATACGCTCTTTCTGCGTCCTAAAACGGCAAGTTTTCGATGAATTATATAGCTGTCGGAACTGCGGAATTGCTAAATTTTTACCCTACTGTAATTGATTTTGAAATACAGACGTGCATTAATCACGTCTGTATTTTCTGGTTACTTGCTTTTTAGATTTACGACGTAGTTAAAAATTTGGGTTAACAAACAAAAGACACCACAATCTAAAATCAGCACTATTAAACTTAATCAATTGTACTGAATCAAAGTTATTAACTGGCTTTGACATTTACAGCATTTAATTGCTCAAGCAAGGCAATGACATCGCTGCGACTGAGTTTTTCTTTACCATTGGCTAGAGCATCAATCGTACCATGTGCCAAAGTTAAGGGAATTTGACAAAAGTTTAAAGCAGGGCCAGTAGGCAAAGCTTGAGTATAAGCATCTGCTAAAGCTAAGTTGCGTAAGGCATACTCTTGCATTTCTGTTACTGTCCAACCTTCTGGAAAGAAGTCTACACCACGTCCCATATCTTCAATATGGTTGCGGAGAATGTTCACAGATTGTAAGCCACGACCAAAGCCAATTGCTAGAGTGCGGTTGGTTTGTGTACCATCGTACCAAGTCCATAAATCAGAAAGTAACAATCCAACTGCACCTGCAACCCCAAAGGTGTAACGATCTAAATCAGACTCTGTTTCAATTTTCCAGTTTCTGTCTGCCCAATGAGCCATCCGATCAGCCATTGCTGCGGTTGCATCCCAAATTCGTGGTGCAATAGTCTCAGGGGCTAATAATGACCATTCCCTTACTCTCAGAGTTACTTCTGCTAAGACATCCTCATAGCCACTAAATCCTACTGAGAAAGCATCAACTGCAAAGCCATCAACTCCTGCTTGTAATGTCAAACTAATCTTGTGTAACAGTTGTGCCTTTGTAGAATTATCCAGTTCTGGATGATCTTCAATTTCATCAATGGCACGCATACACAAATATGCTGATGCAACGGCTTCTTGCAATCCTGACGGTAAAATACTAATTGGAATATAAAAAGTTCGACTAGTTTCTTTAAGGATTTGCAAGGCATCACCACGTAAATCCATGTTGTCACTCCCCTCTGAGTTTTTACACCACATGCAGTTGAAAGTTGTTTGATGATCCGGGATATACTTTTTACTCAATCTGAGAATCTTGAGATGCGTTAGTATTTCATCTAAAGATTAATAGTCTTTGTATCATAATTAACGAAAAATTCAAACCTATTAAATTCATGTCTAGTATATAGGACTTTGGTTACTGAAATTTGTTCTGTGTGATTTGATATATTGAGCAAGCATAATTTTTTGCTGTAAATATAAACAACTATGCTAAAATTCGGCAAATTATATAACTTAGTTGTTCAGTAGCGATGCGCCAATTGATACGACCAGATACACCCAGTCTGAAGACATCATAGAGTGCCAGATCAGGTTTCTGCATTGTAAAAATATTCTGAAAAACTGAATAAAATCTCTCAAAAAATGCGTATGCCTGTAGATGTCAACAAATGGCTGACTGTAAACTGCCGAAAAACTTTAACTCCCGACTAAATAGCTTTGCAAAATGCAATATTGCTACTAGACAAAAAATTTTAAAATCAAATTTAGAAGATGAATCTGACTAGTAACGCAAGGTAAAAGTCAAAAGAATTGTATTTCAGACTTCTGCACCATGTTGGATAGTCTATTGATTTACGACGTGGTGTACTAAGTAGAGGAAAATACTTTCAACGAACTTCCCAGCTTCAAGATAATTGGTACTTACAGCAGATTGTAAATAATTGAAGTACACCATTTAAATCTCAAACCTAGGTATCTAGCTTGCTCTGATTCAAAAGTCAGAACTATGAATTTTGCTATTAATATTTTTTGAATCTTTTTACACTAAAACCCCTAGTATACTATAGTGTATTAGGGGTTTTGATAATTAAAATCTGAGGTCACTTATTAAAGTGGCACAGAAACTAATGTTTCAGATTGATATGAGATCCCAGCTTGCTTAAACCGAAGTAAGGCTTCACCCAAGCGATCGCAATCTGCAATCAAACTGATTCGCACATACCCTTCACCTGCAACCCCAAAGGCATTACCGGGAGTCACCACCACGCCTGTTTGTTGTAATACATTCAAGGCAAAATCTGTAGAACTAGTACCCACAGGGCATTTCACCCAGAGATACATAGTAGCCTTGGTTGTGGGAATGTCCCAACCCAACTCACCTAACCCTTTAATCAAAAAGTCGCGGCGGGTGCGGTAACGCTGTTGGACTTCGTGCAAATATACATCTGGCAGTTGCAAAGCCGTCTCAGCAGCCGTTTGCAATGCTGCAAAAATCCCATAATCCAAATTAGTTTTAAGTGTCCGTAAACCTTGGATAATTTGACTGTTGCCGACGACAAAACCCACTCGCCAACCAGCCATGTTGTAAGTTTTGGATAAAGTATGAAACTCCACACCAATTTCTTTTGCACCCGGAATTTCTAACAAACTGGTGGGTTGATAGCCATCAAAAGCTAACTCGGCATAACACAAGTCATGCACCAGCATAATTTCGTATTTCCGGGCAAAGGCGACAATTTCCTCAAAAAATTCTCTCGGTGCAGTGGCCGCGGTGGGATTACTGGGATAATTGAAATAAAGAATCTTGGCTTTTTGGGCTACTTCTTCGGGAATCGCCGCTAAATCTATCAACCAATCGTTCTCTGGTTTGAGAATTAAGTTATGGACTTGCGCCCCAGCAATTACAGGCCCACGAAAATGAGCGGGATAAGCCGGTGAAGGCACTAAAACTACATCACCAGGGTTGATATAGGCCATTGCCAAATGTCCTAATCCCTCTTTAGAACCGAGTAGCGGTAAGGCTTCGCTATCAGGATCAAGTACTACACCATAGCGGCGATTGTACCAATTGGTGATGGCACGACGAAAACTAGCAGTACCTTCAAAGGGCGGATAACCGTGATTTGCCGGATTTTGCAAAGCGGCGATCGCTGCTTCTACCACTGGTTGTGGTGTGGGGCCATCGGGGTTCCCCATACCCAAATCAATTAAATCCAGTCCTTGTTCCCGTGCCTTTGCTTTCAGTTCATCTAAACGAGCAAATACATAAGCGGGCAGTTTCTGTATGCGTTCTGCTGGGGCAATCCAATTCAGTGTCATTGATGTACCACTTCTTGATACAGTTGATTTGTGAGTGAAATTTCTCTCAGATACTACAGTTGACGGCTGTGGATAAATTTGAGAAAACCATGAGTTAGCAAAATCCGACTTTGATAAAAATTTTGGGTCTGGGTAATATATTTGGCAAAAAATCAAGCATAAAATTTCATCCTGCAAGCTGGAAGTTATTTACTCCTGAATTTGCTCTTCCATTGCCCTAGCAGCAACCCGATTGCTACATTCTCTACTGTCGGTTGGTGCCGTGGTAGAAACCATTGCGGCCATCAGCTGTTCTATCCCTACCTTGAAAGGTAAGCGATGAATGTCCGAATTAGGTGCGAGAGAAATTTCCGCCGCTGTTTTTAACTCGCTTAATTTGACATTGCCTAAGCCCAAATCATCTAATTTTTGAGGCAAGCCAATCTCTGCATAAAATTTCAACAACTGTTGGCGTGCAGTGGTGGCTAACTGATTACCCAAAATCATTTCTTCTAAACGTAGTTGCACCAAGATACCAAATGCGACTTTTTCTCCGTGAATGCTGCTGTGTCCGGCAATGTGAGTTAAGCCGTTGTGTACAGCATGGGCGGCAACAGTCCGACACTGCGCCCCACCCAGTCCGCCAATGACTCCCGCTAGTAGAACGGTCGCATCGACAACTTCTTGCCAAACTTCACTGCCTGGTTTTTGTAGCGCAGCGGCTGACTTTTGAAATAAAATATCCCGCAAAACTCTGGCTTGTTGGACTGCGGCAATAATTAAAGTCTGCTGCAAGTGTCCACTACTCACAGAGGCTTCATACCATTTAGCGATCGCATCACCAATCCCGGCGACTAATGTATGTTGTGGTGCTGTTTGAATCAAGTCGTAGTCCAGAATTAATAAATCGGGACAGCGAGACAACGCCACATCATACAAAAAAGCCCCTGTCTCAGAATACACATTAGAAAGGGCTGTCCAAGCTGCACAGGTAGCTGCGGAAGTGGGAATTGTCACCACTGGTAACTGTAACTGATGGGCAACTAATTTAGCTGTATCCAAGGCTTTCCCGCCCCCAACACCGATAATTAGATCAGCTTTGTGTTCTTTCGCTGCCTTCCTTAAAGATTTCAAACTCGCTTCCGAACAATCGGCACCATAGGATGCTTGAGCAGTATGCAACTGTTGTTGTTCTAAAATTGGTTGTAAAGTATCTTGAGTGAGGGCTAGAGTTTGATTGCCAGCAATGATTAAAGGACGACTGCCTAAAAGGGCAATCTCTGCTGGTGATGCTGACAAGACTCCAGATCCACGGATGACTTTTGCCGGAGCGATCGCCAGTGCCGATAATGAATTAGATGTTTGAGTAGACAAGGTAGTAGTTGATTGATGGGGCATATAACTAGTTAGGCAAAACCTGAATTTGTATTGATGCTAGTAGGATTACATAATATTTCCAGAAGGCTGCCGCCTATCAACAAAACTCACCATCACTTACGACCAGCACCTACTAAAAATTCTTCCATTGATGGAATTGGTAAGTATTATCTTAATCTAAAAATAATCCTTATTGTATAGTCAAATACAAAAAAAATTAATGTCTTCTTGAACACAAAATTATGACTTTGCTAATAGAGAATATACTTATAAATTTGATTAAAACGGAAACAATCTCAAAAACGCGATGCTTTTGGGTATAGGGGTGTAAATGAACAACCAACACGTATTATCGAGAGCCGAGCTAGTTAGCACATTATCTATAACCCCTACACCTTTCTACATCTGCGTAAATCTTGAGCTTGGTTAAGCGGTAGGTTTTGGCAATTGAGCAAATTTATCTGTATAAATCTCAACCGATATCTCAGTATCTTCCCTTGATTCTAGAGATTGTTTGAGTTGACCAAGATAAAGTGGTACAGAAAGCCCAGGTTCTGGGTGTATAACAGTACGGGCGCGAACCGTCAGATAATTGTCACTTCGCTTACCCAAGCGACCATAAGTATATAAATTACTAGCGGCTTGACGCAGGGTAGCCTCTAACTGTGAGGGGGAAATGGTTGGTGAAATAGCAATTACGGCTTGTGTCGCACCGTTATCATAAACCAGCGTAAATTTTCCGGCTCCGGGAATCACTGTCCGACTTAGCGGTACTACAGAAAGTGCAAATAACCCGCCTGTTAGTACCAGCATAAAGCCAGTTGTACCTACCAGCCGAAAGCGGATGCCCCACTTAAAAACAAAAGACAGTATTGCTAAGGCAGCAAATACTAATGTGGCAATACCCGACCATTGGGTGAATTGAAGAAAATCAGCTGTTGAGAACATACAGATTGGCTACTTGGGTATCTTCACATTTTACAGACACACCCATTTTACCGAGTACTTATACCATTTCACTTTAAGTTTGATACAAATAGGCCGCAGGGGAGCAGGGAGCAGGGGGAAAGAATTAAAAACCAATGAATTTGCATCAAGATTTTCGTGAAATGGTATTACACTTATGCTGTTGTTTCTTCTCTAGTTATTGTGCAACTCTACTCGGCAGAATCTTAGGAGGGTGTACAAGTAATAGAGACAACACCTTTATCGGAAACTGCGAACTTTACTCTATATTCTGCTAGACAAGTCTCGACTAAATTACCGTTTCTAATTTGAATTTTTTCTGAAAGTTCACAGCTAGTAAACTGTCCTTTTTCATCAAACACAATATAACTTTTGGCTTTGCAAGGAAAATTAGATGTTCCAGCAACAGGACTAGAAACTTGAACATTCATCTTCTGAGCAAGCAAACAAGTTGCCAAGGAATTATTTGGATAATAAACCACAGTACCTGGTTCACAAGCAATTGCAGCTTGAGCAGGTAAAGAAATACCAAAATTAATCGTTAGTAAACTTGATGCAATCGTTAATAATGCAAATCCCTGAAAAGGTAATTTCATATAATATTGTCCATCTTGAATGAAATTAAAAAATAGTGCTTAACTGATAAAAAATAAAACATACAAAAGGGCATCTAAAGATTAGATGCCCGTCATGTAGGAAACCCCCAAAAGGGTTGTCCTTACACCTTCCCAACTATCAGCAACAGTGATTAATTTATGAGTGATCACAAACTAATCACACTTACCTGTAATTTTATTAACTAATAGTTACTAATGCCGACAGTGTAACTACGTAAAATAATGCAAGCAATTAAATGCTATTTTTGAGCAAAATTGCTTATATAGATAGTACAAGCGTAAATCAAGCATCCAACACAAATAGACTAGACAAGTGCATTCATTTAACCCTTCAGACTTGTTGTACTAGTTTTCATTTGGCGAAAGCTTGTAATTTTGATGAGAATGAAATACAACTCCACAAATAGCTGATAAAAATAACCAGGAGAGTGTATTAACTCGAAAATCAAATAAAGTGACATCCACTGTATTAAATAGTATCCATTGCCCAAATACCAAAAGATAACTGAAGAATATTAACTTATCGGTTTTAGGTAAATAATTGGATTGGCGCAAAAATTGAATGCCTGCAATTAATATCCAAGCTAGTAAAGCACAAAACACAAGAGTAGTAGGAAATCCCGTTTCCGCCGATAGCATTAAAAACAAGTTATGAGGATGACCTAAATCAATGTGCATCTTGGCTTTGTAGAGTGCGGAGAAACTACGTAAACCCCAACCAGTGAAAGGATGCTGTTGTGCTAAAGACCAAGCAAACTCCCACTGAGTTTTTCGCATTAAAGCCACTGGTCGATCTGGATACATTTCATCGTTTAACCGCGCCCAAAAGAAAGCCGGGACAACTCGGCGAAAAATTTGGGCAATGGGGGAAGGGGCAAAAGCTGCTAAAAGAGTAGTAGTTACAACAGCAACAACGCTACCAACCAAGATGCGCCAACCTTGATATAGTGCGTAAGCTAAACAGGCAATTATGGCGATCGCCCATCCGTTGCGCGAGTTGGTTAAAATTAAGGCGGCAAAACTGGCAATTACAGTCAGGGCAAGAAAATAGAGTTGAGAATTTTTTTTCTTTTTTAATTGCCATTGTTCTAGCAATAGCCCCAACCCTACAGTAAAGACGATCGCTAGATAAGCAGCCAAGAGGTTGGCGTGCATAAATAAAGCCGCCATTCGCCCTGGCGGTTCTCCTCCAGGTGCGATCGCCCAATCTAAAACAATCCACAAAAACTGTAATTTTAAAGCCCAAGCTAAAAACAATTGTCCAAAGCCCATAATGATTACTGGTACAGCACCAATTACCAAAATCCAAGCTATGTGGCGCAATTGAGCAATAGTCTGAATTAAACTATTTAAGCCGGCAAAAACAAAAAAGTAAGGTACTAAATTAAATAAACCTAAAAAAGCATCGGTTTGATTCGTTGCAAATCCTGCTGTAATTATCAGGAATAAAGTAAACAGGGCAAATCCCCGGTTGATCGGGCGGCGAATAATTGTGCGGGATTTTTGCAGCCAAGTGATTAAAGCTGCCAAAGCCATCGCCACAAACCCTAAAAACGGCGCAAGGGGAAAAATTAATAGCCCAATTTGGCAAGAATTCCAAGCAAATTGGCTTTTAGGGTTGGGATGATCAAAAGCAAGTTTCAAGCTGGCTCCCAACATTCTGTGCGAGTGAGACGAATTTGTGCTAGGGCAAAAATAGTCGGGATAATGCGACCATAATTAGTGGCGATCGCTCTCCAACCTAAATCTGCTAAAAACCAAGTCCACATAGCTGGCCCGACAAAGGCAAACATTGTGCGAACTGCTCCATAACGCGCTGCACTCAACGTCATACCTCGTCGCGCCATTTGCAAGGCGAAGTATGTTTCAAACTGAGTTTTTGCTACTGTTGAACCTGTAATTGCGGCTTGTTTCGCTACTTGATAGGTAGCAAAATGCAGCGCAAATTGTTGAGCAATTTGTTTGAGAATAAATGGTTGAATTACAGAAGTCACAGCTAAAGCACTACCACCCTTAAAAATTAATCCCAAGGGGTCACGTTGCAACATGATTGGTAGAGGTTCTTTAAGTTCTGTTTTCACCAAATGACGCTGTACTTTGACTGTCAATTTTTGTTTTTCTTTTTCCGGCAGTTTTTTCCATACTTGCCCAAGCAGATGTAAAAATACTTCTGCTTCTAAATCAACAGTTGTTAACTGATGGGAATAAGGAATTTTTAAATATTTACAAACTTGAATTAGCGCTTGGCGGTAAGTTACTTGGTTTGTACGTCCGCGCAATACTGTTACCCCATCTGCTGCCAAAAACCGAAAACGCTCTTCTAGTGAGTCTAACCAAGCTTGGCGGCTCTGGCTTTGAATTTCGATAGGTTCAGGTGTCTGAACATAATCTAGGGGATTGAACTTTCGACTAAATAAAATTGCTGTTAAATCTTGCAATTCATCATCGGTTGCTAGTTCTAAGGCCGCCCTGAGTTCATCCAATGTTCCTTCCTCCCTTCCGTGCAGCTTATCTGTACTTTATTCTACTATTAGCGTTTGGCGGTCTTTAGTAGTCTTTTTATCCTTCACCATCTGTAATTTGTCATTGGATAATAACCAAAGACTCAAGACTCAGGACTATTAACTAATGATAGATGTTGCAGTGATTGGTGCTGGCATGGCGGGTTTAGTTTGCGCCCAGCAGTTAAAGCAAGCGGGATATTCGGTGTTAGTTGTAGAAAAGTCCCGTGGTTTGGGGGGACGAGTCGCTACACGCCGTTTACATGAAACTTGGGCAGATCATGGGGCGTGTTATCTGAAACCCCAGGGTGAATTTTTCCAAGAGTTTGTCGATTTATTGCGCGATCGCCAAATTATCACAGTGTGGAATCATCATGAACTCCCCAACGCTGCACCGCGTTATATTGCACCTGCGGGGATGAGTGCGATCGCTAAATTTTTGGCTCAAGGTTTGGATGTGTTCTTGAATCAACGGGTGATGGCGATTCATCCAACTCCCGAAAATGCTTGGCAGTTAATTCTCGAATCTAGTCATGAAGAAATCACGGCCAAAGCTATTGTGCTGGCGATTCCTGCACCCCAAGCTGTGATGTTGTTAGAACCCTTGGGAGAAAATTTATTAGGAACAGACTTTTTAAATAACCTGCGGGCGGTAGAATTTGCGCCTTGTATCAGTGCGATCGCCGGCTATCCTGCTGATTCCCTACTCCTACCAGATTGGCAAGCCCAAAGTTTTACCAATGATCCCATTTTGGGATGGATTGGTTTAGATAGTAGCAAGCGTCCCCAGCCGCCACAACCTGTATTTGTCGTCCAAAGCAGTGCCAAGTTTGCCCAACAGCATCTAGAAACTTCAGACTTGCAACCTGTAGGACAGGAAATGTTGCAGCAAGCCGCCCAAACTCTAGCTCTTCCTTGGTTAGAAACACCCTTATGGCTGCAAGTACATCGTTGGCGTTATGCCTTTCCCAGTCATCCTTGGACAGAAACTGTTTTATCTGCCAATACTTCCCTACCTTTGGTTTGTTGTGGTGATTGGTGCGGCGGTAATCTTGTTGAAGGCGCAATGCTTTCTGGACTGGCCGCGTCCGTTGCAATTAATCATCATTTGCATCAATTAACTCTCACTAGTGTGAACTTTTTCAAAATTTTTACCTTTTAATTACATCTATCGTTAGACTGGTTGCTCTGCGTAGCCAGGTCTTTTTTTTCAGGATTTGCTACACTTCTACCTCAATAATTTGTTTTTTTTAATACATAGAGTTAAATAAAAAATTATTTAGAGACAATAGGTAATCAATCAATAAGTAATGTAAATTACTTAGCAAGGTTTACTTTCTTGAATATTTCCGTCTTAAGGATGTTGTTAATAAAAAATTAAAATTGATCCCCTAATGATTATGATGCGTTTTGTGTAGATTTTCGCCAGAAAAATAGAAATTTGAAATAATTAGCATTGTGGATATAAAGTTTCGGTACTGTACTATTTAGTGGGAATTTATAGACATAGGCTAGAAGTTTAAAGTATAAAATTTAACTTAAACAACTCTAGCTAAATGTCGAATTTTGTACCGATATAAAAGTAAAAAGTTGGGTATAAAAACCAATTTAGGCTAAGTAGTTTTGGCTGATGAGCAAAATTCAGTGAGTCTTTCAAGAATCAATTCTTTCAAAGAAGACTCAACCGTATTTAAAAGGAGATAAAAACTTATGAAAACAGTAGTCAATTTAACACGCGAATCAGTAGTCAGAGAAATTGGCAGTGTATTAGACACATATTCATATCATCCTTATCAAGAAACCTTTGTAATTCCTGAATTACGTCAAGAACTGATTAATTTCGTGATTAGCCGCATTCCCTGTTTTTATAACGAGGAATTTGACCGAGAATTTCCGCTACAAAACATCATCAAAGATTGTCCAATAGAGCAAAAATTTCCCCGTAGTCCATTAGAGCATAAACTACATTTACAAAACTTAATTCATCAAGGCATTTTTGCAATTATGCAAGATAAATCCGCTTGGATTAATCATCATTTAAGTGGCACAGTTGAGCCTGGTTGTGAACCTTCTCAATGGTTTGGTTAAATTATGAATCTTACACTTTATCTTAGCTGTTAAGCTTGGGTCGTAAGTTTTGATAATCTATAACTAGTTAAAAGGCTAAAAGTAAGGAGTTATTGCTACTCCTCGCTTTTAGCTTTTAGCTTTTCACGGATATAACCTTTCTGGATCTATCCATCGGGAGTTAATTTTTCTGGCAATCAGGGAACCGCTATAAGCTAAATTTATAAAGGGTGAAGTGCGATTAGTAAACTTAACCAATGAAAACTATAACTACACTGTTTAACGCAGAACGTAACCAACTACAGATAGAGATTGATAATATAACTAGTGTTGAACAAATAGTTAAGCTAGTTCAAAATCGACTTGATAATTTAGAAAGAATTTATATTAGCGAGCTAAATTTAACTCAAGTACGTTTAGCATCATTTTTTTTAGATATGCTACGACAGTCAATCGCTACTTTGACTGTGGTTAACCAGTCTCAAGTTATTTTAAAAGAGCAAAAGCCAATTACTAACCTAGCAGCAAATTTTGACCCCAACAGAGTCATCCTAAAACTGCTCAAAGCACTTATTTATATAGGTATTTTCGGCTCTTTATTTTCTTTAACGAAAATTACCCTGAGTGCGTGGATGGGTATATTACTAACTTCACTGCTTCTCGGTTTAGAAGTTGTGCTGCAACTGGACAAGAGTAATGTTACCTCTACGGAATCATTAGAGATACCCCAACCTGTGCTGCGAGTGGATAGCAAACTGCTTTTAGATAACTTAGCTGATGCGCTGAATACTATTGATCTAGCAGTGGCTAGATTTGCCGAAGGAAACAAACTAGAAGACGATCGCACTTTAGAAGAACTACCAGAGTTACTGAATTTTCTTCAAAGGCTGATGGGTGCATCATTTCTCGAACAACCGCAAATGGCGATCGCTTTAACAAAACTCCTCCCGCAAATTCTCATGTCTCAAGGAATTCGCGCTCAACTTTACCAACAGCAAGCACCCCAAAGTGAACGGGAGTATTTTGATTTTGAGCCGAGCATCGACCCAAACACCAAAGATTACGTTACCATCACACCTGCCTTGTTAAAAGGCGATCGCTTACTCCGGCGTGGTCGAGTGATTGAGCCAGCATACTCTGAGGCGAGAGAATAGCAGACAATAAAAGTATGAGAATTTTAGAAACAATCGGTTTTGATTTGGGACATGGTGAGACAGCCGTAGCCAAAGCCATAGTCGAAAGCATCGAACCGCCCCAAATGCTAGAAATTAATAACAAGAAAAATCAAATTACTGCTTTAGGTTGGCATCCCAAACTCGGTTATTTGGTAGGGGAACAAGCCTTAATTCAAGCTGGCGTTACCCAACTAAGTATATCTTTTAAGCAAAAACCCAACCACGATCCCAATTACAAAAAAACAATCTCAACTTTTCTCGCTACTTACTACCAAAAACTCCAAGAAAGCAAACAAATAGAAGGCGAGGAAAGTAGTTATTTTTACATTGGTTGTCCTTCAGGATGGTCAATGAGCGATCGCCAAGCATATCAAAAACTACTTCAAGAGGCTGGTATTCCCCACCTCAACGTCATACCCGAATCCCGTGCGGCTTTTATGCAGGCCAAAGAAGCCGGAAAGTTGGAGTATGAGAAACTCCTAGCATCGGTGCTAATTGTGGATATTGGCTCTTCAACCACAGATTTTACCTTGGTAAAAAGCTTACATGAAATTCCGTTAGATTTTGGTAGTAATACTTTAGGTGCATCCTTAATTGACAAAGCAATTTTTGCCCGGACTCTTGATAAACATGAGCAAAAACCATTACTCGAAAAAGTATTTCAAGAATATCCCCATCACCAAGCACGTTGTGAATTAGCCTGTCGCAAAGCCAAAGAAGATTATTTTTCTAATGAACAGCTATATAACGACCCGCAATCTTTTGCCCGTGGCTTTGAATCCATCAACGAACAAATTTATTTTATCCCCCAAGTCAACAAATTGATGATGGAGGAAATTCTACACCAACCTTTACCCGAACTAGGAAATAAAAGTTGGATTCAAGCATTTCATGATGCTGTCAGCGAAGCCAAAACCAAGCTACAACAACTTGAGACAATCCCAAAATTAGTGCTGATGACTGGTGGTGCATCGCGGATGAAATTTACCCATCAAATTTGTCAGCAAATGTTTCCCGAACCTGAAAGCCAACTCCGCCCCGATCCTGAACCAGAACGCTGCATTGCACTGGGTTTAGCGCGAGTTGGAAGATGGGATCTGCGGGCGGCGGCTTTCCAACAAGAAGTGAATCAACTTTTGGATTCTCAAAAACTCACAGAATTAATTAGTAGGCATATCCCAGAGTTAGTTGAATTGTTAACTCAGCCATTAGCAGAAAACTTGATTGATCACGCCGTCAGACCAGGAGTAAAAGACTGGCAAAAAAATAAAATTCGCACTCTAGCTGATCTGGAAACATCAATGAAAAATCGCGCAGAAGAGTGGTTAAAAGGTAATGTCGCCCAGCAAATAATTAATAATCAATGTATTCGTTGGTTTAACAACAAAATTCAACCAGACTTAGCAGCCGTTACCGACCCCATCTGCCGAAAATTTCAGATACCTAGAAGTAGTTTAAGGTTTGAAGATAGCATCGAACCAGCTTTTGTCAACCCCGAACTACGAATTGGTGATGCTATTTTGGCTGACACAGTGGCGTTTATCGTCAACGTCGTCATTGGTGGTGGTACTGTTGCTAGTATCATTACTCTGATTCTTACAGGACACTTAACCTGGCCGATCGCATTAGTCTACGGTGCTTCGGTCATGGCCGCAGGTATGGAACTCAATCGCAAAACTGTCCAAGAAACAATTAAGAAAAATATCGATATCCCCAGTTGGATTCGTTCTAGTTTAATGAACGATCAGAAAATTGCAGATATGTGCGTCCAAATCAAACCGGAATTAGAAAATGTCTTTCGAGAACAATTAACTAATAATCAAGCAGCTTTTGAACAACTCACTCAAAAAGTTGAACAAGGTCTACAAAAAGCACTTTCTATGAAAGTTCAAGAGGCGGTTATTTTAATTCAATAAGAAAGTAAAAATACGGGATGAATTTGTTTCACGCAGAGGCGCATAGGGGAGAAGGAGTTGAACATTTAATTACCTGAGATTTTATTTCTTACAGGACTTACGCAAAATTATGAAAAAACGAACCGCAAAGGGCGCAAAGGACACAAAGTTATAAGAGTTTGAGAGAGTTCTTGAGTAAGTCCTATCTTAATTCATCAACGCCTCATAAAAATGCCTATCTGCGTACCCTCTGGGAAGCCGCTATCGCGTCTATATCCGCGTGCATCTGCGGTTAATTTTATTGCATTTTTTTAAGTAGAGCGTGATGATTGATAGTTCAGGAATCAAATCGTATTACCATATCAAAGACTAGAATCTCAGTTATCAAAAGCATCTATGCCGAAACGCCTTCTAGTTGTTGAATCTCCTGGGAAAGTCAAAAAGCTCAGTCAGATTTTGGGTGCTGATTGGATTGTGCGGGCTAGTTGTGGACACATCCGCGAACTGAGTGATACGGGGGAAGATTCTTTAGGTTTCGTCATTAATGATGGTAGTGTTAAGTGCAACTATGTACCCCGTGACCAACGCTCTAAAGAAACTATCCAGCAGCTAAAGGCAGTTAGTAAGCAGGTTGATGAAGTTGTTCTCGCCACTGACCCAGACCGAGAAGGTGAAACAATTGCTTGGCATTTAAAAGAAGTGCTGGGATTGCGAGAACCGAAACGAGTTATTTATAGTGAAATTACAGCATCGGCGGTACGAAGTGCGATCGCTAATCCTCGTAAACTGGATTTTAACTTAGTTGGTGCTGGGTTATGCCGCGATTGTCTTGATAAGCTTGTAGGCTACAAAGGTAGTCCCTTGGTTTGGGCGTTAAACAACGGTGCGAAGAGTGTCGGGCGAGTGCAAAGTGCGACGTTGCACCTAATATGTCAGCGAGAACGGGAGATTGTCACCTTTGTACCCCAAGACTATTGGAGTGTTTGGGTAGACTACGCTGAAGGGTTCCGAGCTTTTTATAAAGGTACAGCCAATTCTCTCAGTGATGCACCAGAAACAGAAACAGAAGCCCACGATGATGCAGCGGGTAATAATAACACTCAAGCGCCAGAATCTAAGCGGGTTCTTTCAGAAGCAGAAGCCATACGATTAGTTGAGGAAGCACGTCAGCATCCCCATCAAGTAGTTCATGTTGAAGGTAAAACTGTTTATCGTCAACCACCACCACCATTTATTACTTCCACCTTGCAACAAGCAGCAGGTTCCAAGCTGAAATTAGCTCCTGATAAAACGATGGTTTTAGCTCAAAAGCTGTATGAGGCGGGGCTAATTACATATATGCGAACAGATTCAGTAATGTTAAGTCCTGAGTTCTGCGCTGCGGCTCGTCAGTGGTTGGAAGAACATGATCCGCAGAATGTACCGCAGCAAGTTGCCAAGCATCGCAGCGCTAAAACAGCCCAAGAAGCCCATGAAGCGATTCGCCCTACCGATGTGTTTCGTCCATCAGTCCAGCTACGTCAAGAATTACCTGCTGAGGAATTTGATTTATATGTGATGATTTGGAAAAGAGCGATCGCATCTCAATGTCGGGCTGCTCAACTCTGCAAGACTCAGATTATCACACACTCTGGTTCCTTGTTATGGCAAGCCAGAGGCCAAGTAGTCGAATTTTACGGTTACGCTCGCTACTGGAATAACCTCAGCAAAGATTTTGTTTTACCTGTTGTGCAGCAGGGACAAGCATTAACTCTAGAGAATGCGAATTCGGAGAAAAAACAGACTCAGCCGCCACCTCGTTACAGTGAACCGAAATTAGTACAACTCATGGAGCGCAAAGGCATTGGTCGTCCTAGTACATTCGCTCCTACTGTCGCTACTTTAAAAAAGCGGGGTTATGTGGAGTTAACCAAGGGTAATCTTCAACCCACAACTTTAGGGCTAGAAGTGGATGATTTTTTGCAGAAAGCTTTGCCAGATTTACTAGAAGCAGAGTTCACAGCCAAAATGGAAAGCGCCCTCGATGCGATCGCCGCAGGCAAACAAAGCTGGCAGCAATACTTAACAACTTGGAATCAAAATTACTTCGCCCCGGCTTTAGTAAAAGCCAAAACTGTTGTTATAACTCCATCAAGTGCCAAAACATCATTAGCTAAACGCAAATATGATACATCTAAAACACGCTGTCCTGAATGTAATAATTTTCTCGCTAAAATTCCCAGCAGCAAGGTCAAGAAAAAATATTTCCTCAAATGCACCAGTGGCTGTGCAAATATAGTCCTATTTTGGAGTGACTTCAGCAAATCTTGGCAACCACCACGCACCCAAGAAACCAAACCAGAAAATCACTCCCAACCGCCTGCTAAGTTAAGCTCATATCCCTGTCCAGTCTGTAAAAAACCACTAGAAGAGTATAGCTACACCAAAGATGGACAAAATAAAACCATGCTGCGTTGTTCTGCTGCATCTCGTCAAGATAAGAAGCATAAAGATGTGGCTTATTTTAGTACAGCCAAAGGTTGGTGGAGTCCGAAGTTTGGCGAGTTGAATTCAGAGGGAAAATAAGTCCCTTATACTCCTACACCCTTACACCCAAAATTCTAGAGCTAGACTAGGGGAAGCTACAAAAAAAATTGGTAATGCAGTTTGCTCCCTTTTTCCCTTTTATTTATCGGATTCTTCAACCGAGTTTTCCTGATTGTCTTTGGTGTGGCGATCGCAACTCCAAAGCGATCGCCCTGACTTTTGACGATGGCCCCCATCCCCAATACACCCGCCAAGTATTGCAAGTTTTAGACCGCTACAATATTACCGCCAGTTTTTTTTGGTTGGGTGCTTGTGTTAACCGTTCACCAGAGGTTGCTAAAGCCGTGTGCGATCGCGGCCATTGGATTGGATTGCATGGTTACGATCATCGTTCCTTTCCTTTACTTACCCCCAATGAACTCAAGGAAAGTTTAGCAAAAACCCAAGCGGCTATTTACGATAGTTGTAACCTCCTACCTGAACAAGTACGCGATGTTCGGCCTCCCAATGGTTTATTTACACCAAAAACTTTAAATTTATTCCGTCAATGGAATTACCGTCCGGTAATGTGGAGTGTTGTACCAGAAGATTGGGTCAGTCCGGGAATTACCACTGTAGTGCAGCGAGTCAACCAACAAGTACAAAATGGTTCACTCATTGTTTTACATGATGGTGTTTGTGGCGGACAAGACGTAGCTGCAACAATAGAAGTCTTGATTCCCCAATTACTACAACAAGGCTACCAGTTTGTAACAGTAGATAATTTATGGAGATACAATCAAACTAATTAAAATTGAATACTTGAAAATTACCGACAGATTATCTCTTGCCAAATACTTTTGAGAGATTATCTATCGGTTAGTCCAGGGAATTTACTTAAGGGCTACGTTAGCTACTCGTGGCTTGACGCTTTTGAGTAACTTCACTTTCAGAATTTATGGTTGAAGCTGCTGCTTCAGTTCCCAATATCTGATGTATTTCGTTTATAGAACTTGGTTTCGCTACAGGTTCTTCTAATGGTTCATTCACATATTCTATTAGGTCTTCTACTTGGCAATCTAAGGCCTTGCAGAACCTAATGATTCTTTCAATGTGGTCTGTCCCAGTTCTGCCGCTTTCCCAGTTTTGAATAGTGCTTTCAGTTACGCCAACAAGACGCGACAATTCAAGCTGGGTCAGCCCTGCTCTCTCACGAAGCAAAGCAATCCTCGGTTTTGGCTTTTGTTTCACAGCTACAGCACTTTTATCTCAATATATAGTGCTAGATCCTAGCACCAAAAAAAACCTGCGCCTAGAAAATCCCTAAAAAAACTTTATTTTCAACCATCTTCCTGAAAAATTTGGACTATAAAGAGGTCAGGGTGTCAGGATACAGGGGAGATATGCTCTACTCAGTACTATTGACCATTGACTATGAACCAATCAAAGACACTTTTGTAACTGTCTTTCTAAATCGGCTCGCAACCACAAGTCGCCTACAGACCAAACCCATAGCTGATTTGGTGCTTCCACAAAATTCTCTGGTGTATGGGTAACGATCGCATCTAGCAATTGATCACTGACACAAACTAACTCTACAGCAGATTCAAAATCTCTCAAGGGTAACGAGCGTGCTAGTTGCAAAATTTGCTGGTCAACAATACAAATGTGAATTTTTTCGCGCAACCAATCAATAACTATCTCCGCAATTTGACTGTTTTGCAAGCGACTAGTGTAAGCGGCTATTTTTTGCCAGCCAATATCTGTTAAATACAACTTAATTGATGGATGCACCCCATCGAGTAATTCTCTGACATCTTCTGTCAATTTGTGGCGATTTATCAAAGCATCTAAGATTAAATCGGCATCAACTAAAATCCTGAACACTTTCAACTCCCAATGATGGACTGAATAAATGCAGCTAAGAAGTGGTTAGTAACCATTCAATATGCTCCCCTAACAGTGAAGCGTAGTCAGCACTGAGTTTTTGTAGTTAACCCGCGATCGCTAAAATTCAGAATAAAGGTGCTGCTAATATAAACGAGCATTAGTCGTAGTAACTGGAACTTAAACTTACATCATCAAATACAAGGGAATTAATCATTATTTCAGATTTGATTTTCCTTTTGTTTTGGCAAAATATTAAGATAAGTAACTTATCTGTGATAAAACTATAAAAAAAGAAAAGCGATCCATTTCACATCACAATCAACTTAAATACGCATAAAATAAAAGCAAGCTTTAACATTGCTCTGTCTAAATATTGACTATTAGCAAGAATGACGGCAGATGATTTGATGAGTTCCAAGTTGAAAATTTTTTTGCTATTTATAGCAAAATGCTGCTGAATCCCCACAGTTTGATCAACACAAGTTCTCGCTGAGTGCTGAGTAGGAACCCAATAATTTTAATGCTTTGGCTATAGTGTCTAGTTTTTTAAGGCTTGAGTAACAAGTAATACAATTGTCCATTGCTAACAGTAACACCAGCGCGATCGCCTGCAACTTTCCCAGTACCCAAAAAATAATCCACTCTACCTGCACCTTTAATGGCTCCACCTGTATCTTGATCAAGCACATAACGGCTAACAATCTGATGTTCCATCTCACCGTTACTCGTGGCAAAAGGAAAAGCCGCGCGAATTAAACCTAAAGCACCAGGAGGCATGAGAGACTTATCTGTAGCGATTGAGCGTTCTGGTGTGAGTGGGACATTAATCGAACCTTGGGCTGGTGCGCCGTGGTTTTCTTGAAAAAACACAAAACTGGGATCACGGGGGATATATATATTTAATTCTGGGGGATGCTGTTGAAAATAGTCGAGGATGATAGGCATTGTCATCCCCTGTAAAGGCAATTTGCCATCATTGGCTAGTTCTCTGCCAATACTTTTATAGTTATAAGCTGTATTACCTGCGTAACCTATAGTTGTTTTAGTTCCATCGGTCAATTGTAGCTGCGCCGAACCTTGAATTTGAATCATATATGGTTCCAGGCGATCGCGGAACCAAAATAACTCTAATCCGCGCAATTTTCCTGACGCTCCTTGTAAGCCATCAGCACCTTCTAATTCTAAGCGGGTAGGATGAGGCTGCGGCCAGGAGTTGAAATCAGCAGGTAATCGATAAACCGGATAGCGAAATTCCGCTGTGGGAGAGCGACTAGCCTGATACAGTGGTTCATAATAAGCGGTAAATAAAACTGTGCCTTTTTCGTCTTTACCAACAGACTGGTAATAAACAAACTCGCGTTCGATGGCTTGATGTAATTCTTGAGCAGATTGAGATGTGAGGAGGAGTTGGCGGAATCTGGTTAAGCTTTTGATGATGCGATCGCGGGTAATTCCCGTGACTGGATATTTTTGATAAGCTGCGATCGCTCGTGATGTTTGCAAATATTGTAAACTGCGATCAATAGAAGTAATTAGGGCTTGTTTATCTGCTAATTGATTGTTTTCTGGTTGATATAAAACTTGATCGAGACATGAGAGATCATCTTGACAACAACTAACAGGCGATCGTTGAATCAGAACTCGCTGGGTATTTTGTAAAGACTCTGGGATCTCCCATTTTTTCACTCTACATCCTGGTGAACTCAGTTCTCGATATCCCAATGGCTGCATCCCCACCAGAAAAATCAACATAATGATTGGTAGACTGAGGATAGTTTCTAATCTATATTTCATTGATGACAAAGTGCTGAGTATTCAATAATTTCCTTATTTCTTTGTCCCAACTTCTAACTCCCCCACCTACTCATTCATATTGCGGTAAGTTGCAACAGCCGAAGGCGAAATCCGGTTAAGGTAACGGAATATCCAGTATTTAAAAATCGTATCTAAAATTACTGGAAATGTCGCAATAAACAAAAAGATAAAATCTCGATTAGCAGGTAAACCCCAATGACGAGATATCCCTTCTAAAATTACTTCCCAGCCGTGGGGAGAGTGGAATCCTACAAATACATCGGTAAACAAAATAATAATAAATGCCTTGGCACTATCACTCAAGCCATAAACAAGATTATCAAAAAAATCTTTTAGTACGGAAATAGATTGCTTACTAACCAGCAGCAACCACACAAAAGCAACTACCGAGAAAATATCTGCAAAAACATTTTTAATCGCATTAGCACTTTCGCCTCGAAATTCTTCAGCAATTTCTGCTGCTTTTTCTTTCAGTTTATCTTCTATTGCTTCTGGATTCAGCGTTGGTGTCAGTCCAATTAAATTTTCAAATTTAAGTCTTTCCTCAAATCTTTGTAATTCTGCCAGTGCTTCTTCTTCCATTTCAAAATTGATGAAGACATTTGCTGTTTCATCTTGTCTAAAATGGCTAATTAATGGCCCAACAATCAAAGTTTTTGATAGTTGATGTGCTAAAAGAGGTACAATAATTAGTAATAATATAAATCTGATCGATATAATGGTTCTTCTTTGAGCCTGACGAAAACTTTGAACAACATCTTGCTCTGAATTAGGGTCTAATTCAACTTGTAAACGACTAATTGTACCTAAAATTGAGCGCGGCAATACACCTGTTGTATCAGCTTTTCGCCGTGGTTTTAGTTTTTGTTCTATATTTTTATTGGCTGATGGTGTCGTCAATGGAGCAGGTGATTTTTGTGTAGCGACCTCATCAACTTTGACTATTTGTGGTTGGGTAACTATTGCAGAATTAATCTCAGGATCAGCTACAGTATATTTTGATATGACTTCATCAATAAATCTTAACTTTTCTAAAATGATGTCAGCACTGGGATATTCTATCCCGGTTTTTCGGGCTGCTTTTTGATTAGATTCGTTAGAAAACCAACGGCTGGCTCGAAATTCCGTCAAGCGCATCCTGGCAATTTTTAATTGTTTTTTTAGATCTAACTCAAAATAATCCATCATGCTGCTGCTGTAGCTGCTTGAGTCAACGTCTATCTTCTGTCCGTTGAAATGCTCATCTTCTATGGATTTAATTTGTAACGCTGCTTGATAAGCCTCATCAAGAGAACGCTGTGGCGTTAATAAGTACCAACGGTAAGCAGCTAGTAAGTAAGAGTAAATTTTTTGAGTAAAAACAAAATTATTCATTTTAGGCAATTATCCAGCCTTTTCTAGTGATTCTTAACCCTAAGTTAACGCACAAGATATACTAACCAAATCTAGAAGGAGAAAGTTTGTGATTTCGCATTCTGTTTGGATTGTCGGCAATAGCCGCAGTGGTAAGACAACTCGTTTAGTAGAACATTTTTGTCGTTGGCTGCAAATAGAAAATCATAACTTTGAATTATTTTATACTAAAAAAGCCGGAAAAAAATCAGACAATTCCATCTCGAAACCTTTAGGTTTGAAGCAAACAGAACCGGGAGTTTTGGTCTTAGCTGCCAATGATGATAATCGTCGAGAATTATCTGACAAAATTGTTACAAAAACTTTAGGAAAATACCCTATTCGTGCTAAAACTCCATTAGGTTTTTTTCAGGATGAAGTTATTTTATTTTGGCCTTTACTAATTGAGTTGTTGCATCTCAAGGCACAATTTCCGGTAAGATTACGCCCAGAAACGGAACAGGAATTAGCAACAAAACTCTGGCGTGAGCAATTAGATGCAGAAGTATTGCGTCGGGTGGGAGTGAATGAATACCGTTTAGTGCGGCGGATTTTGGATTTATTGCAACTAGCTGCTTATAGTGGCACACCCTGTGAAGGAATTGCAGAGGTTTTGCAAAAAGGTTTAGAGGAAAATGGCATAAATCTAGAGCCGGAATTTCTGGCATCTTTGCTGCTAGATTGGCGTAACTGGTGTTTAGAGCGAGGCTTACTCACTTATGGGATTATAACTGAACTATACTCTCAGCATTTGTTAAGCGATCGCCATTACCAAGAGCGCCTGACCCAAAGGTATCAAGCCATACTAGCTGATGATGTTGATGATTATCCAGCTGTAGCCCGTCAGTTATGTGAAACACTTTTAGAACGTGGCGCAATTGGTGCATTTACTTATAATCCTGATGGAGCTATCCGCTGGGGATTAGGCGCAGATCCTAACTATTTGGAAGGTTTAGCCAGGCATTGTCGCTTAGAAACTTTGTTTGCACCCGTGGAAGAGTCTTTGGCAGAGCAACTAGCTACACCAATAGTAGAATTTATTACACAACCACTGGTAATGTTAGAGTTACCAGCAACAGTACAATCAATTCAAACTACATCTCGTGCTGAACTACTGCGAACTACAGCCGAGGTCATTGGCAAAGCTATCAAATCAGGACGAATACAACCAGAAGAAATTGCCATCATTGCACCTGGTTTAGATGCGATCGCTCGTTATACTATCACCGAAATTCTCACTAAGCAAAACATCCCCGTTGAATCACTCAACGACCAACGCCCCTTGATTAGTTCACCAATGATTAGGGCATTGTTAACCATGTTGGCATTAATTTATCCAGGTTTGGGGCGCTTGGTAGACCGAGATGCAGTTGCTGAGATGTTGGTAGTGTTGAGTAGGAGGCAGGAGGCAGGGGGAGAAGTAGAATCTTTAACTCCGCAACGCCACTTGCTTCAAGTCGGGGAACCCGCCCAACGCAGTGGCTCCTCAGTACTCAGCACTCACATCGACCCAGTACGTGCGGGTTTAATCGCTGATTATTGCTTTGTACCTCATCCTGACCGACCTAATTTATTACCAGTCACATCTTTTGAGCGCTGGGATAGAATTGGCTATGCCGCAACCACAGCTTATAGTCAGATATTACAGTGGATTGAAAAACAGCGATCGCAACAAGAACAGCGTTTAATACCTAGCCCCATTTCTCTGTTGTATCTAGCAATTCAAGACTTTTTTTGTAAAGACAATAACCCCCCCTACGACCAAATGGCCGCATTGCGAGAACTGCTAGAAACTGCCCAACATTATTGGGAAATTGATACTAGGTTGAGGCAGGGGGCAGGAGGCAGGGGGCAGGAGGCAGGGGGCAGGAGGCAGGGGGCAGAAGAAGTATTAATAAATACTCAGCACTCAGCACTCAGCACTCAGCACTCAATACTCAGCACTCCCTTGGCTGAATTTATTCAACTCTTACGACGTGGTACTATCACCGCCAATCCTTATCCCTTGCGTCCTATTGGCTTGTCAAGAAAAGCCGTCACCTTAGCAACTATTTTCCAATATCGTTCGAGTCGGCGATCGCACCGTTGGCATTTTTGGCTAGATGCGGGTTCACCATTATGGGCAAAAGGTGGTGCAGCTACCTTATTCGGTGCGCCGTTATTCTTACGAGATAGATTAGGCGAAGCTTGGACAGCCCAAGATGAAAAAAATACAGAACAAGAAAGATTACGCAGAATTTTGACAGATTTACTCTCGCGTGTATCTGAAAAAGTGTATTTGTGTCACAGCGATTTAGCCGTAAACGGCCAAGAACAATTAGGGCCTTTGTTACCCTTAGTGCATACTTGTGTATCTGTTATTTCTGAGGTGGCTTGATGAGCTTCTCTAACTCTTCTTTCTCCGAGTCTCTAAAGATATCAGCTTCGAGTCAAAATGCGATCGCAGGCTTTAGCAGAATATCAGTAGCGATCGCCAGAATCGTTAGAATATTAACTACAGTGAAAATGTATATCAAACCTTAGAGTTAGAACCAATGGTATTGTTTGGATTCGGTAAAAAAAAGCTGGCTCTCCCTACTGCTGAAGAAGCTTTGCCAGGACGAGCAAAAGAAATGCCAGTACCTGCTCATCACTATGTAAATAACAATCCCCTAAAACCACCTTTCCCCACAGGTATGGAACAAGCTGTGTTTGGACTGGGCTGTTTTTGGGGTGCAGAACGTAAATTTTGGCAACTTCCAGGCGTTTATACCACTGCTGTAGGTTATGCAGCGGGAATCACACCCAACCCTACCTACGAAGAAGTCTGTACAGGGATGACTGGCCACAATGAAGTGGTATTAGTTGTGTTTGATCCTCAAGTTATTAGTTACGCGCAAATACTCAAAGTTTTTTGGGAAAGCCACAACCCCACTCAAGGAATGCGCCAAGGTAACGACGCTGGTACACAATACCGTTCGGGGATTTACGTCTATTCTGAAAGTCAAAAACAACAAGCTGAAGCATCCCGCGAAGCTTATCAACAAGAACTAACCAAGGCGCGTTATGGCGAAATCACCACAGAAATCTTAGATGCGCCAGAATTTTACTACGCTGAAGCTTATCATCAGCAATACCTAGCCAAAAACCCCAACGGCTATTGTGGTTTAGGCGGGACAAACGTTGCTTGTCCTGTAGGTGTATTTGAAGCAGAAGTGAAGTAAGCAGTCAGACAGTAGTCCCAAGGAAAAAATGGCGTTGCTGAATCAGGAGATAAAGCCTAATATACTTAATTCTCTCTGCTCCTCTGGGTGAGGCAAAATCCTTCAACTAATTAGCAACGCCATTTATTTATGCAACTTCTATGCAAGTTTTGACCTGTAGGCTGAGTATTGATGAAATCTAAAAGTAATTTAGACTATGTACTACAAACTATTGACTATTCAGTGTTTTTAAAGCCCGTGACGAGGATTGAACTCGTGACCTCACCCTTACCAAGGGTGTGCTCTACCACTGAGCCACACGGGCGAAATTTTGACAAATTCTAGATTTTGAATTTGAATAAACTCAAAATCTAAAATTGCAGGTGGGCCGGGCTGGATTTGAACCAGCGTAGGCGTAAACCAACGGATTTACAGTCCGTCTCCATTAACCACTCGGACACCGACCCGTATGTCCCACGATTTACAATCTTAGCAGCAGATTTAAAAAATAGCAAGGGGAGTAGGAAAAATTTTAGTAAGTTCTTTAGAGATGTCTGTAGGGTGAGGATAATTATATCCACCCCACAAACAGATTGACTTGCGTTGAAATTGCCTACTTAGCTCAAAAGTTCGCCAGTTTCTTGCAAAGAGTGCAAGCGTTGGTAAATACCTTCGTGGCGCAAAAGTTCTTCGTGGCTACCAACTTCGGCGATTCTGCCTTGTTCTAACACTACAATCTTGTCAGCTTCGCGGACTGTACTCAGACGGTGAGCAATCACAATTGTGGTACAAGTTCCCTGAATCGATCGCATCGCCAATTGAATGGAACGTTCTGACTCATAATCTAAGCTGGAGGTAGCTTCATCAAAAATTAGCACGTCTGGTTTAACTAACAACGCTCTGGCAATTCCGAGGCGCTGTCTTTGTCCGCCAGATAATCTTACGCCACGTTCCCCAACAACAGTGTAATAGCCTTGGGGTAACACCTGTACTACCTCATCAACTCTAGCAATCTGACAGGCTTCTTGAACCTCTTCAAAGGTTGCGTTTGGTCTACCGTAGGTGAGGTTATCCAAAATTGTGCCGTTAAAAACGTCTACCTCTTGGTGAACGATCGCCAATCTGCGTCTATACTTACCTACATCCAAGCTGCGAATATCTTGGCCATCAATCAAAATTTGACCATCTTGGGGTTGAAAATACCGCAATAGCAGTTTGACTAAAGTCGATTTACCAGAACCAGAACGTCCTACTAAGGCAACTGTTTGGTAAGGTTCAATCAGCAAGTTAATATCTTGCAAAACTTGTCGATTGGCAAGATATCCAAAACTGATATGAGAAAATTCTACTTTGCCAGTAAATTTATAAGATGATTCGGTGTCATTGTCTGATATTGAAAAACTAGATATATCAGAGCCTGTTGGCTCTTGCAGAAATTCATGAAACCTCAACATAGAAGAATAGCGTCGCGCAAAAACTTCTGCTAAGGTGCTAATTGGTTCTAATTCGGCATAAGCCATACTCGAAAGTGTCAAGGTCATGACAAAATGACCAAGAGAAATTCTCCCGTCTACCGTAGCGGCTAAGGTTAAACCTAAAATCGTAAACACACAAAATTGAATGACTGTCTTTTGCCAAGCTACTAGTTTTGTATAATTTTTGTGGATACGATAATCAACTACTGTTAGTTCACGATTTAAACGTTGTTGTTGCCGTTTTAATTCCCTAGCTTCTGTAGCAAATGCTTTCACCGTTTTGATGTTAGTGATAATTTCAGAAGTTCGACTTTCGGTATTTTCCATGTATTTATCCAAGCGTCCTTCGTGCCAAATTATTTGCCGTAGTTCTTTCAAACTAAAGACGAGGATAATAACAAAAGAAATCAGATATAAAATAGCAATTCGCCATTCAATCAATAAAATAAATCCAAAAATTCCGATTACACGCAGCAGTTTAGGAATTAACTGTCCGGCAATTTCTGGATATGTCCAAGTATGGTTAGAAACACCTCTAGCAACTCTACCAGCAATACGTCCGGGGTTATTTACATCATAAAATTCTAGGGGAAGAGAAAGGATTTTTTCTAAGGCTGTTTGACTTTTATCTCGGCGTGACCTTAAAGCAATATCCCAGTGAAACCAAACCGTTAACCACGGTTGTGTAGGCGCTCTCACTACCGTTACGATAAAAATTAAACCTAGTAAAACCGCTAAAGATAGTGTTTTACCAACTGGGTAATTGGTAACTTCGGAGATAGATGCGATCGCACTTTGCAGAGGTTTATCTAACGGTTGGCTAGACACAACATTTAATATCTGACCAATCGCATAGGGGACAACCAAATCAATAATTTCGTAAATGCTCGATGCGGTAATACTGAGAACACTCTGTTTCCAGTAAGGACGAAAATAAGTGAGAATATCTCGAAATTTTGCCATGATCTATTCTGTCCAAGAGCGCGATCTTGAGCTTGGACAAATATACTACATAATGTATTACGCAATAGTCAAGAGCTAATCTAAAAAATCATTCTTCTGGATGAGGTGAAAGTTCTACAGAAAAAAATTCGAGGCGATAGCGATACAGCGCCACAGGTCGAGAACCCGCCTGAAAGTAATCTGGATCTTGGGGTGAAAGATAGACCGCAGTAACTTGATCTGCCTCAATTGTGGGATTATTTGTTGGCAATTTATGGTAAGCAGTTGTCGACTCTACAGAATTCAAATAAGGGCGAGAAGCACCTTTAAATATTTGTTGAAATACTTCCGCAGTGATGTATATATGCTCAGAAATACTTTCTGTAGCGCGTGCTGTCACAATAGAGACTAATTGCCGTTCCCCGCGTAACAATGTAATTTGCCGATTCGGAGACTCTGGATCTACTTTGACTGATAATACTGCTTGCTCACCTAAATATGCTTTCGCTAAATTCAAGCTATTAAAGGCTCTATCTGCTACTAAAATCGGTGAAAAATTATTGATTTGGGGAATAAATTTTAACCCACTAATAGCTGTTGGTTTTTGTTGAATAAATCTGACAATAAAACTGATAGGTTGATTAAGTTGTTGACGGTTACTTTCAAAACCGGGTGTAACAATATCTGGCGCTAAAGGTGCCGCTAAATCGACCAATGTACTTGTAACTTTCCAAGTACCAGCCATCCATTCAGGGTAAGCTAAATCGCCGGAAGCTGGCTGTACAGAAGTTAATTTTTCCCATTGGGGAAAGTTAGTCAAGCGTTCTGATAACTCACCTGCGGCTGCATTTCCACACCATCCCAGCAAAAATAAAACAATTAAGCAAAAACTGCAAATTGCCTTCATTTTAATTCGTAATTAAATATTATGTAATCTGTCTATTCTAGGACTGACGCAACACCGATAATATTATTGTGACCGGAACGAAGTGTAGGGAAGCAATCCCAGCATTAAGGGAGATTACTTCGCTATCGCTCGTAATGACGAAATTACGTTATTTTTGCGTAAGTCCTGTATTCATTACACCAATAACAATGTTGAGTTTTGCTGTCGCTCTACCCCACCTAGAACAAATGACAAATGACTTATAACTCTATTGGTAAAGGCTGCCAAATTTCGCCATATTTCTCTTTTAAATCGTGCCAAGCTTCTATTTGACCAGGTTCATACTCTCCTGGTTTTCCCCATTGCAGAAATAGGCTTAAAGCAGGTTCTTGTTTATCATCTAAAAAGCGAATTGCATAAGTTGTAAAGTTACCTCTTTTCGCTTCACCTGTTTCAAACTTCACCTGAGTAATTTTGTCCATATTGAGATGAAATTCAAAGCCTTCGGTGTGCATATTGGCATATTTACCTTTAGGCAATTCAGCATAAAAGAGTTTTTCGATTTTACCACGCGCTTCTAATACAGCAGCACTGCTGGTAACAATTAAACGCAAAGTTCCCAAAGCTTCACAAGCTTCTAAAAATTCTTTTAAATCTGCACTCATAATTAATTGTCCTTTGTCATTTGTCAGTTGAAAATTTTTGACCATTGACCATTGACTAATAACTATTTTTCGTATTTTTCATAAGCAGCTACAATTCGCTGAACTAGGGGATGACGCACTACATCTTTTTGGGTGAATTCGCAAAAACCAATGCCTTCCACGTGTTTTAAAATGTCTAAAGCAACTGATAGACCTGATTGTTGATTATGAGGCAAATCTGTTTGTGTAGTATCGCCTGTAATCACCATCCGCGAACGAAAACCCAACCGCGTCAAAACCATTTTGATTTGTGCAGGTGTAGTATTTTGGGCTTCATCCACTATTATGAAAGCATGATTTAGGGTACGTCCGCGCATGTATGCGAGTGGTGCAACTTCAATGATGCCGCGTTCCATTAAATTGGGGACTTTTTCAGCATCAATAAATTCGTAAATTGCATCGTAAAGTGGACGGAGATAAGGGTTAATTTTTTGCTGTAAGTCTCCTGGTAAAAAACCCAATCTTTCACCGGCTTCTACAGCTGGACGAGTTAAAATCAGTTTTTCTACTTGGTTGGCGAGGAGTGCTTGAACGGCGACAACAACAGCCAGATAAGTTTTACCTGTACCTGCTGGCCCTGTACAGAAGGTAACGTCACGTTTGCGGATAGTCTCAATGTACTGTCGCTGACGAAATGTTTTGGCGCGGACTTCATCACCGCGACGGGTTTTAGCAAGAACATCTCGACGTAATTCTTGTAATTCGTCTTCGCGATCGCTATCTAAGGCTTGACGGGCTGTTAAAATATCGGCATTGGAAATATTGTTGCCTTTAATCCAAAGGTCTTCTAGCGATCGCACTAACCGCGATGCTAAATTAATTTGTGCATCTGTACCAGTAATCTGTAATTCCTGTCCGCGTAGTACTAACACTGCGCCTGTTTGCCGAGACAGGATTTTGAGATTTTCTTCACCATCACCTGCAAGAGCGATCGCACTGGGAATATTTGGCAGCTGAATTTTTAAAGCATCTGCCATAGTTATTTCTTAAATATGTGGGGAGTTATTTTTAACAACGGTCTCAGTATTTTTCAGATTTTTAATTAACTTTATTTTTACATTATTTTCTAATGATTCGTCATTTTTACTAGCTAATGACTATCTCAGATAGTTATTTTTTGCTGTTTTTTCTCGCAGAAGTAGAGACGCGATCGCGTCTCTACTAGGTTGAGGTTGAAATTAATTAAGCTTTCAAACCCTTATTACCGAACACCTTTACGTGCAGCCTCTGCTTTACGCTTGCGGCGCAAACTGGGTTTTTCGTATCTTTCCCGGCGTTTAACTTCAGATAATATCCCGGCTCTTTGAATTTTCTTTTTAAAACGTCTTAGTGCCGAGTCAATTGTTTCATTTTCACCTAGACGAACTTCAGCCACTCCCTATTTTCACCCCCTGACAGAGATATTTAGAAGTTGCATTCAAAAATAGCATTTAGAAATTAGGTCAATGAGAGGAGGCACAATGCAGAAGGATTAAGTTTCAGACTTCATCTTTCATACTTCATACTTTTTCTCCCTCATCTTCCTTTCTTTTTAGTTTAAACCTAGCGGAAACGAGGTTTAGCAATAGGTCTAGGCCCGTTGTTCCCGCCTCTTTCCCTAGTTTTTGGGAGTGGCGGTCGCTCTTCGCGGTCTTCATCAAAAGACATACCGTCTCGCCCCATAGCACTGCTGCCATAGATATCCAGGTAGACTGATTGTCCAGCAAGTTCCGCAGCGGCGGCAATTACTGTCCGAATCGCCTGAATATTGCGTCCGCCTCGACCAAATACTTTGCCTTTATCTTCACTGTCAAAGGCAATGCGAATCCAAGCCTTTTTCAGGGTGTGAGAAATTTCACAATCAACGCTTAAAGTCTTTGGAGATTCTAAAAACGGCTGCATCAAAAATTTAACTAATCCAACGTAGTTGGGATTAGTTGTCAGAAGAAATTGTGTGTTTTCGTTATGATGCGGGTTTTGCACTGACCTGTTCAAGAACATTAGCTTTTACTAGGATGCGACGTACTGTGTCAGTGGGTTGTGCGCCTTGTTGTAGTCGCTTGACGATGCTGGGAACGTCTAGTCTTACTTCATCGGTTCTGGGGTTGTAAAAGCCCAGTTCTTCCAAAGGACGACCATCGCGGCGAGAGAGGCTATTCATGGCGACAATACGGTAGCTCGCTTCCCGCTTTTTTCCGTATCGCTTCAAGCGCAGTTTGATCATGTTGAAGAATCGTTCTCCTGTTTATATGGATTTTTGGCAGCGGATAGATGAGGGAAATAACTGGGCGAAAGTGCCTTTGTTAATAAATTCCCATACTGAAATGCCTATTTTAACACTTGATTAGTGTTTACGGCTATTGACTAATAGTCAAGGGTCAAGAGTCAATAGTCCAAAGTGGTTTGACAATTGACTCTTCCTTAAAGATTGCCAAAACCTTTTTTCTTTTTATCTTTGGGTTTTTTCTTTTTGGTGCCGCCACCGCCACCACCAGTGTAACCGCGCCATCCAGGTGCGGAGGGACGGTTGCCTGCGCCGGCGAAGGGATTGCCCATACCACCACCGCCAAACATACCTCCGGGCATACCGGGGAAGTTACCTTTACCCATTTGCTGCATGAGCGATCGCATTTTTTGGAAGTCTGACACCAGCTTGCTGACATCGGCTTCTTTGTAACCAGAACCACTCGCTACCCGTCGTCGTCGGCTGGGAGAACTTGCCAATAAATCTGGGTCTTGGCGTTCTTGCTTGGTCATGGAGTTAATCATCGATTCGCAGCGTTTTAGCTGGGTTTCTCCCTGCTTGAGTTGATCATCAGAAAGCTTGCCCATACCAGGGATCATCTTGAGAATGCCTCCCAAGGAACCCATATTTTTTAACAAACGCAGCTGTTTGAGAAAGTCGGTAAAGTCAAACTTTGCTGACAGAATTTTCTCCTGCATTTGCTCGGCATCTGCCAAGTCAATTTCTTCTTGGGCTTTTTCTACCAAGGTCAGCACATCGCCCATACCCAGAATCCGTGATGCCATCCGGTCAGGGTAGAAAGGTTGTAGGGCTTCGACTTTTTCCCCAATACCAACAAATTTGATTGGTGCGCCAGAAATCTGCCGGACTGACAACGCCGCACCACCTCGGCTATCACCATCTAACTTGGTGAGAATTGCGCCTGTAATTCCGATTTGTTCGTGGAAGGTGCGGGTGAGGTTGGCAGCTTCTTGACCAGTCATTGCGTCCACCACTAACAAAGTTTCGTGGGGTTGGACTGTGGCTTTGATGCGGGCTAATTCTGCCATCATATCTTCGTCGATTTGCAGACGACCTGCGGTATCGATGATGACTGTGTTTACACCTTCGGCTTTGGCGCGTTCTAAACCTTGGCGGGCGATTTCTACTGGGTCAGCGTCACTGCCCAAATCAAATACTGGTACGTCAATTTGTTTACCCAAGGTGATCAACTGATCGATCGCAGCTGGGCGATATACGTCTGTGGCGACTAATAAACAGCTACGATCTAATTTACGCAAATGTAAAGCTAATTTGGCGGTGGCGGTGGTTTTACCAGTACCTTGCAACCCAGCCATCAGCACAACGGTAGGCTTTTGTTCAGCTTCCTCTAGGGGAATGTTTTCTTCCCCCATCACTTGCACTAGTTCATCGTAGACAATTTTGATGAACTGCTGGTCAGGGCGCACGCCAGAAATTACCTCGGCTCCCTGCGCCTTGGCTTCAACTTCGCTAATAAAATCTTTGACTACCTGGAGGTTGACATCTGCTTCCAACAAAGCGCGGCGGACTTCTCGCAAAGCGTCTTGAATGTTGGATTCCGAAATTTTATCTTGACCTCGTAGTTTTTTCCAGGCGGATTCTAAACGGTCTGCTAATGCGTCAAACATATCTTAGTTACAAGTAGTTAGCCAATAGGGAAGCCTGAATCGCCAAACAGCGATGCAGAATTTCCGGTAGAATTTGAACGTGCTATCTACCAGCTTAGTAGTTTTCACTCCGACTTGAACAACTGGATACCTACTGATGTTGGGGTGGTCAACCGTATTTTGTGTAGAAATTCTGATTTGGGCGGTATGTGGCAGTGTGTGCGATCGCTGTTATTAAACAAGACTTGCTTGCTCAAAGTCGTTTAATTCTAAGGCTTTTTTAACTATTTCTATTAGTGAATTCATGTCAACAGGCTTGCGGATAATGCCTGCTACTCTGGCTTGGCACTTCTTTCGGATTTCATCTTCTTCATGGCCACTCAGTAACAAAATCGGTAAACACTTTAAACTGCGATTTTGCTGGATGTGGTGAGCCACTTCATAACCATCCATCCCAGGCATTGTGACATCCAGAACTAGTAAATCAAATACTTGCGTTTCTATTTTTGCTAGTACTTCTGTTCCGCTAAATACTGTTTCAACTTTATAACCATTGGTTTCTAAAATTGTTTTTAATAGCAAACAAGTTATAGGGCAATCATCACATATAAGAATATATTTATTTGTCTTGTTCATTTGTTCATGTAAAAAGTCTAAATTTTTTACTCTATTTATTAGAAATAATTTGTATTTTTTTCAACAATCAGTACATTTTAATATATTATTTCCTATTGCTTCTTGTCTATTGTCTATTTACACCCATAGTTTCACAAAGCATATTCTGATTTTTATTCATAAAAACTTCATGTTTTTTATCATAAAATTCTTCGCAATAAAATATATCCGCAGAAGGGAATTCACTTATTACCAAAGGCGTAAATTTGACTAAAAGCTATAAATAAATAAAAACTTTCTCAGAAGAATATAAAATAAAAACTTTTAATTGGAGACATTTGTCACTAAATTTTCTACTGTATTAGCATCATTTGGTAATGCGGCTGTTAAAACTTCGCTACCGTCACTAGTAACTAAAACATCATCTTCGATGCGGATACCGCGAACATCAGCGAACTGAGATAAACGCTCCCAATTCAAGACATTTTGATATTTGGCGCGATTTTGAGGATCATTTAAAATCGCTGGAACTTGATAAAATCCCGGTTCAATTGTGACTAACATTCCTGGATGTAGGGGACGATTGAGACGCAGATAGCTGAAGCCAAAGCGATCGCTCCTTTTCCTACCATCTTCATATCCGGCTAAATCTCCCAAGTCTTCCATATCATGCACATCTAAACCAAGTAAATGCCCAATTCCGTGGGGGAAAAACAGTGCATGGGCATCTATTTCTACTAAATCTTCCGGTTTGCCTTGTAAAATGCCTAAATCAACTAAACCTTCAGCAATGGTAGTTGCAGCTAATAAATGAATATCCCCATACTCCACCCCTGGGCGAATTTTGGCAATGCAAGCATCATGAGCCGCTAAAACAACATCATAAATATCTCGTTGCGTGGCGGAAAACTTACCAGAAACAGGCCAAGTCCGGGTGATATCAGCCGCCCACCCCATTTCTGTTTCTGCACCCACATCAGCAAGTAATAAATCACCCGATTGCAGTGGGTGATGATATGCTTCGTTATGCAAAACTTCGCCGTGAACGGTAACAATACTGTTGTAAGAAGTTGTCATATTCTGGGCAATAATTACCCCTTCCATTGCCGCGCGGACTTCTGCTTCTTGTTTGGCTTTGGGGGTGGCTACCATACCTGCTTTGTGTGCAGCCACACTCACAGCCGCAGCTTTACGTAATTCGGCTAACGCCCCAGCATCGTGGGTGAGGCGTAAGGTAACAATTGCCTTGGCTAATTCTAAATCTAGTCCTGCCAAATCGGATGGTGAAGCAATATCCCTATGCAAAACTTGGGACTGCACAAGACTGGTGCGATAGTTCTGCACCGGAATTGAGGCTGCATTACTCCCCCGATGTTTCAACTCGGACAGGGTTCTCGCTACATCTGCGCCTATTTTCTCGGCAATTTCTGCACGTTTGGGTGTTTCACCGTGCCATAAGGCGCTACCTGGTTCGGGATCATCGATGAATAACTCTAGTTTGCCTGCTTCTAGACGAATAGCGGCGTTGGGCAAAGGCAAGCCGGCAAAGTACAGAAAATGACTGCTGGCGCGAAATGTATAGGTATTAGCTTTAAAGTTGCGGGGGCTGTTGCTTCCTGACCAGAGAATTACCGGGAAATCAATTAACTGGGCGAGTTTTTGCCGTCTGTGGCGTAGGGTATCGGCAAAGGAACTAGAAATATTGTATGCAACCATAAATAATTAAAAATAAGGATAAATTCTGTTATTTAGTCTTTATCATCCTGATCATGATTTTTATCGTCATCTTGATCATGATCATCATCTTTGTCCTGTTTTATAGCTTGCTCAGGCTGTGGTTGAGGTTGATTGTTAGATTGCTCTTTTGGTGTTGCAGTTTGTTCTGGTGGGCTGTGTACTTGGATCACGCAGCCAACTAATCCTGAAGCAAGGAACGCTAAATGGATGGTAGCAAAGATACCTCTAATAATGGTGATTCTCAAGTTTTTATCTTGATTTAACATTACTCGCGCTGTGAGATACGTTATCTAAGTATCTACGTTACAGCGTAAACACATAACGTTTATCTTTGATAATCCGTAAATATCTCATACAGTTTTGATAAATATATATAGCTGCCATTTCTAGAGTAACTCTATGAGACAAATCATTACTCAGGTTGATGCTTTTACCAATAAACCTTTTGCGGGTAATCCTGCGGCTGTCTGTGTTTTGCCTGCACCAAAAGACACTGGCTGGATGCAGCAGGTAGCGCAGGAGATGAATTTGTCGGAAACGGCTTTTTTAGTCAAACAAGAGGATGGCTTTAATCTGCGTTGGTTTACGCCAGCAGTAGAAGTCCCGCTTTGTGGTCATGCAACTTTAGCCAGCGCCCATGTACTGTGGTCTGAGGGACATTTATCAAAGGATGAAGCGGCTCGATTTCATACCAAAAGTGGGTTACTGATTGCCAAGCGCCAAAATGAATGGATTGAGCTAGATTTCCCTGTAAATCACTCGCAAGCGACGAACGCACCAGCAGAAGTCAGTACAGCTTTAGGTGTAAATTATCAAGCTGTATATCAAAATTCTCTCGGTTATCTCGTAGAAGTAGAATCTGAGGATGTAGTACGGCAAATGCAGCCGAATTTTCAACTTTTGAAAACATTACCTGTACATGGGGTAATCGTTACTAGTAAAGCTTATCCAGGCTCAGAATATGATTTTGTTTCGCGCTTTTTTGCCCCAGCAATTGGAGTTGATGAAGACCCAGTGACAGGCTCTGCTCATTGCTGTTTAGCAACGTTTTGGCGCGATCGCTTGAATAAGAATACTTTCTTGGCTTATCAAGCATCTAGTCGGGGTGGTGTCGTCAAATTATATTATGATGGCGGCGATCGCGTACTCCTCTCAGGTCAAGCAGTCACCATACTACAAGGTGAACTTACTAGTTGTTGAAACAAAAAATAAAATTTAGCGGCAACATTGTAGTGATTTACACTTAAAAAACTTGTATAATCCAAAGTTAAGTATCATCTAACACTCAAACTTAGTTAATGCCCCTTTAAGGATTTGTGAGTCAGTATATATGTGCAAATACCCGTTTAAAACGTATACAGAACGGATAGTTCAGGTATCAGAATCAATTATTAAAAATTTTCAACGCCACTAAATCATCGGTCTAACTCCAATCAATGATGAATCATGGTGGCTAACTCTTCTAGGCTATTTTGATCAATCGTATTTCGCCGACTTTTGAATGAGCATTTTGTAACCAGCACGATACAAAAATAGGACTTACACAACAAGATGCTTCGCTTTGGAGGGAATGAGGATTTTAAACCTTAACTACCCAAACTTTTGATGTCTTGTTTGAAGATTTCAGTCCCGCAGAAATTAGATTAACTCTAGTGTTGCGGCGAATTTTGGTATCAACTTGAACTTGCTATTCATCTCGATAATTTTTTACACATGGATTACAATCAACAACTGATTCATTTAACCGAAATCTCAGCCACCGATGTTCCATCTGGAGGAGATTTTAAGTATAAATGTCGTGTACAGATACTTTCAGAGCAAGGACAATCTATTTTGTCCAAAGATCTGTTTTCGCGGATGCAGCCCAGCTGGCTGTTAAATTTAACTAACTACAAAGACTGCGCCATTACCATTACACTGTGTTACCGCCAAGGTGATATGACGCAACCTTGGCAAGATGCAGGGACAGTGACCTTTGCGGCGCAAGATTTTTTGCATGGACACAACTCAATTGAACTAGAATTTCCCATCACCACCTGGAGTCTAGCACCCTACTTAACCCTGAAAACACGGATAACCCAGACTATTGGTGAAGCACATAGCAGCACCGTCAACTTATTAGCCAATCAGCCAAGCCATACGCGTGTTCAACTCAAACCAACCCCAACAACCGACAAAGAAGTAGAAATTCCCGCAGCTATACCCCTGACGCCCAATGAAGAAGTCATCGTCAAAGATGTCTGGAATAAAATGCGGGCTTGGAAAGAACTACAAATGGAAAAGTTCTTTAAACGGCTGTTGCTAGAAGAACCAGAACTAGAACATATTTTTGGTGAAGCGATCGACAGTATGACAGATTACTTTTATGAGTTATTTGATTACTGTATTCACCAACTCCAGCCCCACACCCAAAACATCATTTCTGAACCTCTCACAGGTGTGCCTTATGAAAAAGGCGATGACTTCGATACAGTAGAAGATTACGGGGCTTTGTTTGCGGATATTGGGATGCGTCCCCACCACTGGGTGAAAGCGCGACAAGTGTGGATGTGGATGTTACCTTCGATTCCTTACATTGAAGAATACGATCGCCAAGATTTAGCTAAAGGTGTCTACTCTGCCCTCTACAAGTTTTTCAATACCCACATCATTGTCCCAATGGTAGAAGCAGTCCGTTGTTATGAAGACGCTTTACCACCAGAATTACTCCAGGAGATGACAGACACTTGGCAGGTATTTAGTCAAAACAAGCAAGAAATGGGGATGGTATTTTATCAAACCTTGTTTGAAAAGTATCCCTTTGTGTTGCCAATTTTTGGCAGGGCGGATATCGATTACCTGTCTTTGCACCTGTTTCAATCATTGGATTTTCTCATGCGTTGCTTGAAAAGTGAAACCACTGATGAACTGTTGCTGGAACTGCGGTTATTAGGACAAATCCACGGCAATGTAGGAGTACCATCTTGTGCATACCCTGCCATTTCTGACACCATGTTTGTCTTATTTGAAAAGTATGTGCCGAATTTTACCCCAGAATTAAGGCGGGCATGGCAGACATTATTTAATCGTGTCACCAATGTGATGAAGTTGCCCAAGCTGAATGAAGAAAGGTTATTAAAAAAAGCCAAGCAATTTCTCGAAGTGATTGCGACTGAACAAGGTTGGGAACCAGAACATCAAAAACTACGTTGGGCAGAAATTCAAGCAGAAGTTCAAGCCACAGGTACTTACAGTCATACCTACGAAGAACTCGCCTATGGCGCACAGTTAGCTTGGCGGAATGCTTCCAAATGTATTGGTCGGATTCAGTGGAATAATATGGTGGTGCGTGATTGCCGTCATGTGACCGACCCTGATGAAATGTTCAAAGAATTAGTTGAACATTTGCGTTTAGGGACGAATGGCGGCAATATTCAAGTGATCATGACCGCATTCCGTCCCAAACAACCGAAAGAACGTTGGGGGCCTCGCCTGTGGAATCCGCAATTACTGCGTTATGCCGCATACGAACAACCAGATGGCAGTGTAATGGGCGATCGCGCTAACTTAGATTTAACTCAAGCAGTGATCAAACTAGGTTGGCAACCACCATCACCCCGCACCCCCTACGATATTTTACCGATAGTGATTGAAGTGCCGGGAATGGAGCCAAAGCTTTATGAATTCCCCCAAGACGAAATTTTAGAAATAGACATTGAACATCCCAGCATTGCCGAATTCAAATCTTTAGGATTGCGCTGGTATGCAATTCCTGCTATCAGTAATTTCCGTATGGATATTGGTGGCATTACTTACGCTTGCGTCCCCTTTAATGGCTGGTACATGGGTACAGAAATCATGCGTGATTTCATGGAAGAAGGGCGTTACGACAAACTCGAAGACATCGCCAAAGTACTGCAATTAGATACCAGTTCCGAGCAGACCTTGTGGCGCGATCGCGTCGCCTTAGAACTGAATGTTGCCGTCCTGCACTCCTTCCAAAAAGCGAAAGTAACAATGGTAGACCATCAATCTGCCTCGCGCCAGTACCTCGCCCACGATTTGCGAGAAAAGAAAGCAGGTAGAGAGTGTCCGGCTGAGTGGGGTTGGGTGGTACCACCAGCGGGCGGTAGTGCTTGTCCGGTTTGGCATCATCAAACACGCGACTTTTATTTAGAACCTGCCTATCACCATGCAGCTGATCGCTGGGCAGTAGAAGATGGAATTGACCTGGAAAAAATCACGACTTTTGCTTCCGAAGACGACAACAAGCAAGACAGGATCTTGATTTTGTATGCCTCGGAAACTGGCACAGCCGAAGGTTTTGCCCGGACTGTGGCGCGGCAATTAAGTCGCTATCGTCCCAAGGTGATGGAACTAGATGAGTATAACGCCGACCTTTTAGCTTCGGAGAAACTACTGCTAATTGTCACCTCCACCTTTGGGAATGGAGAAATGCCAGGGAACGGCAAAAAATTCTTGTACTGGTTGAAAAAGCAACCACCCGGTTCGCTAATGAGTTTAAATTATTCTGTGTTGGGGCTTGGCAGTACCGTGTACGAACACTTCTGTGCAGCGGGAATTGCGGTTGATAAAGCCTTAGCTCGTTCAGGGGCAAACTGCATTGTTCCCTTACATAAAGCTGACGAAATCAAAGGACAAGCCGACACCTTCAAGCAGTGGCTGAGATTAATTAGCCGTGTCTTAGGTGAAGATGCCACAGCCGCCGATGCGACTACGGCTCATGCGCCGCAATTGCAGGTGAAATTGTTAAACGCCGCCGAAGTTCTCAACCTTTCTTGTGTAGTAGACAGTGGCGATCGCGGTATAGCCGTACCTGTAGTTGCTAATCAAGAACTGCTGCAAGAAGTAATTCCTGGTAGCCGTTCTACCCGATTTATCAGCTTTGATATTGCCAATACCAACCTGAATTATGAAACAGGCGATCATGTGGCCGTGTATCCTTGTAATTCATCAGCCTTGGTACAGCGAATTTGCGATCGCCTCAATGTCACCCAAGACACCTACTTTAGTGCAGGTTACGTCACCGCCGATGGTCAGGAAACCGAAGATAAACCCCCAATTCCCGTACCTACAACCGTCGGTCATGTGCTGTATGAAGAGTTAGATTTAGCTTTGCGGGAACCATTCAATGATTTATTGGCATATTTACACTCCGCCACGCCAAACCTCACAGAAAAACAACGCCTAGAAACTTGGTTAGAAATTCTCCGCCAAGGTGAAGACCATCCCGACAGCATCGCGCTCACCAAAAATATCACCGACAATTACATGAGCGTGGCTGACTTATTCGATGAATTCCCCGCCGCCAAAATTACCCTCGCCGCCTTACTAGAGTTACTCCCCAGACAGAAACCCCGTCTGTACTCAATTTCCTCCTGTCCCTTGCTGCATCCCCAAGAAATTCAAATCACAGTGGGAGTATTGCAAATTACCACTGATGCAGGCAAAGTCCGTCAAGGACTGTGTTCCAACTACCTAGCTGGATTGGAACCAGGCACAAAAGTACGAATTGACGTTCGTACCTCCACCTTTAGACCACCTAGCGACCCAGAAGCAATCATGTTGATGGTAGGGCCAGGTACTGGGGTTTCGCCGTTAATTGGCTTTTTGCAATACCGAGAAGCACTGTGGCAACAAGGACAACCTTTGGCAAATGCAGCTTTATTCTTTGGTTGTCGTAATCAGCATGACTTCCTCTATCAAGAGCAATTGCAGACATGGCACAATCAGGGCGTGCTGTCAGAATTAAATGTGGCATTTTCTCGCCAAGGCAACACCAAAACCTACGTACAAGATTTGATGCAGCAGCAACCACAAGAAATATGGCAAAAGCTGAGTCATCCTCAATGCCATTATTATGTTTGTGGTGATGCCAAGATGGCCGATGATGTTTATCAAGTTATGTTAGCGATCGCCAATACTGAAGGTGGTTTATCACACCTAGAAGCTGTGCAGTTCTTTGACAAAATGAAACAAGAAAAACGCTTCACATCTGATGTTTGGGGAGTCACACTCAACTACAAACAAGCCATCAAACAAGTTCAGAAAGATAACTATTCCAAAGCCCAAAGATGGCTGGAGCGTGTCAATCAATCAGCCGATGATCATGTACAAGTTCCAGAGGTAGTAACACCATCAATTGCTTATAATAGTTGAGACATGATGACATGATGATTTACTGTTGAAAATCAGTAAAAATTAGCTAGATATTAGATACCCGACTTCTCAAAGAAGTCGGGTATTTTGTTATTCATGAATTATTGAGATTTTATTTATTTTTGTGATTGAGCTTCGATTTTCTGATAAATTGAATTTCAGAAAACTATCATATATTCCCTTGAGTTATCTATTAACTGTTTTTTGTTGATTGCCACAGTAATATGTAAACGTTCCAAATAAAAACTGAGGCATGGAACAAACTATATTTTTAGACTTTTTAGCCAGCCTACAAAAACTGTTCGTAGGTTACATTCCGGCTGCTATTTTCGGCAGTTTTATTGGATATTTCATTGGCATAAATGTTACAGTGTATCAGATTTTTAGAAGAATATTTCAGATACCTAATAGCATTCCACCTTTAGCCCTACTCCCAATTGCTCTGATCTTATTTCAAGATAGTGAACCTGCTGCGGTAACGGTGATATTTATTGCCACTCTCTGGACAATTATCATTAATGTGGCAATAGGTTTACAACATTTTCGTAGACAGAATAATAACTTTCGGGCTGCAATATTTCATGTATTTCATGCACTGAAAGTTGGCATTTGGGTAGCGTGGTTTACAGTTATTGCCATAGAAATGTTAATTGGCCCTAGAGGCTTAGGCTTTCTTCTCTGGGAAGCCTACAAAGCTGGTAATACTAATAACATCATTCAGTTTTTACTCTACATCGGTATTATCGGCACTTTGTTAGATCAGTTTTTAGATTTCATGGGGTCTCTATTGGCACAGATGATTTCTGAGAGCAAAAAATCTACTTAATCTTTTATTTGGGTTTACGAATTGCACTTTGCCAGTTAATAGTTTGCTTGGCTGAACGTTCTCCTAATGAGCGCGTTGCTATCACTTCAATGTCAACATTGGTACCAGGACTTAGGGCATCCTCTGGTATTTTTAACTTGCCTAACGCCAGAATAAACCGATTATAGTCACGGGTGACAAATTCAGATGGAACATCACCTGTATAAACAGTTTTATAGTCAGAAAAACCGCCAAAGTTATCCCGCGCCCGGAATTTCACGCGAAATTTAGTTTGAAGCACATCAGATTTTGCTGCTAAATCGACTATTTTTAAGTTGAGGTTTTCTCCTGCACCTGCAAATTCAGCTATGGCTAACCGAGTCACATCTTGTTTGAGTATTGCGTGGTTAACGGTATAGGTTGTCAAATTATTCTCACTTTTACTGTTACCATCAACCCACAAATCTTCAGCAAAAGTCACTTCTACTTGCTTACTATCATTTAAAGTGACTGTTACAGGTTGATTGCCAAAACTTTGACTCGGTTGTTTTTCCTGCCAAACAATTTGAAAAGACTCTTCTAAACGCTGGGCAAATTCGCGGTACTCATCAGCAACCATAGAACCAGGCGCAAGTAATGAAGTTGCACCTGTACGCAGATTCCATTTATTTTTCGAGAGTGGGAATTGTTTACCAGTTAATTCCGCAATTGATAAGTTGATGCTAGGAGTCTCAGCGGCCAAGGGTTCTTTACTGTTAACAATACTCAACACTCCTAAACGCCCAGTACGACCATCGCTACCATCACTACCGTTGCTGCCATCCCGTCCATCATGACATCTGTAACGCTTCTTGGTACATTTGTAATCAGAACTGCCGGGAGTGCCTTTGCAGGTTTCCACTTCCCAACTGCGCCTGCGACAATTACACCCAGACGTACCATTACCACCGCGTCCGCCGCGTCCGCCTTCACCTGGGGTAGCGCGAACGAGAATTTTGCGTAAGTCGGCTAAATTAGTGTAATAGGCCGTGAGAGAACCGCCATTTCCCCCATTTCCACCTTTACCACCATTACCACCCGCAACGCCATCGGCTGCATGAATATCACGATTTCCCTTCTCTGGTTGATAACCGCAGTCAGGGCGATAACCATTTTCACCGTCTTCCCCATCATCGCCATTTTGACCTGATAAATCGAGGTTAACTGATGAACCATCGATAACAATGGTTTGATTTTGACCGTCGCGGCCATCTCTACCCGATCGCCCACTTGTCCCCGCACTTCCATCTCTGCCATAATCCCGATTAGCGAGGTAGTTGTTATTAGCGATCGCTGGACATAATACAGAACCAGATGCAGGTAACAAGCTCGTAAATAAGCAAAATGTCAGCAAAAGTGGCAGCTTACCCCTCAGACTGTTGGACATCGGCGGAGACCTAATCGTTAGTGATATTTACTGAATATGACGTTGTATGACAGGAATTTGCTCCTGATTTCTACTCATAGAATATTACAAATATGAAGTGTGAAGTATGAAATTAGGCAGCATCCCACGTTTTTGAATAGACTGCCTTGAAAATAAAATGGTGAATAGATTTTGTTTAGTGCCACCATCAACGCAATCACGCCCAAAAAACACGAATATAGAACTAAAACCTATTAGTTTATAATTTAAGTAAAAATTCTTGGTAAGTAATAATTTCGGTATTTTCAAATATCTTAATTACTAATAAATCTTGATCGCCAGTGACTAAAAAATTAGCAGCACTATCTTTTGCTAATGCTAAGAGATAATTATCTTTGGGATCTCGACAAATAGATACTTCTGTTGTAATTGTTACAAATAAGCCAATAGCTCGTAAAATTTGAATTAATTCATCAACTTTATTGCGCGGAAAATATTTTTGTAACTTAGGACGTTGAGTCACTAAGATAATTTCTTCTAAAATTTCCTCGGAAATCACTACTTGAATCGTTTCTTCAATTAAAAGATTATTTAATTCTTTTAATCCCTTACCAGTCAGAAAGCTAATCCAAAGATTAGTATCAATAATTATCGTGATTGCTTTGTTTGCTGGCATAAATCTGAGAACGCACGTTTTCTACTTCCTCTGTAATTTCCTCTAAAGATAATTCATTAGTTTGAAATACTTCTAGTAACTGGGTTAACTTCTTATTCAATGTTTCCTTTTCTAGTTCTTTGCTGAGTAAAAGCTTTTCGGAATCAGACAGTTGTTTGACCAGAGTAAGAATTTGTTCAAATGTCAATGGTAGTTGATATGTATTTTGTAACATAGTGTCAAATATTCTTTTATTCCTAATTATATGTTTATTATTATTTTTACAGATTATAGGAATACAAAAAGATTCTTTTTTATATATGGTTTCGTTTTGCATTTTATATCATCCATAATTATAGTTTAGCTGAATCAAATTCAATACCACGACGGGCAAAATATTTATCAATGTTAATCTGCACAAATAAATCCTTGAGTTCTTCGGCAATCTCTTGAGGTGGATTTCCTGATAAAGCTATGGCAATTAAACGTTCTGCTGCTGCCATTTCTCCACAGTCAATTGCTAAGGTTGCCGCACTACGATGTAAGACTGAACATGTTGGTTCTGCTTCCAGATTACTAACGATTAATTCTGCTGCTAACCGTTCTTTTTCAAATGCTTGTTTAGAGAGTTGTAAAGCTAAAACAGAGTCGCCTTTGAGTTTAGCGACTTGTGCCATTTCAGCAAAATCCATTGCTTGTTTATGTAAATCTTGAATCTGGTTCATTTGTTTACTACAAAACACAAGGGTTTACTAAACTCAACAATCACAATGTAAACTGGTAGACTACTATCAACAGAGTTTACTTGTTCCAATTTTTGTTTAGCTTTGCTTCCTCTCCGCGACTCTGCGCCTCTGCGTGAGACAAAATCACCGCCGAAACCAAGAGCGAAGCCAACGCCGCAACCACGCCCAAAAACCACGGTCATAAGATATCAGTTTTCATCTTCTCAACTGGGAACTGATTAAACGCCATAAAAGTAGCAGAATCAACCATACAAGGGCAAAGGGAAAGGCTATTAACCCAAAAATAAAACACAAAATTAACTGTAACTTCCCACGTTGAGCGAATTTTATTAGTGATTTTAGCCACTGAGGATAAGGCATTGCTTCTAAAGGAAGCTCAAGTTCTTGGAAAATCTGCTGGGCTTGATACGAGGCTGCAAATCCTTCTTGAATCCTGCCACACTGATGATAAGCATTGCTCAAACCGATTAAGGATTCACCTTCGCCGTGACGATCGCCTATCTCCCTTTTGATTTCCAA
>NZ_DF978434.1:36156-36540 GCF_002897135.1 Nostoc cycadae WK-1 | reverse complement strand
GTTGGTACTCTCCCAGGGATTTGTAAGCACTGCCTAAATTGTTTAAGGAATTACCAACACCATTATGATCGCCGATCTCCCTTTTGATTTCCAAAGACTGTTGGTAGAACTCAATTGCCCGTTGGTACTCTCCCAGGGATTTGTAAGCACTGCCTAAATTGTTTAAGGAAATACCAACACCATTGCGTTGGCGAAGCCTCTCCTCTGGAGAATCGCCTATTTCCCTTTTGATTTCCAAAGACTGCTGGTAGAAATCAATCGCCCGTTGGTACTCTCCCAGGAAATTGTAAGCATTGCCTAAATTGTTTAAGGAACTACCAACGCCATTGCGTTGGCGAAGCCTCTCCTCTGGAGAATCGCCTATCTCCCTTTTGATTTCCAAAG
>NZ_DF978434.1:34116-36132 GCF_002897135.1 Nostoc cycadae WK-1 | reverse complement strand
AATCGCCCGTTGGTACTCTCCCAGGGAATAGTAAGCATTGCCTAAACCGATTAAGGAATTACCAACACCATTGCGATCGCCTATGTCCCTTGATATTTCTAAAGACTGCTGGAAAAACTCAATCGCCCGTTGGTACTGTCCCTGGGAACTGTAAGCAATGCCTAATGAAGTGAGAGAAGCCCGATAATTCCAATTTTCTCTATCCCCAATTTCTTGCCATTTACTTACTAACTGCCCATATAATTCCACTTGGTCGATATAATAACCCCGCAAGGTTAAAAATTCATCGCAAAACCGAAGCGCATCAAAGGCAGAGTTATAATCTTGCAACTGATAACAGTGATAAAAGATTTCCAAGTATTCTTGAACATCATCTCTTGTTTGCCAGGGTGGTTGTTTAGCAACTGAGCGATAATAATCAATGGCTCGTTGATGCGCCTGTGTCTGATCACCTGCTTTATACCGCACATACTCCCACACCACGGGCTGAAATCTAAATCGCCGCCTACCATTGAGTTGTTCTATCAACAAAGAACGCTTCACCAGATTCCGCAATTCTCCCTCAATCTCTGGTTCTGAATTTCCCGGTAATACTGCCACTGCTGCTGCACTGTCAACCGCACCACGATACACACTAATATTCTGCAATAACGTTTTTTGTAACTCACTCAATCTTGCAAAACTGGCATCCAACACCAACACCAACCCCACATTTTCCCTGCGATGCACACCTAGCACTTGGGGATCTGTCAACAACTGGCGCAAATTCCCTAAGCCTAAATCTGCTAATCTGCTTAAATCCGGGTCTTGAGAATATTCTTCCTTTAATAAGTCTGCTACCAATCTCAACAATAGGGGATGCCCATCTACTAATTCCACAAACTCGGCTAAATCCCCTTTAATGCCCAATGCTGTTAACAGTGCTACCCCTTCTTCTACTTGTAAACCCTTCAAAGGTAGCCACTCAAAGCCTTTTAATTCTGGTCTTTCTCTGGTGGTGACTAATACCTTACTATTACCACCAGATTCGATCCATGTTTGGAAAAACTCACCGTAAAATAAACTTCCCCACTGTCGATCGGGTTGTAATAAACTTTCTAGGTTGTCAATAATTAGTAGAAACTCCCCAGAACGCAAACACCTAACTAACGCTTCTACTAACTGTGCTTCTTGTTCTGGCACAGGAAAGCCGAATTGTGTTAATACTTCTCTGGCTACATCGCTAAAACCTGCCCCATTACTGACATCAGCCCAAAATCGCTTGGGGAAACCTGCAATTTCATCATAAATCTTCGTCGCCAGCATCGATTTACCTGTGCCACCGATGCCTTCTATGCCAATTAAACAGGTATTTTCATCAGTTAACCATTGCTGAATTTGGGCAATTTCGGTTTTTCGTCCTTGCCAATAAGCCAAACTTTTAGGGGAGTTACCAGCTTTTAGAACCCCCGGTGATTCTGCTTTGGTACTGCGTTCTAGCAATTCCACTATTTCTTGCTGTGCAGTACCAAAAACAGCAATGTTGTTAATTACTTTGGGCTATTGATATTTTTGGTGAAATCATAGTTTGGCTGATTAACATCACCTGCTGTATTTATCTGTATACTTTCGTCGTAAGCTTGAGCGTTGAGGCTAACAGAACTATCATCAGATTTTGTTGCCTGCAAAATCTTGGCAATTTCTTCAGCCAGTGCTGTATCCGCCTTTAAAATTTCTTTTAATTGCGCCCGCAAGGCTGCTTGATAATCTTCATCATTGGGGTTCTCTTTTGCTGCATCGGCAGCTTTTTTGGCTTCTTCCTTCGCTTCTACCTTGGGTTGTAGCTTTCCCCAAATAGCTTTAGCTTTATTCCAAACATCCTCACCAACTTTTTGTGATGCGCCTTCTGCAACTTTACCACCCACGTTGAGCAGAAATGGCAGACAGGGTGCGAGAAATTTGACGATCAGTGCGATATCCATTTATATACGCAGTTAACTAAAGTTATTTACAGCACTTTGTCTAACGGTTTGGTAC
>NZ_DF978434.1:0-30754 GCF_002897135.1 Nostoc cycadae WK-1 | reverse complement strand
TACCAGTTAGTCGCGCAAAGTGCTGTATACAAGCTCATATTAACGTAATAGTCATTTATTTTTGTTTTTTGGCTCAAAATCTAAAATTGTGTACGCAAAATCTATTTCCGCGAGTCCAGATATAACAAACGCGTATGCAAAAATAACAAACGCGTACGCAAAATCTATTTCTGCGAATCCAGATATAACAAACGCGTATGCAAAAATAACAAACGCGTATGCAAAATCTATTTCTGCGAGTCCAGATATAACAAACGCGTACGCAAAATCTATTTCTGTGACTTCAAAAATAGATTTTGCGTGCTTACTTATTACACCTTCTCCTTGGGAGGAGTAGCAATACCCTGCTTGAGTAGGTTTGCTTCTAGTTCTTTGATAAATTTACAGTCTTCCTCTAACAAAGGCTGACTTTCTGCACTTACTGATGGCTGCTTTTCTAAGAAACTGAATGCTTGTCGAAATTGACGGGGACTTACAGTTATAGGCGCATCAAAATGACAAGAAATAATCTGGTGAAAATCCCAAGTTGCAACTTTGTTTACCCAGTCGAGGACTTGTTGTGGTGCTTGGGGCAGAATGAGGGTTTGCAAAATGGGGGCGACAAATGGACGACCATTAGCACTTAGGGCGTGAAATGACTGCTGCCAATTTTCTTGCCAACGAAATGGATATAAACCAAAGTAGGCTTTGCGAGAATGGTCTGGGGCTTTAACTGCATCACGGAAACTTTCACCTAGTTTAGTTACTTCCAGCGCACTAGGACGGAAATAAATCGCAAATAAGGAAATACGCTGCCATCCTTGAAGGCGGTTTGCGGCGTTATCTTCAATAGGTTGGAGGGCATTTTCCCTGGCGTGAAATAACAAGGGGTATGGGTCTAATTCAAAGATAGCTGGTGGGTTTTCGGCTACAGATATGATTGTATCGGTTAGGAGGAGCGTGTGCGATCGCTTATGCAAAAATGCTACTTCTACAAAAGAACCCCGTCCCAAATTGATATCTAACACCTCATACTCGAAATCATCCGCAAACGGCGCAAGACTAGCATCTTCAGGTAATACAGAAGTTCGTTTTTGCGGAAAACCTAGCCAACTCAGGGGTAAGTTGAGGGGAAAACTCCATTGATGCGGTGCAACAAAAACCTGTGCTTGGGGAAAACATCTCGCAAAAGGGCCGACGAAAACCTTATGTTCTAAACCAGAACTAGTTGGGAGAATAATGTACTTCACCTCACCATGTTTGCATACCAACTCCTGCACCATACGCACACATTCAATTGTGGGTGCAACAGGCGCATAAACCAGCAAACCGCCACCTGTTAGCTTAATTACAGTCATCCTTATCGGCACAATAGTGTAGAGAATGCCGTGAAACTGCTCAAATGTCCAGATTGTATCTTTAACAATTTCTTGGCAAAGTGTTCGCCGTCTGCTGTAGGGATAAAGGGGAACAACAGGCCAGAACGGCCATGACCAATCTTTTGAGTTGTTGCTGGGATACATGAAAATTAAATATGACCATTATCAATATAGTAGTCCTCAATCATTGATGATCAATGAAACTCTACACGCCAATTCTCACAAATTAAACATAAGTGCTAAAAATTTCTACATTACTTTTTTATAGGTATTACAATAGGTTGAGGAATGGTTGCAAATTTGTCAACTGAACCCAAGGAATAATCATCTAATTTAAAATCTGCAAATGGTTGATTGATGAACCTATCTCGCAGCGCTTCATCTAAAATAACCCCTTTTGATTTTTTCCTCACACCAATAATGATAATACTTCTTTGATATGCAGTGATATCTTGATTAGACGGGCATTTATTCTGCTGAAATTGACCCAGATTTAATAAGCGATAACCTTTGACGCTGGATGTATTTTTAAATAATTTTTGAGCCAACATTTGTACTTGCTTTGCACGTTCTAGAGAGCGCCGTTGTGCAACTGCTAAATTGCCTTCACAAGTAGCTGTACCTACAGAAATAATTTCTGTGGGATATTCCATAATTTTTTGAATGCCATCTTGTTCTAGGTTTAATTTTAAAAAATCAAGACTCACAACTTGATCATTATGCTTAATTTGAAACGTGCTATTTAATAGCCATTTATATTCTGTTGATAAAATCGCAATACTAAATTCTGCCGTTTTACCTTGACTATCTCTACCTTCTTGATATGTAAAAAAGTCTATTTTACCTTTTCTATCAGAAGCTTGACTTTGGGTAATCAAGGCAGAAAATTTAGGCGATCGCATTCCCAAAGCCATGAAACCAATTAAGCTTAATGACATCATTAATGCGGCTAATAATGCTATTAAAGGTAATTGTTCTTTAATTTCTGTTTTAACAATAGTTGGTAAAAATTGTCTTTCTTGAAGATGATTAACGATATTCGAGCTAACTTTCTGTTGTTCAATTTCTCCTAACTGCCGCAATATTTCCTGAGCAGTTTTTGGTCTTTTCTCTATATCCGTTGCCATCAACCAATCAATTAAATCTAAGAGTGTAGGTGAGACATGAGACACAAAATCGCGCCATTGCAGCAAATTTTTTCGGGCATCATACATATCTAAAGGATGCCTTCCTGTTAACAAAAATGTAAAAGTGCGTCCCAATGCAAAGAAATCTGATTGCGGTACAGCTTGACCTTTCATTTGTTCCAATGCACTGTAGCCGGATGAAATAACTGATGTCATTTCACCACTATGACTAAATTGAGCAAGGTACTGCTTGACTACTTCTATAGATGTGCCAAAATCAACTAATACCAATTGCCCATTACTACGAAGTTTAATATTTGCTGGTTGAATATTTTGATGCAGATATTGCTTGCTATGTACCAAGTTTAAAATTTCTACTAATTGTTGTAACCAGGCAATAGCTTGTGTTTGAGAAATTGGACGATATTGCTGTTTATTCATCCATTGTTCTAAATCCAAGCCATCGATTTTTTCTTTTGCGACGCAGTGTAATATCAAACCATTGCGCGTTTGATATTGAAAATAACCATCAACTTTGGGAATACCCGGATGATGTAATTGACCTAGAACAGTAGCTTCTTGTTGAAAAATTTTGATTGCAGCTGCATCAGCAGATAAATCCTCTCGCAGTACCTTAAGGATTTTTGGCATATCTTTTGTGTATGCTTCGTAGACTTTGCCAAAGCCAGTTTTGTCACTCAACAAGCGAATGACGCGGTAACGCCCCGGTAATTCCAACGGAGAACCACAACTTTGACAGAAGCGGTGTTTATCGTTATCTTGATTGTTCGGTTTGGGACAAACTGGATTTATACAAAGGCTCATTGTCAGTCAAAAGTCAAAAGTCAAGAGTCAAAAGTCAAATGACCATTGACCATTGACTATTGACTCATTTACACTCTGCTAAAAAAGCCGCCACAGTCCGGTTAAATGACTCAGGTTCAGTCAGAAAAGGCCAATGGTTTCCCGGAACTTGGCACAAACGTAAGTTGTTCAGATTGGTTTTGTAGGGTTTTAATTGCCATTCTTGGCGGTTGAGACCTTTATCAGACTTAACAAACAAGGCAGGTGTGTCAATGGGACTGGTAAAGCCAGGTACGCGCATCACATCTTCAAAAATCCCATCACGGGCAGCTATGGTGAACTTACTACCCCAACTACCATCAGGTTTTTGTTCAATTCCTGCTTGGAATACTTGCTGTTGTAGTTCATTCCAGCCTTGATATTGGTTTAATTTTTGGGCTAGTTGTTCAGCTTCTGCATAACTAGCAAATGGCCCCATACCTTTGAGAAAAGATAAAAAGCGGTATAACACAGGAAACGTCGCTTTTAAGAATTCGGGCATTTTCCAGATGAAAATCGGGTCAACCAGCACTATACTTCGCACCCGTTGGGGATTTTTCTTAGCCCAGATAACAGCTAATTTACCAGTCCAGGAATGACTCACAACATGGGCGGAAGACCATCCTAATTTATCCATGAGAGTTTCGAGGTCGGCGATCGCACTTTCAAAGCTATAATCTTTCTCTGGTTTGCTGCTTTCACCATGACCCCGCATATCTGGCGCAACTATATGGTAATCTGCTGCTAAATATGCTCCCAAGCTAGACCAAACCAGCGCATGGTCGCCTAGCCCATGTAATAACAGCAAAGGCTCTTGACCTTGACTCCACTCTAAATAAGAAAGTTGAATATCAGATTTAACTAAGGTTTGCCGTATAGGGATCATTGTCAATCTAACTTTCGAGAAGATGGCTTTGCGCTTATATATTACTGCGAAAGCCTTTATCTACCAAAGGTAAGTATTGATCCTTGCGTAGACTAAGCTCATTGCAAGCATTAAACTTGATCACCCACACGGAGTGATAAATTGCTTACATAACTTTATATAACGCTTTTGACAACTCACCCCTGATAATTGCTTGCTATGTCATACTAGGGAGTGAGAGTTAATTCGGCGACCGCGTTTGTTTTTATTATTGACAGGCTTTTTCCTTTTGGTATTTACAGACTTTTCTCCGAAACCTAAATCTCCAGACACTTATGATTTCGGAGACAATCTATGTCAGTTTATGTAGGCAATCTTTCTTATGAAGTTACAGAAGATAGTCTAAATGCAGTTTTTGCAGAATATGGTTCAGTAAAACGCATTCAGTTACCTACTGACCGTGAAACAGGTCGGATGCGTGGTTTTGGATTTGTGGAAATGGGTACAGATGCTGAAGAAACAGCAGCCATTGAAGCTCTTGATGGCGCTGAATGGATGGGACGTGACCTAAAAGTGAATAAAGCTAAACCCAAAGAAGACAGAGGTTCATTTGGTGGTAATCGTGGAAGCTACGGCGCACGTAACCGCTACTAAGCTTTATAGATTTAGCTCTTTCAGCTAACTCATTAATCCAGCATATTAATTGCATTTATTACCGGCTTAGGCAGAAATGCTTGAGCCTTTTTAATACAAAATATGGACTGGAAAATCACCTAAAATCCAATACGGTTCAGTTAACATTTTAATCTTCTGAAGATCCCCCCAAGCCCCTTAAAAAGGGCGGCTCATAACCCTCTATTACCCCCTTAAAAATGGGGTCGCCGCAGGCGGGGGGATCTTAACTAAACCGTATTGACCTAAAATCGAATTTCTGGAGTTCTCTATGTCAAACTCAACCCCTCCCGTTGAGCCTGCTATTTTAATCACCATTATTGGTGAAACAGTACTCAAAGACCGGATTGTTAAGTTGCTAAAAAACCATAACGTCAGCGGCTATACAATTAATCAAGTACAGGGTGAAGGCGGTCACGGAAGACGCTTGTCAGACTTAGCAGGCTACAACACTAATATTGAAATCAAGACAATAGTCTCATTAGAAGCATCAAATGCAATTCTATCTGCACTCAAAGAAGAGCAAGGTAAGCACGCCTTGATTGCTTTTCGCCAGAATATAGAAGCCTTTTATTAATTAAATTTCCGCAGGTATTATTGATAAATATGTAGTCTTATTCAAATGCTGAAAGTGCTATGTAATTAACAATTTTGATATGACTAGCTTTAATATTAGATAGCTTAATGTCATACTCAGTAGCATTACAGAATCATGTTTTCCCTAACAAGCAATTGCAAGGTGTATCAAGTATGGAAACTACTGCAAATATAATTCCTGAATTTGAAAAATTATTTAGACAAAAATTACAACTAAATAATTGTAAACTGAGAAAAAAAAGGCAAGAAAATAATTATGAAATTATTACTCCTGCTAAAGACATATTTTTGATGTACTGGAGCGAATTCCCAGAAGTTAAGTTGATATATCAGGCTGTAGGAGTACGCACACAGCAAACCGTAGTTTATGAGCGAGCTATTCGCTCTCATATTGATTTTTGTTTAAATAACATCAAAGAAATTATGATGACTATTGCCAACTAATGGCAATTTCCATTCATAAGTAAATAACAGCGCTCTATGTTTCGTGTATATAGAGCGCTGTTTATATTTTTATGCAGGCATGATTTGCACAATCAATGAGCGTTTATCCAGGGATTGGACTTTCCCAACTTGACCCAGATCAGTAACAATGCGGTCTAGCATATCTCCAGCCTGCTGGCGATATTGATTTTCTCGACCCCGTAAACGAATAGCAAATTTGACTGAATCGCCTTTACTCAACCACTGAAGTGCTTGATTAATACGCAAATTATAGTCACCCGCACCGACATTAGGACGGAAGCGAACTTCTTTTACAGTAGGTCTAGCACTTGAACCCTGGCGTTTCTTCTTTTGATACTGAAGTTTACCATAGTTGAGAATCTTGGCTACTGGAATGTCTTCGTTTTGGGAGACTACAACCAAGTCAAGCTCGACGCTCTGCGCTATCTGTAGAGCTTCATAGGTGTCTATCAAACCACGATTATTATTTTCATGGTCAATCAAGAAGACTTGAGGTGACTTGATTTGCGAGTTAATTAGCTGCTTTTGGACTACGATAATTTTTTCCTCTCAATTATTCAACACTTTGCCTTGCAAGTATTACTAAGGTAACACAGTATGCTCTATACTTCTTCAGCCATCAGACAGAAAATATTGAGTTTTTGTTACTTAAGTTTAAAAATTGAAAATATTCTTATTATTTTGCGTATTGCTAAAGATAAATCTAAATTTAATTTTCAAATTATGTACATCGCAACGCTATTGATTAACTTTCGATTAATCCTGACTAAAAGATTATTTATAAAAGATAAATAAAACTACACTACTCATCTTCATCTCCTGGAGGTCTTTCGGTTCGGCTTTGTTGTGCATTCCACTCCAAAACAATGCGTTCTAACATCTCAACTTGTGTACATTCGTTAACAGCAGCATACATCTTGATCAATTCTCTGACTTCAAGACTAATCTGACTTATAACTAGTTCTTTATCTTTTGCCATATTCATTAGCTGTGGTTATAGTTAAGCCTCAAATTAATTACTGACCTAAAAATAGACAAGGCTGAATAAGCGCTAGAATATTATGTCAAAAACTGACTTAATTACTGTAGGTTATCTGTGTTGAGTTCTCCACTAACATCTACAGTTCCTGAACTATTAACATTAATTTTTAATGCTTCTTTTGTAAAATATTTTAAAGTGGAAGCTAAAGCTAATTGAGCAGCTACTTGATAAGTAATCTCTTTAGGAATTTCTTGTTGTTGATTTAACACTTCCACAAAGCTTTCAAAATCACGCATTACGCAATATCTGTGTAATGCAGCTTTTTGATCTATCAGATTAAACTTTTCATCAATTTTCTCTTTAGCTTCTTTTTCGGCTTCAGAAATTGAATTGACGAATCCACTGTTATGACACAATTCGCCAGAAATCTTGTAGTAGTAAGCTTTTCTACTTAATGATTCCTCTTCAATACAGATTGAATGAAACTTGTACTCAATTTTGTACTTATTAGATTCCATAAATATATGACATCACATAATTAACTAACAATTAGTTTGGATTTAAGGTGAAATTCTGCTAATAATAAAAAAAATATGAATTAATTTTACTCTTCTCTTCTACCTTAACACAAAATTCAAAAACCTTATAGAATATTTTAACTAAAGTATGAGTGGAGATATGTATTTAAGAAATTTTCTCCAAAACAACTTAACTTAATTATTTCTTTGTGAGTTTTGTAACTACTATCTCACTGCTGAATTCGCCAGATTTTGATACTTCTATCACTACTACCACTGACTAATGTTTGCGAATCTGGACTAAAAACTACAGAATAAACAGTAGTAGTGTGACCTGTAAGTGTCTGAATTAAGCTACCATCATTTAAATTCCATAGTTTAATTGTAGTGTCACCGCTACCACTAGCTAAAGTCTTGCCATCAGGACTAATTGCTACAGAAAAAACCTCTGCGTTGTGACCTGTCAGTGTCTTAATTAATTCGCCTGTGGCTAAATTCCAAATTTTAATTGTTTTATCATTACTACCACTGACTAATGTTTGATTATCAGGATTAATAGCCAGAGAAATAACGGCATCATCATGACCTGTGATTGTCCGCATTAATTCACCTGTGGTTAAATTCCAAATTTTAATTGTTTTATCATTACTACCGCTGACTAATGTTTGACCATCAGGACTAATTGCTAATGACATTACAGAACTCAAATGGCTGGTGAGTGTCTTAACTAACTGGACTGTTTTTAAATTCCAAATTTTGATGGTTTTATCGCCACTACCACTTACTAAAGTTTGTCCATCTGGGCTAATAGCAATTGACCAAACTGCACCTTCATGTCCTTTCAGAGTGTGAATTAATGTCCCAGTTTCTAAGTTCCAAATTTTGATAGTCTGGTCATTACTACTACTCACTAAAGTCTGATTATCTGGGCTAATAGCCACTGCAATTACGCCACTATTATGACCAGATATTGTCCGAATTAAACTGCCATCTACTAAATTCCAAATTTTGATGGTTTTGTCACTACTACCACTGACTAACGTTTTACCATTTTGAGAGATAGACAGGGTTTTAACGTAGTGTGAGTGAGATTTTAGAGTGTTGTCTATTTGCAGATGTTCTAATTGATTGTTATGTATAAATGTCAGTCTAGGCAATTGATATAATCCATAACTTAATACTCCTGCCATAACTAGGAGAGTTCCTACAGTTATTACTCTAGGAAATTTACGAGAAATTTTGGTGGTTTTGAGTGTTGTTGTCTGCTCTAGTTGTCGCAGTTGTTGCAATAGGATTTCAGGAGTTTGTGGTCTATCTGCGGCTTTTCTTGCCATCAAATTATCTAAAAATTCAGCAAATTTTGGGGAGACATTTGCTGCTGGTCGCCAGTTTAAAACATCATCACGAGCATTATAAAATCGTAGTGGATATTGTGCCGTTAATAAATAAACAAAAGTGCGCCCTAGGGAGAAAAAATCTGATTGTGGGACAGCTTGACCGCAGGCTTGTTCTGTTGCGGTATAACCTGCTGAAAATACGGCTGTAATTTGATTTCCTTCGCCTAATTTGGCTAAATAAGTATGGGTTGCATCTCTCGCAGTGCCAAAATCAATTAAAACTAATTGTCCATTGTTACGTAACATGATGTTGGCTGGTTTAATATCACGATGAAACCAGCCTTGGCTATGAACTATATTCAAGATTTCTGCTAATTGCTTTAACCAGGCGATCGCTTGTTTTTCCGAAATGGGCTGGTGACTTTGTTGTTGTAGCCATTCTTCTAAATTAACACCATCAATTTTCTCCATTACTAAACAATGGAGCTTGAATCCATTGCTGGTTTGATATTGAAAATAACCATCAACTTGGGGGATTCCTGAATGATTTAATTGACTTAAAACATTAGCCTCTTTCTGAAAGAGTTCCACTGCTTTGGCGTGGTTATTGAGTTGTTCTTTCAGTACTTTGAGAATTTTTGGCGTACTCCTAGTGTAGACTTCATAGATTTTGCCAAAGCTAGTTTTATCACTTAACAGGCGCATAACCCGATAGCGGTCTTCTAAAAGTAGTTGGGAACCACAACTTTGACAAAAGCGATGATTATCATTGTCCGGGTTTTCTGGATTAGGGCAGAAGGGGTTGATGCACAGGCTCATATCAAGCTACAGGCAGAATGTATCCGTAGTATACGTTGTGTTGAGTTAAGAGTTATTCTCTTTATTTACTTATCACCCCAACTCGGTGTTTCTACGCTATAAGAATAATAATGGGGACTAAAAAAGTAAGAAACACTCTGCGACAATCTCTGTCTGTCTTTCGCTACAGTGGACGGGCAATAAATTTAGTGTGGACTACCAGCCGTGGTTTGACGTTGAGTTTGGCGACGTTAACTTTAGTGGCGGGACTTTTACCAGCTGCGATCGCCTACATTGGTAAACTCATTGTAGATGCTGTGTTATTGGCGGCGCAAGGTAATGCAGTCGGTGGTTATCATCCTTTATGGTATGTTGGCTTAGAAGCGATCGCAGTTATTTTATTAGCCGGTAGTCAGCGCGGTTTGCTTGTTTGTCAATCTTTACTGCGGGTTTTACTTGGTCAGCGGGTAAACGTTCTCATCTTAGAAAAAGCCCTGACTTTAGAACTGCATCAGTTTGAAGACTCAGAATTTTATGACAAATTAACCAATGCGAGGCGCGAAGCTTCAGTCCGACCGCTTTCTTTGGTTAACCGCACATTTGGCTTAGTTCAAAACGCCTTGTCGCTTGTTACCTACGGCGTTTTGTTAGTAAAGTTTTCCATTTGGGCTGTCATAGTTTTAATCGTAGCAGCCATGCCTGCGTTCATTGCCGAAACTAGATTTGCTGGTGAAGCCTTTCGCTTATTTAGTTGGCGTGCGCCGGAAACTCGTCAACAGCACTACATCGAAAATCTCTTAGCACGGGAAGACTTTGCAACAGAAATCAAACTCTACCAGCTAGGAGAGATGCTGTTAGAACGTTACCGCGAAGTTTTTCGCCAACTCTACGGTGAAGACCGAGATTTAACTCTGCGGCGCGGACTTTGGGGATATCTGCTGAGTTTAGTGAGTACTGTTGCTTTTTACATCGCCTACGCTTGGATTGTTATAGAAGCCGTGGCGGGTAAAATTTCTTTAGGAGATATGACCATGTATCTCACCGTGTTTCGTCAAGGACAATCGACTTTTTCTAACGCCTTGACTTCCATTGGTGGGATGTACGAAGACAACTTATACTTATCTAACCTCTACGACTTCTTAGAAGAAAAAGTTACTCAGCCTTGGGGTTACGCTACCAAAGGTTTATCGCCCCAAGATGGGATTCGCTTTGAGAATGTATCTTTTACTTATCCTGGTAGTAATAAACCAGCTTTAAAAAATATCTACATACATTTAAAACCAGGAGAAAAACTAGCAATTGTTGGGGAAAATGGTTCCGGTAAAACTACTTTAATAAAACTCCTCACCCGACTTTACACACCCGATTCTGGGAGAATTTTATTAGATGGTTTGGACTTACAAGAATGGGATATTGATATATTACGGCGACGCATTGGTGTCATTTTTCAAAACTTTGTGCGTTATCAATTTACTGTGGGTGAAAATATTGGTGTTGGTGATGTCAAAAATCTCGCAGATAAACATCGTTGGCAAGTTGCAGCCCAAAAAGGATTAGCACAATCTTTTATTGAAAAATTACCTCAAAGCTTTCAAACTCAACTCGGTCGCTGGTTTAAAGGTGGACAAGAACTATCTGGTGGACAGTGGCAAAAAATTGCTCTTGCTCGTGCTTTTATGCGTACCCAAGCAGATATTTTAGTTTTAGATGAACCTACATCGGCTATTGATGCTCAAGCTGAATTTGAAATTTTTAATCATTTTCGTACCTTGACGCAAAATCAAATGGTGTTTTTGATTTCTCACCGCTTTTCTACTGTTAGAATGGCTGACAAAATTGTGGTGATTGACAACGGGGAAGTCCAAGAACAAGGTACTCATGAAGAGTTGCTGAAATCTGGGGGAATTTACGCCAAGTTATTTTTATTGCAAGCAGCAGGTTATCAGTAGATTGATAACCATCTAGACGATTGTTAATTGATTGATAACGATAAATATTTACGTCTAAACTACTTATAAAAATATGTAGATTTGATAAAGTAAATACAAAGAAATTCCAAAATATATATCGTATATTTACTTATTTGTGCTTAAATCACAATAATGAACTGCTGTTTTCCATGCAGCAACAACAGGGTTAATACTGAATTGGATAGAGTTCAGTACGCATCTTTAATTATGAGTTTTTCAAGTTTTATCTTTGCAATCAATTGCAAAGATAAGTTAAATAATTAGATGAGTTTTTCCATGATTAACAATGCTTTGAAGAAAGTTGCCGGAGCAGCGACATTAATGACTCTTACAGTTAGTATGATGCCAGATGTTGCTCAAGCGCAAAGATTGCGTTATTCTGGTGCTTCAATGAACGGCCCAGTCGTTACTTTTGATGTAAACACTACTGTTACTGAATCCTTACCTGGTTTAGGCAATGACAATTTAGGATATTTTCCAGGAGCAGTTCAAAATTTTAATATTACATTGGCTAGTTCTGATATAAATAATTTAGCCATTTGTGGTCAAGATCCTTGTCCATTAGGAAACTTAACTGTTAGGAGATTGACGACTGAAACTGGTGGGAATACTATCAGTGATCTGAATATTGATGGTGGATCTGACGTTACGTTAGATTTCTTAAAGGATTTCTTAGATCCATCTGAATCTGAAATCAATTTTTTTTCGGGTAACGTCTTGAGGTATGATGTTAGCTTTTTAGCAGGAACACCTAGTAATCAGCCTGACGTAGTTTGGTTTATTCAGTCTGACGATTCTAGGCTGATTAATAATTTAACAGGTTTCGGTGGAGTTAATAGAATTTTCGGTATATTTCCTAGTCAGGCTAGTGGCGGTGGAACATTTGCTATTGACCAGCAAAACAGTAGTCAACCAGTACCCGAACCATCTACTGTTGCGGCTAGTTTACTGAGTGTAGGCGCTTTGGGGATGCGATCGCTACTGCAACACCGCAAGCACCTGAAAAAACAGTCCTAACTTTTAACTTTTCCTCAAAAACATAGATCCCCGACTTTTTGAAAAAGTCGGGGATCTAAATCTCTGGATTTTTACAGTTTTGTTACGTAATTAAGGTGCGATCGCCGTGATAAAGGTAAACTATCTGATGCGATTTTGGAGATGGAATTGCACGGCAATATTGTGGTTGTTTGCTTGTAACCAAGCCGTTGCAGACATCATTCCAGATAACACCCTCCCTGTAAATACCACTGTCAGCAACTCTGGTAATCTCAGAATCATTGAGGGCGGCACGCTTAGAGGTACAAACCTATTTCACAGCTTTCAAGAATTTTCCTTCTCTGTTAATACCGCTGCAATGACAGGCGATACTGCCTTTTTCAACAATAACTCGGCAGTCAGAAACATCTTTGCACGGATAACAGGTGGCTCAATTTCTAATATAGATGGCATCATCAGAGCTAATGGCACAGCTAATCTATTTTTAATTAATCCTAGTGGAATGGTTTTTGGCCCCAATGCCAGCTTAAATGTTGGTGGTTCCTTTGTCGCCAGTACTGCCAATAGTATTAAGTTTGCTGATGGTAAAGAATTTAGTGCTACAAACCATACTCTTGACCCATTATTAACAGTCAGCGCTCCGATAGGTTTAAACTTTGGTTCTCATGTCGGTAGTATTGTTAATCAGTCCCAAGCCAGCCCGAATGGAGAAATGACTGATGCTGATCCTCCTAACCCTATTGGTTTAAAAGCTCCTATTGGTAAAACCTTGGCATTGATAGGAGGTGATGTAGCAATAGAAGGAGGGAATCTGACAACAACAGCAGGCAGAATTGAACTGGGTAGCGTTGGTACAGGTTTAGTTAAATTAACAGAAATTGAGAAAGGTTATGCCTTTGACTATTCAGGTGTACAAGGCTTTAGAGATATTCAAGTTTCTCAATTTGCGATTATTTATGGCAGCGGTAATGATGGTAGTGATATTCATTTCCAAGGTGGGAATGTCAAACTTACCGACAGTTCTTTAGTATTTATTAATAGCTTTGGTGAAGGCAGACAAGATAATTTGTCAATCAATGCCAGAAATTTCACTATTGATGGTGGTGCATTTCTAGCAACTTTTGCTTTGGGTGAAGGGGATGCTGGAAATATCCAGGTGAAAGCTTCAGAGTTGGTGGAATTGACAGGTTCAACCCCAGACGGTTTTTTTCCCAGTGGTATAGGTTCTCAAGTTCTGGAGTTAGCTACAGGTAACGCTGGCAATATCACAATTGAAGCTCAAAAACTGCTCATTCGAGATGGTGCAACTATAGATTCTTCCACTTTTGGGTCGGGTCAAGCAGGAAATATCAGTATCAAAGCGGCAAATTCTGTGGAATTGCGTGGCAGAAATCTCATCGATAGTCAGCAGCCTAGTGGGATTTTTGCTCAAGTTGCTCAAGAATCTATAGCAAAACCAAGTAATGCCGGAAGCTTAAATATTGAAACACAAAAGTTGATTATTACGGGTGGCGCACAGATAGCCACCTCTGTTCGCAATAGCGGTAAAGGCGGTAATATAACGATTCAAGCTTTAGATACAATTCTTGTCAGTGGAACGTCTTCGCAAGCTACTGCTTCATTCTCCGATAGTAATCGGAGTGGAATTTTTATCGGTGCTGAGGCTGGTGCTACAGGCGATGTCGGCAACTTGAATATTACAACTGGACTGCTGACTGTGGAAAATGGAGCCAGAATCTCTGCTGCTAATTTTGGTTCTAGTCAAGTTGGCGGTAATGCTACTTTCACTCTGAGTTGGTAGTGCAGAATGGCGGAGAAATTCGTTCTGCTTCTTTTGGGGAAGGGGCGGGGGGAATCTTGAATATCAAAGCTACTGATTCGATAGACGTTGTGGGTGCAGCTAATATTGGTGGTGAAAGTGTCATAAGTACTTTGTTTACCGATGCTCAAGCTTCTGGGAAAGCTGGTAATTTAATTATTAATAGCGATCGCTTGTCGGTACGAGATGGCGCAGAATTATCAGTAAGTAGTGAAGGCTCTGGACAAGCCGGCAATTTAGATATCAAGGCGCGGTTTGTCCAATTAGACAATCAAGCCAAGTTAATTGCTGAAACAGCCTCTGGTGATGGTGGTAATATCACGCTCACATTAAATGAGGTGCTACTTCTACGCCGCCAGAGTTTAATCTCCACCACAGCAGGAACTCAAGATGCTGGTGGTAATGGCGGCATCATTAATATCAAAGCTCCATTTATTGTGGCTATCCCCTCAGAAGATAGCAACATCAAAGCCAATGCTTTTACAGGTAATGGCGGTCAAGTTAATATTACTGCAAGAAGTATTTTTGGTATTCAACCACGACAATTTGAAACACCCGAAAGTGATATTACTGCCAGTTCAACTTTTGGTGTGAATGGAGTTGTGAACATCAACAACCCCGATGTTGATCCGACTCAAGGTTTGACTACTTTACCACAAACTTTAGTAGATGTTTCCCAACTAATCGCTCAAGGTTGTGGTACACAAGCAGAACAAGTAGCCAACCAATTCACCGTAGCTGGGCGTGGTGGCTTACCTCCCAGTCCCAATGACAATCTCAATAGCGATGCAGTGTGGTCAGATACACGCCGCACTGTAGCCGCAAAGCCACAGCATCAATCACGAACTCCCGCTGTCAAACCATCTAAGACACTTAATAGCCTCTCTCTAGTTCCTGCATCTGGTTGGGTCTTTAACAACAAAGGCGAAGTTACACTTGTTGCTCAGGTTGCTAATTCTGTTCGCGAGAATTTAGGCGTTACCTCTACAGTTTGCCATAGCCACTAAATAGTGATTCATTGAGCAAATTAAATTAATAAATTTAGTTAATCATCAAAAACTATCTACTTACTAATTTATGCAAGAAATTGATTTGGCAAAGTTATTTATATTATCTAATTATAATCTAGAAATCTTAATTGGATTTCTCAAATAGTAGTGAAGCGAGAGAATAAAAATATATTTGCTTGGTAAGCAGTGAACTTCGTTATCAAAAGATTAAATCACGTTAATGGTTAGTTATCATTTTTTACATTCACTGGTGACATCAAATGATTTGATGATAAATAGTCAACATAATTTCCTCTAGATTTTCAAGCGATCGCCCAAATAAATATTCAAGCGATCGCTCTTCATTTTGGTTTAAACAACTTGTATAAAACTAGTTAGATTTTTGGCTCAATTTAACAGTAAAACAAAATTTATTTTATAAAAAAAGTATTAAAATTTGAGAAACAATAAAACTAGTTAGATAAATATCTAATTTCATGTTTAAACTTTGTGCTTAATTTGTCTGAAGTGTTCAGTTAAAGTAAAAAAACTATACAACCTCTATCTTCTCGGTAATCTTTGCCCAGGATTTTTACGCTATATCTAAAAAAGCCCCCCGGTAGTTAGCCGAGGGATTCTGCAAGTCGGTAATTGTCGCACAAAGACATTCGCGAGTATCACCATACCAACTTAGACTTGAGGAAATCTGCCAAAATGCCAAATTATGGAATTCTCGGTTCTTCGTGGTGAACTCAAGACAGATGTTTCACAATCAACCTGCAACGACGATTAGAATTTAAGTAAAGAAATATTGCGTAGCTATACGGGCATGAAACGGATCGTCTTGATTGCTGGGTTTGAATCGTTCAACGCTGACTTATACAGAAAAGCGGCAACTGTAGCTGAATCTCGCTGTCCTGATTTAGACATTCGGGTGTTTAGCGATCGCGATATTACCAATAAGCGTGCGGAAGTAGAAGCAGCGCTGCATGACGCTGACGTATTTTTTGGCAGCTTATTATTTGATTATGACCAAGTTGTGTGGTTGCGCGATCGCCTTAGTCAAGTTCCCATCCGGCTTGTGTTTGAGTCAGCTTTAGAATTGATGAGTTTAACCAAGCTGGGGGACTTTGTCATTGGTGACAAACCTAAAGGAATGCCCAAACCAGTTAAATTCATCCTCGACAAATTCAGCAACGGACGCGAAGAAGACAAGCTCGCAGGTTACATCAGCTTCTTAAAAATCGGCCCGAAACTTTTAAAATTCGTCCCAGTGCAGAAAGTCCAAGACTTACGCAACTGGTTAATTATTTATGGTTACTGGAATGCTGGCGGGTCAGAAAACGTCGCTTCTTTATTTTGGACATTAGCAGAAAAATATCTAGGCTTAAAAATTGGCGACATTCCCCCACCAGTCGAAACCCCCAACATGGGATTACTGCATCCCGACTATCAAGGGTTTTTTGAATCGCCAAAAGCATACTTGGAATGGTATGAGAAGAAGGGAACAGGGAACAGGGAACAGGAAACAGGGAGGAAAAACAATATTCAGTCCGCAGTTGTTGGAATTTTGCTTTACCGTAAACACGTCATCACCAAACAACCATACATTCCCCAACTAATTCGCCGCTTTGAAGCAGCTGGCTTAATTCCCTTACCCATCTTCATCAATGGAGTAGAGGGACACGTAGCGGTACGAGATTGGATGACGACAGACTACGAACAGCAACAACGGCAACTTAATAATATTGAAACTCCTTCTCTTTCCCCAGAAGCAGCTAAAGTTGATGCCATAGTTTCCACCATTGGTTTTCCTTTAGTGGGTGGCCCTGCTGGTTCAATGGAAGCAGGACGACAGGTAGAAGTAGCAAAGCGCATCCTGACTGCTAAAAATGTGCCTTACATTGTCGCCGCACCCTTATTAATTCAAGATATACATTCTTGGACACGCCAAGGTGTCGGCGGCTTACAAAGTGTAGTTTTATATGCTTTACCAGAACTCGATGGGGCAATTGATACCGTTCCCCTTGGCGGTTTGGTAGGCGAAAATATTTATCTCATACCTGAACGAGTACAGCGATTAATTGGTAGAGTCAAAAGTTGGGTTGCTTTACGGCAAACACCAGCATCGGAACGTAAAATTGCCATTATTTTATATGGTTTCCCCCCTGGTTACGGTGCAGCTGGTACAGCTGCATTGTTGAATGTTCCCCGTAGTTTAATTAAATTCCTTCACGCCCTCAAAGACCAAGGTTATAACGTTGGCGACATCCCAGAAGATGGGGAAGAATTAATTCGTCAAGTGAAAGCAGCTGATGAGGAACTAGAAACAACTTCCTCCCGACTCCCTACTCCCGACTCCCCACTCCCCAATACTGTTAATGCCCGTCAATTAGAAAAATGGTTAGGATATCTCCGCACATCTCGCGTTGAAAAACAATGGAAATCTTTAACAGGTAGCGGAATTAAAACTTATGGAGATGAATTGCACATTGGTGGTGTGCAGTTAGGAAATGTGTGGATAGGTTTACAGCCACCCTTAGGCATTCAAGGCGACCCAATGCGGTTGATGTTTGAACGCGATTTAACTCCGCATCCCCAATACGCCGCTTTTTATAAATGGTTGCAAAATGAGTTGCAAGCTGATGCTGTAGTTCACTTTGGAATGCACGGCACAGTAGAATGGTTGCCGGGTTCGCCTTTAGGGAATACTGGTTATTCTTGGTCGGATATTTTGTTAGGTGATTTGCCTAATCTATATATATATGCAGCAAATAATCCTTCAGAGTCAATTTTGGCAAAGCGTCGCGGTTATGGGGTGTTAATTTCGCACAATGTACCACCCTATGGTCGTGCAGGTTTGTATAAGGAATTGGTGGCGTTGCGCGATTTAATTGCAGAGTATCGAGAAGACCCGAAAAAGAATTATGTGCTGAAGGAAGGGATTTGTAAAAAGATTGTCGATACGGGTTTAGATGTTGATTGTCCGTTTGAGGATGCGAAAAAGTTGGGCATTCCTTTTACGCCAGAAAATATCAGAATGTTTAGCGCTCATGCTTTTGATGATTATCTGGTGAAGTTGTACGAATATTTGCAAGTTTTGGAAAATAGGTTGTTTTCTTCTGGGTTGCATACTTTGGGTGAAGCACCAAATGAGGAGGAGATGGCGGCGTATTTGGAGGCTTATTTTGGTGAATCACAAAGACAGGGCGAAGAGAAAGAAATTAGAGATTTATTGATGCAAACTACGGATGAGTTAACAAATTTGCTGCGGGGTCTAAATGGGGAGTATATTCCGCCTGCGCCTGGTGGTGATTTGTTACGTGATGGTGCTGGGGTTTTACCTACGGGGAGAAATATTCATGCGTTAGATCCTTATCGAATGCCTTCACCTGCTGCGTATGAAAGAGGTAGGGAAATTGCCCAGAAAATTATCGCCCAGCATTTACAAGAACATGGGAAATATCCTGAGACGGTGGCGGTGTTGTTGTGGGGTTTAGATGCGATTAAAACTAAGGGTGAGTCGTTAGGAATTCTGCTGGAATTAGTTGGTGCTGAACCTGTGAAGGAAGGAACTGGCCGAATTGTCCGTTATGAATTAAAACCCTTGGCTGAGGTAGGACATCCGCGTATTGATGTGTTGGGTAATTTATCGGGAATTTTCCGAGATAGTTTTGTGAATATCATCGAATTATTAGATGATTTATTTTTACGTGCGGCTGAGGCGGATGAGTCAGAAGAACAGAATTTTATTCGGAAACACGCTTTAGCTTTAAAGGCGCAAGGTGTAGAAAATGCTTCCGCGAGATTATTTTCTAATCCTGCGGGTGATTTTGGTTCTTTGGTAAATGATAGGGTGGTGGATGGTAATTGGGAATCTGGTGATGAGTTAGGTAATACTTGGCAAAGCCGCAATGTGTTTAGCTACGGAAGACAAGATAAAGGCCAAGCTAGACCAGAGGTGCTGAATCAGTTGTTGAAAACAAGCGATCGCATCGTCCAAGAAATTGATTCGGTAGAATATGGTTTAACTGATATTCAAGAATATTATGCCAACACTGGCGGTTTGAAAAAAGCCGCCGAAAAACAAAGCGGTAAAAAGGTAACTACTAGCTTTGTCGAAAGTTTCTCGAAAGATACCACACCCCGCAATTTAGATGATTTGCTGCGGATGGAATATCGTACAAAATTGCTAAATCCCAAATGGGCGCAAGCAATGGCAAATCAAGGTTCTGGCGGTGCATTTGAAATTTCGCAACGGATGACAGCCTTAATTGGTTGGGGTGGTACTGCTGATTTTCAAGATGATTGGGTTTATGACCAAGCTGCTGATACCTACGCTTTAGACCCAGAAATGGCAGATAAATTACGCAAAGCCAACCCTGAAGCTTTCCGCAATATTATTAGCAGAATGTTAGAAGCTTCTGGGCGCGGTTTCTGGGAGGCGGATCAAGATAAGTTAGATAAATTGCGTCAGTTATATGAATTGACTGATGAACAATTAGAAGGAGTAACAGTTTAGAAAATAAGTTTTTTTGGTTGAATTGATATTTTTTCTGTCAAAATTTGTAAAGATTTGGAAATTCCGCCTCCTTAGAATTTAAATAAAAACTCTGCGTAATTTTGCGTTTACCTCAGCGATACTTCGCGTTGAAAAACATTACGAATTCAACCTTTCCAAAAACTGTTTACCACAGTCTTTGCAGATATAACGCTGCTTACGTGACGATGCCCATTTTTAGATAGGCGGGATGAATTACAACGTGGTTAATTGCCCAACATGGCACAATGGGCATAAACGGACAATATTGAAATTCTTTCATACAGTAGTTTAAATTGATCACACAATTCACTACAAAGTAATGTTGTTAAACAATTTACAGGTAGCTTTATGGCAACTGTTGACCACTCGTTTTTCTTATTGAAGTTGTTTGCTGTACTTGGTTGCGGGTTGATCGCAGGAGTTTTCTTTGCTTTTTCGACCTTCGTGATGAGCGCTCTTGCCCGACTTCAACCGACACAGGGTATTACCGCTATGCAGGCAATCAATATTACGGTAATTAATCCATTGTTTATGACAGTATTTTTAGGAACAGGAGCAGGTTGCATTTTTATTTTAGTTTCCTTGTTGTTTAGGTGGCAGCGAACGAGTGCTATCTATTTGCTTGTTGGCAGTTTACTCTATCTCTTCGGTACATTAGGCGTGACAATTGTCTTTAATGTTCCGCTAAACGAAGCACTAGCATTGGTTAAACCTGATAGTACTAACGGTTTGGAGCTATGGGCTAGTTACTTAAGGGATTGGACATTCTGGAATCATATTCGAGCCGCAGCAGCATTTGCAGCATCTGTATTACTGGCGATCGCACTCTCCCATTGATTACTGCATATAGGCTTGATCGCAAAATTTAGACAAGCATAGGAGGATGTTCGTGAAATGGGATTAGTTGTAATTACTGTGGTGAAGCTCTAAAATCACCTTGGTTTTCATTAAAATATTAAAGCTTTAAATACTCTTTAAGCGGGCGGCGGGAATCGAACCCGCATTAATAGCTTGGAAGGCTATAGTTTTACCACTAAACTACGCCCGCAAATTTCCAACTTAAACATAATAACACTATTTTGCAGAAAATTCAAACATCTAATTAGAATTGACAGGTTGAATTGTAATTTTGACAAAGAGATTACTCAAATCTGGTTTACTGCCATCTTGATTGTAGGCTGGGGTAAACTTCTCGTTCCTAAAAAGTTCGTTGATTGCTTGTTGGTATAGATTTTTTTCGCTTTGGAGGTTGGAAGGTTGTATTTCTATGACTACAGCCTGTTGAAAGTTACCATTTTTATCAATTACGAAGCTGGCTACAAGTTGTGCAGGTGCAAGTCCATTTTCGCCATCGAGGGAATTCGCTGCTAATGTTTTCGTACCACTTCCCTGATATTTAGCCAGAACATCAGGTAAATCTTTGCTTAGTTGACGCATTTCCTGATCAGCGAAAGGCACTATTGTGATTGTCGAGCCAGCTTGTTCAGAAGTGGTGGGATTTTTGTCTGTAGGAGTTTGAGGAGTATTTCTTGTGGGAATGGGTGAAGTTTTATTAGTAGGACTTGGAGAAGTAGTAGGATTTCTTTGAAGAGGCGTGTTAGAAGTATTATCGGTGGAACCTGGAGAAGGACTTCCTATTGGGGTGCGGGGATTATTCTCTGTTCCTGTGGTCGAATTTGTTGGTTGTTCTGAAGGAATGCCGCTTGGTAATGGTTTTCCTTTTCCGAGGATAATTCTTTGTCGGCGATTCCAAGGAAGATTAGCAATAGGAATTGTCGGTGTAGGTTTGGGAATTGGCGTAGATTTAGTCAAGTCAGGTGTAAAACTGGGTTTTGGTGTCGTTTGTGCTTTGGGTTTGGGTTGTGAAACAGATTTTTTGACTGATGGTTTGGGGTTTTTTGAAGAAACAACTTCCTTCCGATTCAGAATGCTGGTTTCAGAATCCTGATTTCTAGCTATATTTTTGGCTGTTTCTGGCAAAGTTCTGGCTACATTCTGCTGGGATGAGATATTTGGTTTGGGTGAGACTGTTGTTGTCGGTAATTTTGATTTTGCTGTGGGAGAAATTTCTACCAACTCGATAGGAACAATAGCTTGACTTTGCTGTGGAAACCATAATCCAAACACATTAGAAGAGCGCATCAGCCAGAAAATCAACAAATGCAGGGAAACTGAACTAATAGTGACAAAAATCCACAAACTTGGAGGATCGTTATGTCGTCTCCAAATCTTGGGTGGAACAGGAGTTTTGTCTGCAACAGGCGTTGTCATATCACCGAAGCCAAATATAATTCAGAGTCTTTAGCAAAGCTTAAAGACTCCGTTTGGATCTTAGCGATTAACTACTAGATCTGGCGAAACAGCAAAAGTCAGGACAGTTTCATCAACTCCTTTAAGTTTCAGTGGACTACCTTTGGTAATTTCTTCATCCTGCAAATAATCTGCCACAGCAGCCGAAACTAAAATCGTACCGGGAACAGCAGCAGCTTGCAATCGAGCAGCAATATTCACACTTGGCCCAATAGCCGTATAGTCGGCGCGTTCTGCACTACCAAACATACCCACAACCGCTGTACCTTGGTGAATACCACAGCGAAACTGTACACTAGAACGTCCATCACTTTCAAATACACCTTGCTCTCGCCAGCGCTGGTTTAACTGCGAGAGTGCGCGGTGCATTGCTCTAGCTGTATTAATAGCTCGACGTACCTGTTCATTAGGAGTCAGTTCTTCTGGCGCTCCATATAAAGCCAAAATCGCATCTCCCATAAATTTATCTACAGTACCGCCGTTATCAAACACAACTTTGGTCATACATTCTAAATACTCATTTAGCAATTCTGCCACCCGTCGAGATCTAAGAGTATTGGCTAATTGAGTAAACCCTACAATGTCACTAAACAAAACTGTAATCAACCGTGGTTCTGGACGTAAATCTAAAGTTAAATCCCCTGCTGCGGCTTTCTGCACTAACACAGTTGGTAAAAAACGCTTGAGAACTGATTCTGTTAGATAAGTATTTAATTCTACAACTCGTCGTTCATTTTCCTTCAAGGCTAAGAGATTCCTGACCTCTGCTAAAAGTTCTCTGTCATTAAATGGTTTGGCTAAATAGGCATCTGCACCATGTTCTGTGCTTTCAATACGGGTTTCTTCATCAACTTTGGCTGTAAGCAAAATGATTGGAATTCCTTTTAATTTCTCATCAGAGCGAATCATCCGAATCATTTCCAGCCCAGTTACCAAAGGCATCATCAAATCTGTAACAATCAAGCTGGGTAAAATTTCTTGAACTACACCAAACCCTTCATAACCATTACGAGCCGTGTGGACTTGATAGCCATTGCGGCGGATGATATCGGATACGTAAGTTCGTAAATCTGGGTTGTCGTCTACAACTAAGATAGAGTGTTTAGAAGTTTGCGGCGTTGATGGCTCTGCCGAAATGAGCGACCTGGTGTTGTTGAGTGCTGAATTGTGATTAGGGGAGATATGTTCTAACTTTTCAGTAGTGGCTTCGATGAGTTCTAAATCAGCTAATTCAACAGTGGCACGGCTAGTATTTAATTCAGCAGGTGTTTCTAATACTTGGTTGATTGGTAAGTGATCATAGCCAGTGAGCAGCCATAATGTGAAAGTCGTTCCTTCACCATAAACTGAGTCTACAGTGATTTTACCGCCATGCAGTTCTACTAATTCTTTGACTAAAGCCAAACCCAGTCCGCTACCTTCATAGGAACGGTTTTCCGAGCCTTCAGCTTGGCGGAATCGCTCAAATAACATGGGAATTTGTTCTTGAATAATGCCAATTCCTGTATCTTTTACTTGGAGGATGCAGTATTCGTCTTGATTTTGTAGTGTAACGCTAATTGTGCCATCTTCAGGTGTAAACTTCATGGCATTTGATAAGAGGTTGTAAACCACTTTGTCAAATTTTTCCATATCTAAGTAAACCTTGGGACATGCAGTAAAATCAGTTGCTAGATGCAGTTGTTTTTTCTCACAGTAGGGACGAAATGACTCAACAATTTGGCTGACAAATTCCACTAAATCACAGGGACGAAAGCTCGGCTGCATTCGGCCAGCATCTAGGCGTTGTAAGTCGAGTAATTGGTTGACTAATCGCAGCAGACGGCGAGAGTTACGCAACGCGATCGCACTTTGAGCATGAGATAGACCTTCCCCAGCAGCTACCGCAGATTCTAATGGCCCTTGAATCAAGGTAATTGGGGTGCGGAATTCATGAGAAATATTTTGGAAAAATTCAGTTTTTTGTTTATCTAGTTCCAATAAACGCTCTGCTTGTTCACGGGTTTTTTGATAGAGACGTGACTGCTGGACAGCGATCGCGGCTTGTGCGGCCACTGCTTTGGCGAGTTCAATATCAGATGATACCCATCCACGAACTTTTCGCCCTTCCCGTAAGGTAATACTCCCAATACATTTGCCATCAGCTAATAAAGGCACAACCATAAGCGATCGGGCTGGCTTTTTCAAAGGCAAATCAAATCCCTTCAGTTCTAAGGGACAGACACTCATATCAGAAATTACTATCGGCTCCTGTGTCCGCAAAATTTCTTGTAACAGAGGGTTATCTTTAATAGGAGCTTGCGTCGAGTAAGGGAAATTTTGAGATATTAAGTCAAGATTAGTATTTAAATTAAAATTTTGGCTTGGCTTGAGCGAATGGTCAGAATGTTGAAAACTATCATATAAACCAACACACTGGACAGATTCTTCTTCTTCTGTCCATAAAGACAGCGCACAGCCGTCAACTTGTAAGGCTTGGCCTAATTTGTGGGTAATAGCAGCAAAAATATCTTGTGGGTCTAAGCTAGAGCGAATTGCTGTTGTAATTGTATTAATTAACGCTTCTCGCTTCGCTAAAGCACGTACCTGTTCATAAGCATAAGCTTGAGATAAAGCTAAAGCGGCCTGATCTGCCACCATTGTCACTAGCTGAATTTCCTCAGTTCCCCAGAGGCGAGACTGGTAACACTGATGTAGTGCTAAAACGGCTAACAATTCTTGTTGACAAATTAGCGGTACAACTAAGCTGGAGTAAATATTAGCAGTAGCAAAAGCTGTTCCTCTTTGTTGTAGTTCGGAATTTTCTCCTTGAATTCGCTCATCTGTAGCAACATCGTAAATTACCTGAACTTCACGAGTTTCCCAAACAGTTTGGGCTAACAAAGCAGCCGAAGGTAAGAAAGATGCGGCTGACACATCTTCTCCTGAAATCCCTGATACTTGCTCTGTTTCAGCTTGGGGCGGTTTTTGGTAAATAAACCCTTCGTCTACTAATTGTTCATCTTGAAAAGGACGTAACAGGCAAACATCTACCTCTAACATGTGACCAACTGTATCGACAATTGCTTGCAAAATTTGCCGATAGTCTAAAGCACTGCGAATTGTGTTGGTAACAGTATTCAGCAGTGATTCTTGTCGGAGTGTACGAGTTAGTTCGCGGGTACGAGCTTTCAGAACATTGTGGGTATCCAAGGCTTGGCGTACCACAGCTTTGAGTTCTTCCGCTTCCCACGGTTTGGTGACATATTTAAATACCTTACCAGCGTTGATTGCTTCCACTAAGTCTTCAACATCAGTGTAGCCAGTCAAAATAATCCGAATAATATCTGGATATTGAGTTGCTGTCAGGCTCAAAAATTCCGTACCACTCATAATTGGCATTCGCTGATCAGAGATGATCACTGCGACCTCTCCTTCTTCTGCCAACAGATCTAATGCCGCAGGGCCAGAGGTTGCCCGCAACACCTTATAATCACGATAGAAAGTACGGTAAAGCAAATCTAGGTTGTCTGGTTCGTCATCAACAACCAAAATTTTCGGCTTACTGTTTACTTGAGATTTCATGCACCGCTTTCCTGCTGCAACAGCAGTTGAATAAAGAATAATCTGCTCAGGAGGTAATTTTTCTGAATCAGGTAAGAGCAGAGCATTTTGCCCAATTGGGTTGTATGGCTATACAAATGCTGGGTGTAAGAGTATCTACTCACAGTAATTAGCCTCAATAGCTGGTAATGTTTGCCACTTGCTCTGATACAGCGGATTTAGTGGAATGGTCAATTTTGGTACTAAAGAGTAGATGCTTGCTTTTCAAGTGTTGTTTCACCTCCCGTGAAGACTTTTGATGAATACACACAGCATTCAGGTCTGGCGGAAAAGCTAACTGAAGCTGCATATTAAGTTTGCCCTTTGTTGCAGGTGTAATAACATTTGCAGGTAAATTTTATTTATGTTGGTCATGGAAGAGTGAGCTAGGTCACAACTATGAGTATTAAAGGCAAAGTATACTATTAGACTAACTATTTATTCTAATTTAGCAATCATAACCAGCAGTTAGACAAGTGGCATGGGGCTGCCACAGATTAATGCTGCTTTAACTATTACAGCATGTACTTAGTTTATCTAAGCGATCGCCAAATAAGTACAATATATATCTCAAAAATATTTTGCCTGATTTTTTCAGTATAAATACGGTAAGTAGATTATTGTAACTTTACTTATTTATATAACTAAGCAGCGACATCAGTCAGCGATCAGGACTAAATTTCCCCTACAAGCAGTCAAAGACCTAACTCAATCAAGATTTAGATAATATTCCCCACAGACAATCCTGAGCATTTAGCAGCGATAGATCATAATTGCTGAGATTATGTTATTGGTTGTGACAATTAATGTTGTGAATTCCCCAAAAGGATGCTGAGTGTGTTATTAACTTACAGAAGAACCTAGAACACCCAAATAACTTATTGGCATTAAACTACAAAAAACAATTGTATTTACAGTAGCAAACGGTGTTTTAGAATATTTGAGAAAATTTTTGTAAAATGCAATTAATAATAAACTAACCTTGACATCCTGGTTTTTTGACTCATCTCACGAACAACCACTGACATCAGCCGCGCATCAAGCTTCTCAACAATTCCAAATTCGTGCGGCTACACCTACCGATTTGACTGCTATTTCCCAGATTATTGCCGAAAGCTTTCACTCTCAAACTGGTTTCTGGGGATGGGCTTTTCCATTGTTACGTCTGGGTATTTACGAAGATTTCAGAAATCGTTTATCATCACCAGCACCCCACCACATTTGTTTAGTTGCTGTTGACACTACTATTACTGGCGCTAATAATTTAGTGGGAACTGTAGAACTGGGCTTGCGTTTCCAGGATTCATGGAAACAAAATGGCAAAAGTTTCCTTTATCTATCTAATTTAGCTGTTGACCAAAAATATCGTCGAAATGGTGTGGCTTCAAAGTTACTACTGAGTTGCGAAACACTTTGCCAAGAATGGGGTTTTAAAGACTTATATCTCCATGTTTTAGAAGATAACCATCAAGCGCGACAGTTGTATTTCAAATTAGGTTACAAAATGTATAAAGTAGAATCTAATTGGAATTTATTCTTTCTCCAACGTTCTCGTCAAATCTTCTTACACAAACACTTAAATTTCGATTCTTCTGACTAAATTTTATATTGTGGGATGGGATGTAAATATGCTGAAGGCAGTTTTCATTCAAATTTATGTAACTAAATTCTAGTATGCCTAGGATAAAACACTTAGGATATTTGGGCTATATTTTAAGTCTAAGTTAGTTTTTTATTGTGCAAATCGCCTCAAAACAAATTGAGCCAAATTAGACTGATTTTTCAACTCTAGTTCAAGGGATTTTTACATAAATAGCCATACAATATATTTAATGTAATAATCCAAGTGGATTTGTAAACTAGGTGTAGAGAAAGGAAAGAGAAAGTAAAGCGTAAAATTATTGGTCAATAATGCACAGACTTGTATTGGAATTCTAGACTTAATATAAAATAATTACTTATACTTTATTTAATAATAAAATAATCAAAACTCCTCAATATATAATATCTACTATGATGAAGCCATCAGTAAAATTACCCTAAATAAAAATTCCCTCATAATAACTTTGTATTTAATTTATTCATCTTTATAGAAACTTTAATTTTTTTATAGTTTAGTTTAAAGACAAATTCAGCCATATCTCATAAAATATGATTACATAATTAATGAGTGACATCTCATCCATCTCTATTATTAAATTGAACAAAAAGTTCTTGATAGTAAGATAAGCAAAAAACTAATTTGATTTAACACCAAGTTACTGCTTAACGTGCATCCCACTACCAAATTATTCAAAAGTTATAAAAAACATGGATAGCGAAAAGCACATGCGCTATCAAACCGCTATGGTATCAACTTATTACCCCGACACCAGTTTTCTTGACCATCTTGTTATGCCAGATGGAACTGAGCAATCATACGGCTCGGATATCTTGACACTTCTGCATAGTGGAAAGGTTTTTATTGTCAATAGTCGGAAGCGGAATGGGTTAATACTTTTTAAACGCTACCATGCAGAATTTGCTGGGCCGGGAGCAGCGGTTGGTGGAGATTACGACAGCGATTGCCAGATGGTTCTGCGTATCGGCAATTTATCTTTATTAAGTCCAGAATCTTATGAGGAACGCCAGAAAGCCTACTTGATTCGACGACAATGGATTCGGTTGATTAAGCAAATTACCGAAAATCCGGTTCCGCAACAGCGAGTGCAGAAGATTTTAGATCAGTTTGACCAATATTTTCCATCAGAAATGGTGGCTGATTTACCTGATGAAGCCTTTGCACTTTTAGTGGGTGTTTTTCCCCAAACTGTAGGGATAGTACGTCGTTTGGGCAGTGAAATTGATGGTAGATTTAATTACTAGTTATCATAAACTGCTAGATACTAAGTATTCAAAATTTGCCATAGCTGCTTGTAGTCTTTCCAAGGTACGGGAATTTTCTTCTGGAGTCCCAATAGTGATTCGTAATCCTTCATTCAGTAGTCTGACAAGAGTTCCAGCACTTCTGAGTTGTTGATGAAGACTTTGTAAAGTAGTATTCTGTGAATCAGAATTATTTGACTGGAGACGTAGATAAACAAAGTTAGCGGCACTTTCGGCTACTTGTAAGGCTGGATGTTGCGCCAAGGTTGCTATAAGTTTGTCGCGTTCATTCTGTGTTTGTAGAATTGAACTAAGCAAAAGTTGACGATTTTGTAAAGCCACTAATGCTGCTGCCAGTGAAAAGCTAGGAAGATTGTAAGGCAAGCGGACTTTCTCTAAAATGGAGATCGCTTCTGGATGAGCAATACAATAACCCACACGCAATGCTGCTAAACGGAAAGCCTTAGAAAAAGTTCGTAAAATGATCCAATTGGGTCGCTGTACCAATTCACCCACTAAAGTATTTTGGCTAAATTCAAAGTAAGCTTCATCAATTACTACTAAAATTTCTTCTGGTAAACTTCTGAGCCATGCTAATTCTGCCGCAGTCAGTAGATTAGCAGTGGGAGAATTCGGATGTACAACAAAAACTACTCGAATCGGTGGATTTTGAGTTTGGGTGATGGCTGTTTGTGCAGCTTTTATGTCTATTTCAAAATTGGTTTGATTTCTGCCAACTGTCACCACTCCAATACCCAAGGTTTGAGCTAAAATCCCATACATCGAAAAAGTGGGATTAGCTACTAGAATTGAACCTTCTCCTCCCAGACAAGTAGCAATTAATAAAGAGCGAATTAGTTCATCGGAACCATTACCAACAGAAATATTAGTAGCAGTAAACAAGGCTGAAGAAAGATTAGCCGATTCATTTACATACTCAGCGATCGCATCTTTCAGTAGCTCATGTCCGCCATCAGGATAGCGATTTGTTTCTATAACTTGCTGATATGTCCAGGCTAATTTTTCTTTTAGTTCAGGTGGTAAATCTTCAGGACTTTCATTTGTATCCAGCCGATCAAACTTTGTGGTGACTGGTTCTGCTGTATTGCTGCTAGGGTGAGGTTTGTAAGCCGTAAATTGGGCTAAATCTGACCGAATAAAAGGAAGCATAATTTTTAGTTAATAGTCATTGGTCAATAAAACAAATAACTGAGAAAATTGCTTGTAGGTTGGTCTCATATTTTACCGCTTTACGGTAACTGACAGAAGAGGTGAATTGCTTGCCAAATTTCTCCTGTGACATTGCCTAAAGCATGATCGCTATCGAGTTCTACTAACTCTACCCAAGGACGAGAGCGTGCAAATTGGTGACTAGCGGTAATTGGAATGACCTCATCTTGCCTGCCATGTAAAATTAGCGTTGGCACCGGACGTTGCAATATATCCTCTTGGTATTGCTCTGCATCTGTGATGAAATCGTAACTTAGAGGGAGCGATCGCCCTTCCCCATAGTGGTAAACCATGAGATATTTTTCTTGTTGCCAGCGCTTAATCGCTTCATCTCCTAGCTTAGGCAACCAATGAGATAAAAACCCAAAAGCTGGTGCTAACAAAATTAAGCGTTCCACTTGTTGATATTGCTGCGCCAAATGAGCAGATACCAAACCACCTAAGCTAGAGCCTATTAATGTAACGGGTTCAGAATCATGAGGAAATGCTGCTGCTATTTGATTTAGTTGGCGCGTGATTGTCAACCCAGAAAAATCACCAGCATTGAGATCAGGAATGTTTAGTTGTATCGGAATTTTAGTAAAGCGATCGCCCATAGCCAGCGCTTTAGCAGATTTAGGGCTAGAAGCAAACCCGTGAAGATAAATGTATTGCAAGGCTGTAATTATTGAGGGTGATAAAATCTCAAGTTAAGAATTTAGATACAAAAGTCGATAATTCTTAACTTCATATTGTTACGCCTGAAGAGGTTTAAGGAGCAGGGTAGTCCCCTTCTAAAGGTTTACCACCTGAATTGCCACCACCGCTGTGATTGTCACCAGGGTTGCCATTGCCACCCGGATTCCCGCCTGGATTACCGTTGCCGCCGTGATTGTCCCCAGGGTTGCC
>NZ_DF978433.1:204598-232076 GCF_002897135.1 Nostoc cycadae WK-1 | reverse complement strand
TCTATATTCAAACAAATAGCCCCTTTCTTGTAAGAAAGGGGCTTCTTTTTTATCCACAATCTGTAATAGAGTTGTTGTCTTCCCGAATAACAACTCAAAAACTACAAGTCGCCCATCTTCGACATCCTATCACTCTTACAATGCCTGTTACCGTTGCTGGAAATATTATCTTCTCACCTCATATACCTGCTGAATATGGGCTAAAAAATGTAATGACGAATTACGAATGAATAATTATGACTTTGCTAACTTGTCGCAATTATATTAATGGTCAGTGGGTGGATGCTACGACAGGAAACATTCTGGAAAGTTATAACCCAGCTTTGATAAACGAAGTTGTAGCCACATTTCCGCGTTCTCAAACCGAGGATGTAGATAAAGCCGTCGCCGCCGCCCGTCAAGCTTACAGCAGTTGGCGGAAAGTTCCTGCCCCAACCAGAGCCGAATATATTTTTCGTGTGGGAGAATTATTACTTCAGCATAAAGAAGAACTCGCCCAATTAATTAGTCGGGAAATGGGTAAACCTCTCACAGAAGGTAGGGGTGATGTGCAGGAAGGTATTGACTGTGCTTTTTATAGTGCTGGTGAAGGGCGGCGGCTATTTGGGTTAACGACACCTTCAGAAATGCCAAATAAATTTGCGATGACGGTGCGAATGCCTATTGGTGTTTGTGCTTTAATTACACCGTGGAATTTCCCTGTGGCTATTCCTTGCTGGAAAGCTATGCCAGCTTTAGTATGCGGTAATACCGTCATCCTCAAACCCGCAGAAGATACTCCCGCTTGTGCAACTAAACTCATAGAAATTTTCGCCGCCGCAGGTTTACCAGCTGGTGTAATTAACTTAGTGCATGGTGTTGGTGAAGAAGTCGGTAAAGCCTTAGTCGAACATCCCAATGTTGATTTAGTTTCTTTCACTGGTTCTTCGGAAACAGGTGCTTTTGTGGGCGCAACTTGCGGACGCACTCACAAGCGTGTCTGTTTAGAGATGGGCGGCAAAAATGCTCAAGTGGTAATGGAAGATGCAGACTTAGGACTGGCTTTAGACGGTGCTGTTTGGGGGGCTTTTGGGACAACTGGGCAACGTTGTACAGCTACGAGTCGGCTAATATTGCATCGTGACATTAAAGAAAAGTTTACGGCTATGCTGTATGAGCGTGTTAGTAAGTTACGCTTGGGTGCTGGTAATGACCCAAATACAGAAATTGGGCCGATAATTAATCAAAAGCAACTGCAACGGGTGAATGAATATATGAACATCGCCCGTGAAGAAGGGGCAAAAATATTAATTGGTGGGGGAATAGCTAGTGAAGGACAACTAAAAGAGGGGAATTTCTTTTTGCCAACGATTTTAGATAATGTTACACCAGATATGCGCGTTGCCCGTGAAGAGATATTCGGGCCTGTGGTGGCATTAATTGAGATTAATTCTTTTGAAGAAGCGATCGCTATTCTCAATGATACTAATTACGGTCTGTCTTCTTCCATTTATACCCGCGATATTAACCGGGCGTTTACCGCAATGCGCGACATTGAAGCAGGTATTACCTATATTAATGGCCCGACTATTGGCGCAGAGGTACATTTGCCTTTTGGTGGTGTGAAACAAACAGGTAACGGCCACCGCGAAGCCGGAAGCACTGCTTTAGATGTTTTCACAGAATGGAAGAGTGTGTATGTTGACTTTTCTGGTAGTTTACAACGCGCTCAAATAGATAATCGAAGTTAGTCCACAGGAACGGAACCCAACATTATCCAAACTTTGTTGGGTTTCGCTATCCCTAGGATTTAACCTAATTTCTCTGATTATCTGCGTAGCCTGCGGTAAACCGCTAACGCTACATCCGCATCCATCTGCGGTTAATTTGCATTAGGTATCGTGGGAACAATGATGGGTTTTGATTTATCTTTGTGTAGTTGATTCTCGGCTTGATTACGTGCAGCGATCGCTTCTTGATAATCTGGCTTATATTTAATAGCTTGATTATAAGATGCGATCGCTTCTGGATAGCGGTTTAAATTGAGTAAGGCATTGCCTCGGCTATACCAACTTTCGTAATGTTTGGGGTTGTAGCGTAATGCTCTATTATAAGCTGCGATCGCCTCTGTATATTTCTGCAAATTATATTGAGAATTACCCAAACTGTACCACAATTGGTAATCGTTGCGTTTAATAGTGGCGGCTTTATTATAAGCTGTGATTGCGTCTGCGTAGCGTTGCAACTGATGTTGTGACCATCCAATATTATACCATGATTGATAGTTATCAGAATCATTTTTAATTACTTGCTTAAATGATTCTATGGCTTCAGTATAGCGTCTTAAAGTAATGAGAACATTTCCTCTCGATAGCCATGCTTGGTAATAATTTGGCTGATATTGTACCGCTTTATCATAAGCTGTAAAAGCGTCTGCGTAGCGGTTTAAATTTACCAAAGCATTGCCCCGATTATACCATGCTTGGTAATAATCAGATTTAATTTCTAAGGCTTTATTGTAGGCGGCGATCGCTTCATCATAATTTTTTAAATTTTGCCACGCCAAGCCTTTACTATACCAAGCTTCGACATAATCTGATTTTAAATCTATGGCTTTATCGTAAGCTTTAATTGCGTTATCATATTGCTTTAACTCGCTAAATACTTCACCCTTCGCATTCCAAACTTCTGGGTAATCATCGTGGAGTTGTAAAGCTTTATCAAAAGCTGCGATCGCTTCTGGATAGCGTTGTAATTTTTGTAAGGTAAAACCTCTACCACTCCAAGCATCTACATAATCTGGCTGAATTTGAATTGCCTTTTCATAAGCAGTCAGAGCTTCATCATACTGCTTTAATTTAAATAATGTTTTACCTTGACCATTCCAGCCTTGAGCATAATCTGGTCTAATATTCACTGCCTCTTCGTAGGCTGATAAAGCATCTTGATAGCGTTGTAATTCAAACAGGGTATTTCCTTGTTTTGATAATTCTATAGCATTATTAGCATTAATTTTATTCACCACAAATAAAGATGCTATGCCAGTAATTCCCAATAAAAAAATAGCCCAGAATAATTTAACAACTAAACTTTTAGCTGACTTGCCAACCTTAAGCTTTTTTGGTAAAGATCCAGTAGATATATTAACGGTTTTATTCTCAGGTTGATTAATTTTTTTTAATGCTTCTAATGCTACTCTTGCTGAAGTATACCTTTGCCGAAAATCATAACAAATCATTTTATTTAAAAATCTGGCTAACTCTGGTGAAATTTGGACTTTGTTTTCCCAGATAATTTCATTCGTTTCTGCATCTTTTTCTAACTCTTCAGCAGGTATTCCCGTCAAAGCTTGTATTGCAATCATCCCCACTGCATAGATATCACTGCTAAATTTTGGTGTCCCTTGCGCCTGTTCGCTAGGGAGATAACCAGGAGTACCAATTGCAACGGTAGCCTTTGTTTGTCCTTCGGGCGTTACTACTTGAGTAGTGATTTGTTTGACTGCCCCAAAATCTATTAAAATTAACTTGTTATCATCATCCCGTCTGAGTAAATTGCGGGGATTAACATCACGATGAATAACATTTTGTTGATGAACAAATTCTAATATTTCTAATATTTCTTGTAAGAGTAAGATAACTTGGTCTTGACTGAAAGTTTTTCCCAGAATTAACTCTTTACTTAAATCATGACCAGGGATAAATTCTTGTACAAGATAAAATTCGGCATTCTCTTCAAAATATGCTAACAGTTGGGGAATGCGATCATGCGTACCTAATTTATAAAGAACTTGAGCTTCTGTGTCAAATAAACGCCTAGCTATCTCTAATGTGGCTGCATTGCTAACTTGGGGTTTGAGTTGCTTGACAACACATTGCGGCGAACCTGGAAGTTGAGTGTCACAAGCTACAAAGGTTTCACCAAATCCTCCACCTCCCAAATGGCTAATAATTTGGTATCTTCCAACAAGTGTATTTCCCAGCATTTCGTTTGCCTAGCTAAATGCAACGCAGTCTGATTCCAATATTGACACAAGGAAAAGTATGAAGTGTGAAATTTTGCCTTTTGGCTATTGACAAAAGACTATTGACTAATTTCCATAATTTTGATTCGCGATCGCCTGCATTATCCTAGCAAAGCAATCGTCAATTATTGGTTGATTGGCATTAATCTTGCTGTCTTTCTTGGGGAACTTCAGTTAAACCTGAATTGCCATTAATTGGGGCAAATGGAGCGATCGCGTAGCCTGATAAATTGAACATATACCTTGCGGCTGAATAGTTTATGTACCCAGTGAGAGATTGTATTTTTGCCCAAAAAAATCCATACTCATTCACACGATAGGGTCTCTGCCGTGTCAATTGAGATTATTTATTGCAAGTGGTTTTCAACATGCCAGACCATGATCGAGATGAATTAGCAGCTTTACGGCAGCGTGTTGCAGAGTTAGAACATTTAGAAATTCACTATCAGTGTCAACAAGTTGCACTTGAGGTGCAATTAATTGAACTACAAGCAAAACTGACAACAGCAAATATTAATCCTCATAGTCAAGCAGATATGGCATTTACGCTACAACAACTTCAACAAGAAAAAGCTGAAAGAAAACAAGTTGAAGTCGCCCTACAAGAAAGTGAACAACTCTTGAGATTGGCTATAGATGCTGCTTGGATGGGTTTTTGGGACTGGGATATTTTTACCGATAAATTAATTTGGTCGGAAAGTCATGAACTGCTGTTTGGTTTAACTCCTGGTAGTTTTGAACGCACTTACACCGCCTTTTTAGCTTGTCTGCATCCTGAAGATAGAAAATCTGTCACGATAAATATTACTGCTGCTTTGTCAAACAAAACTGACTATAAAGACGAATTTCGGATTATTTGGCCTGACCAAAGCCTGCATTGGATTTCTTCTCAGGGAAAATTTTACTATGACGAGCAGGGACAGGCGGTGCGGATGTTTGGCGTATGTATGGATATCACTGGTCACAAGCAGACAGAAGAAAACACTCGCCAACTCACCAGCCAAGTTCAAGAACAAGCAAATCTGTTAAATGCTATTCTGGCAACTTCTGTAGATCATATTTATATATTTGATCGCACAGGTCGCCATCAGTATATTAGTCATGGTGGCGCGGCTATCTTAGGCTTAAAACCCCAGGAACTTTTGGGTAAAACCTTACGAGACTTGAATTTACCGAATGATTTTGCTGAACAAGTGGAAACTCAGCAACAAGCTGTAATGGAATCTGGGGAATCAGTCAAGGATGAATGTCAACTACTCACAATCGAAGGATTGCGTGACTACGAATATATTCTCACGCCCTTACGCAATCATACTCAAAGCATTGAAGGTGTAATTATCGTCTCGCGTGATATTACTGCACATAAAAAAGTTGAACAGTCGTTACGAGAAAGCGAAGCTCGATTCCGCCGCTTGTTTGAGTCTAACTTGATAGGCGTAGCTTTTTGGAATATGGAAGGCTATATTACTGATGCCAACGATGCTTATTTACAATTAGTTGGTTACACCCGTGATGAGTTTGCGGTTGTAGGGAAAATTGATTGGCGAGAACTCACACCATCAGAATATCTAGTTTTAGACAATCACGCCCTAGCAGAAGTCCAAAAAAACGGAGTTTCGCAGATTTACGAAAAAGAATATATCCACCGCAACGGTCAGCGAGTAGCGGTAGTTTTAGGGATAGCGTTGTTAGCCGACTGTCAAGATAGGGGTGTGGCTTTTGTTTTAGATATTAGCGATCGCAAACGCGCCGAACAAGAACGCGATCAACTCTTACAAACAGAACGCATCGCCCGTCAAGAAGCAGAATTTGCTAACCGTATTAAAGATGAATTTCTCGCGGTTCTCTCCCACGAACTGCGGACTCCACTCAACCCGATTTTAGGCTGGGCGAAATTGCTGCGAAATCGTCAGTTTGACGAAAAAACTACGAAACAAGCTTTAGAAACTATTGAACGCAACGCCAAATTACAAACTCAATTAATTGAAGATTTATTAGATGTTTCGCGCATCCTGCAAGGAAAATTAAGCTTAAATGTCTGTCCGGTAAGTTTGGTAATGGTTGTGCAAGCAGCGTTAGAAACAGTACGCTTGGCAGCAGAAGCCAAATCTATGCAAATTCATACCGTGTTTGACCCTAATATCGGTCAAGTTATGGGTGATCCAAATCGCTTACAACAAGTGGTGTGGAATTTACTTTCCAATGCAGTTAAGTTTACCCCAGCATCTGGACAGATAGAAATTCAAGTTAAAGAAATTGATGGTCAAGCGCAAATTCAAGTTAGTGATACGGGAAAAGGCATTAGACCAGAATTTTTACCATTCGTCTTTGATTATTTTCGTCAAGCAGATGGGACTACAACCCGGAAATTTGGCGGCTTGGGTTTAGGATTGGCGATTGTCCGTCAGGTAGTAGAAATGCACGGCGGTACAGTTAAGGCAGACAGCCCCGGTGAAGGCTTGGGTGCTACCTTTACAGTGAGGATACCTTTGTTAGTGATTAACGAACCAGTCAAGCGAGGAGAGAATGAATTTTTATCTTCTGAGTCTGAATCTCCCCATCTTGTCGGTATCAAAGTTTTAGTAGTGGATGACGAACCTGATATCCGCGACTTAATTACGTTTATTTTGCATGATTATGGTGTGGATGTTACCGCAGTCACATCCGCAACCGCAGCCCTAAATGAACTGTCGCAGTCCTTACCTGATATCTTGATTAGTGATATTGGAATGCCCGAAGTAGACGGTTATATGCTAATTCGTCAATTACGCCAGCGATCGCCCAAACAAGGCGGAAATGTCCCCGCGATCGCTCTCACAGCCTACGCTGGGGAAATAAACCAACAGCAAGCACTCACAGCCGGATTTCAATTGCACATACCCAAGCCAGTCGATCCAGATGCTCTAGTAAGTGCGATCGCTAGTTTAGTTAAGCGTTAGCTACAGCAAGGTCTATTGTCTAGCCGCGATTTCTCTATGGCTAGGGCTTGGTGCAAGATATGAGCATACACCCTTGCACCCTTACACCCGTGTCTTTCTTGAAAGTAAAGACGCTATGACAAATTACAAACTCATCGCTTGATTCAATCTTGACTTATCTAAACCAAGATGGTTTAACAGTAACCAAGATTGGATCAGGTCGGGGCCATGAACATCTCCAGTTAGAGCGACTCGGAGCGATCGCATCACTAAGCCTTTCTTCACGTTCTGTTCTTTAACCACCTGTTTAATTATGTCTTGAGCAACAGCTTCAGTTAGTTGGGACTGATTTTCTAAGGCGGCGAGTATCCCACTCAAAACAGCACTAGAACCTTCTTGTTGCAGTTGTTTACTGCCCTCTTCGCTCAATTCTACAGTGTCGCTGAAAAACAATTTACCCATTTCTACAGCATCTACCAAGCGAGTCATGCTAGGGCCAATTAAAGCAACTAACTGCTCTAACCAAGGACGTTCTCTCCCTTCTGCAACTGGGTAGCCAGCTTCTTGCCAATAGGGAATCAGTAAATCTGTGAGTTGATCTACTGGCATATTGTGGATGTATTGACTGTTCAACCAATCGAGTTTTGCCCAGTCAAATTTAGCACCTGCCTTATTTACTCGGTCAAAAGTGAAAACTTTGCCAGCCTCTTCTAAAGTAAATATTTCTTGGGTAGACTCTGGTGGCGACCAGCCTAACAAAGTCATATAATTTACCAAAGCTTCCGCTGTAAAGCCCATTTTTTGAAAGTCAGAAATAGAAGTTACTCCATCTCGCTTTGATAACTTGCGCCCATCCATGTTCAAAATCAGCGGTGAATGGGCAAATTCTGGGATTTTCGCACCTAAAGCTTCGTATAACAGAATTTGTTTAGCGGTGTTAGCAATGTGGTCTTCTCCGCGGATGATATGGGTGATTTGCATATCAATGTCATCGATCACTACGACAAAGTTATACAGTGGTTGACCAATGCCATCTTCTGACGCACGGGCAATTACCATATCACCGCCAAGGTCACTACCCCGCCAAACCATTTTGTCTCTTACTAAATCATTCCAGACAATTTCGCGGTCATCATCAATTTTGAAGCGGATGACAAAGTTACGTCCTTCAGCTTTAAAAGCAGCTTCTTGTTCTGGGGTGAGGTGACGATGACGGTTGTCGTAACGGGGGGCTTCGCCTCTAGCTTTTTGGGCTTCCCGCAGTGCCTCTAATTCTTCTGAGGTGGTGTAGCAACGATAAGCTAAACCTTGATCTAAAAGCTTTTGTACTGCTGTTTTGTAAAGGTCTAAACGTTGGGATTGGAAAAAAGGGCCTTCATCCCAATTCAGTCCCAGCCAGCGTAAGCCAGCAAGGATATTATCTGTGTATTCGGGGCGCGATCGCTCTAAATCTGTGTCTTCGATGCGTAAAATAAACTTGCCACCGTGGTGGTGGGCAAATAGCCAATTGAATACAGCAGTTCTGGCTGTACCAATATGTAAATTTCCAGTTGGGCTTGGTGCAATACGGACTCTAACAGTCACAGTTAATTCTCTCTTTCACAAAAGCATGATCAATATAACAAGTGCTGAGTCACTCAGGTTCATATACCTGTGGCAAGTGACACTTTAGAAGTGTAGGTTTTCGCTCTCACTTTGACTTCCCTCTCGGCGCTGAGTATTAAACTAATGTCAGAGGATTCAAAAATAACAAGCTAATTGTAAATAATGCTTACATCAGCAATTGCTATTAACTAATTCGGTTTTTTAACGGGACTGACGGGGCTCGAACCCGCAACTTCCGCCGTGACAGGGCGGTGCTCTAACCAATTGAACTACAGTCCCTTAATTTGCAACTTTATTACTGTCGCACTTTTCTTTTGATTTGTCAAGTATTTTTTGCTTTTTTGCTTACCTAAGCTTTTAGTGCTGCGGTTTTTACTCAACGATTTACTATTATAACGTTTAAACGAATTTTTGCAAGTGGTCTTTTATATAATTTTCTAAGTTGTTGAAGCAGTCACAATCTTTGATTTAGAGGATAAATGTTCTAGGATATGAACTTGTATTTGTTTATACTGCTGTTTTAACAAATTCTTACTGTTCAAGGCTTGATCGGACTGAGGCTGGCTTTTACTTTGTTCAATCCACTGTTTTAATCTTTGTCGTTGGGTATTAATAATATGAGTGTTCAAAACAGTGACACAGCTATGAGGTGCTTCCAAGGTAAAGCAAATTAAAGAATAGCGTCCATGTTCTATTAAACGAGAAACCAGTTCTTGGTTTTGGGGATTCTGCATATCTAAGTAGCAAGGTAGCCATTTCGAGCCAATTTCTGGATCGTGGAGGAGGGTGATCCACAGCAGCATTGGGTGTGGTGCTGTAATAAAAACAAAATGGTTGTAACGCTGACACAAAACTCGTTTTTTGATTTCTTGTTTAGGTAACATCAGCCACAAGGCTGGCAAATTGCCTTGTGACTGGTCTAAAACTTGGGGAAATACAATTTCTTGAATGGGTTTATTTTGTGGCCATCGCAGTTGTTCAAAGTTTGTTTTTAGTACTGGAGGCAAATCAGCACCAAAAGTCAAACTAGGGTTATATTGTGATGCTAAAGGTGTGGGTAAACTCTGACAACTCGACTTTTCGAGACTATCTAGAACTTGCAGAATTTCTGTCATATTTTGAGGACGATCGCTTGGTTTTTTAGCCAAGCAAGCCATGATGAGATTGTTGAGTTGTTGGGGTAATTTGAGTTGGGGGCTAACAGTTGCGATCGATTTTGGTGCTTCAAAGTTATGTGCTTTATACCAAGCCCCAAATAAATCTGTTTCTGGCTGCCAAGGTTTAGCACCTGTCAGCATCTCAAACATCATTACACCCAAACTATAAATATCCGAGCGACTATCAATTTCTGTGCCTTCTAGTTGTTCAGGAGAACAGTATGGCAAGGTGCCATGAAAGCCTTTATTAGTATTAACACTGTTTGTATAATTAATAAATTTAGCAATACCAAAATCAAGAATTTTAATTAATCTTCCTAAAATTGGATCGGGCAAAACTAATATATTAGCTGGTTTAACATCTCTATGAACTAATTGATAAATTTTGCCATCAATATTAATACCTTGATGGGCGCATTGTAAACCTAAACAAATCTGACGCGTTAACGTCAAAAACTTAGGTATGGGCATAGGTATTAAATCTTTTAAACTTTTACCATTAAGATATTCCATCACATAAAATGGCTTACCTTCGGCACTCACACCATAATCGTAGGCTCGCACAATATGGAGACTTTTTTGACTTAAAGCTGCACTTAACATTGCTTCCCTTGCAAAGTCTTGCTGCATTTTTTCATCACAAAATGTTTGAGTTAAAAATTTGACGGCAACAGGTGTTCCACCTAGTAAAATATCATCTGCTAAAAAAACTTCACCCATGCCACCACTACCAATCAACTGTTTAAGCTGATAGCGATTGGCCAGCAATCCTGTAATGTGTGGAGAGATGAATGCACTTTGATTCACTTTTACAACCTCTAATATTGCCGTAATTAAATAACTACAAACTCACTCCATCTCAAATTTATTTTTAAGAACGTGATATAATTTGGAGGATTTTATCAAATAGTTGAGATAACCAAGCTCTAAAACCAAGTTTGGCAATTTGTTGTCTTTCTACTAATTTTTGTAAAATTTCTGATTTTAAGTTTAGGTATTCTGCTTTCAAAATAGTTTTAGCTTGTTCAGATGCGATCGCCTCATGAGATTTTTCCTCTAATTCCAGCCAATCGGTAAGTTGCTGTCTTTGCTTGGCTGTCAGAGTTAAGGTCATCACATTAGCACATTGAGTTGGTTCTTCCAGAGCGAAAAATAGTAGATGATAGTAACCTCTATCTGCTAAAAGTTTAGCAATTCTCTGACCTCTATTATCTTTTAAATCTAAGAAATAAGATAGCCATTTAGTCAGAGAGAATTGAGCATTGTATAGAACTGTAACCCATAACAGCATGGGGTATAAATTCATTTTGTCAATAAATTCTGTACTGTGATATTTATCAGAAAAATTAGTAATTTCTTGTTTAGGCAACATTGCCCAAAAAGTTGGGATAACTCCTTGGGTAGTATGTAATAAATGTGGAAAACCAATAGATGCAATTGGTTTATTCTTAGGCCATGTTTTTTGTAAACATTCTTTTTCAGAAATTGAAGTTACTGGTACTAAGTTAACAGGAGATGAAACGCTATCACTTTCGAGTGAAAAATCTCTAGCAACCTGTCGTTTAATTTTCTCTAGAACTACTAAAACTTGACTAATAGTTTGAGGACGTTCACTAACTTCTTTAGCCAAACAAGTTAGTAATAATTTTTTTAGTACTTGAGGTATTTTGACTTCGGGATTTACTTGTTCTGGTGTTGGTGGAGCTTGAAAACGATGCGCTTGATACCAGCTACCAAAAGTATTACTTTCTATTTGAAATGGATGTTTACCTGTCAACATTTCAAACATTAATACACCCAAACTGTAAATATCAGAACGGACATCTAGAAGTTTACGTCCTTCCATGTGTTCTGGAGAGCAATAAGGCAAACTCCCAATAAAAGAATCAGTCAGGGTCATCCCACTGCGTTCTGTTAAAAATTTAGCAATGCCAAAATCAAGAATTTTAACAATTTCGCCTTGTTTGCCATCATCAATAATAAATATATTTTCTGGCTTAATATCTCGATGAACAATCGGATAAATTTCTCCTTTGAGGCTGATACCTTGATGAGCGCACTGTAAACCTAAACAAATTTGCTGGCAAATGTCGACAAACTTGACAAGTGTTAATGGTTGTACTTTGAGAATCTGCTTGAGGTTTTTACCTTGCAGATATTCCATGACATAAAAAGGTGTTTTATCATCTGTCATGCCATAGCTTAATACCTGAACAATATTTTTGCTTTTACGACCTAACTGAGCGCCAATAAAAATTTCTCTGGCAAAACGTTGCGATATTTGCTGGTTTCCTAGACTTAGCATTAAAATTTTGACAGCTACTAAAATTCCACCCTTAGCTGCATCTTCTGCTAAGTAAACCCTACCCATACCGCCTTTACCAATTAAATCTTTTATTAAATAGCGATTATTTAAAAACTTTCCAATATAAACATCTATTTCGGTTTTAGGCACTACCATATTTGGAAATGTTACGCTATAAAATTTTTGGATACATATTGCTCAAGGTTTAATTGTAACCATGAATAATTTCACTAATTTTAGAGAATCAATTATAAAGTATAAAACTCACTTTAAAAGGCAATAAAGGTTTAATAAAAGAGTGAATGATTTTTCTGCAAAATTGCTTAAACATTATGTAACATATTAATTAAGCAAAATAAATGAGGAAATCCACTGAAACGAAAGAGAATCTGAAGGTGGTACCTCTCTAATAACAGTAAATCTACGGTTAATAGGGATCATTACTGAAAACATTTTCAAAAGCGTTCGCCTGAAAATTAATGTAAATCTCCTGATAATCTAGCAATTAGGAAAAATTTAATATCCGGCGAAACCATCTGATAATTGGTGGTTCAATTTTAAGTTGAAAAGCTAAAAACTGAGTACGTTGTAGAGAATTAAAATTATTATCGCTGACAAGAATTAATGAACGCCGTCCATTAGGTAGCCAAGGGCCGAGTGTTAACCCTTCAATATTATCTAGGGCTACATCCAAGGTTCGCAAATCTAATAAGAGTTTTTTTGTAACTGGGCGAATATTTTGGGAGTTTGTTAAAAGGCTACTGATATTGTGAATATCATCAGCATCGGCTAAGGAAATTTGAAATAAAAAAATGGCAAATCCTAAACCAGTAAAAGACCTTTCTATACTCAATAAGTGTCCTTGATTATCTAAGGCGAGTAAATCTGGTAAGCCACTAGTAAATCTACCCGTTATGTCTAGTAATGGTGCAACTGGTTCAGTTTGGTATAAGAACTCCCTTTCTGGTTGCTGAGTAAGCAGGTTATATTGCAAAATTCGGCAAGGTGTACCAACATTTGGTTTCGCCACTGACCCATCTTGAATTAAGGCATTTTCATTTGCGGAGAATAAATACTCATTGTTGGGTGTAATAGTCAGACTTTCAAACGCCAAATTATTACGTATACCAGTTTTACCCCTTTTATCTGGCAAGAACTTTTTTGGTATAGGTAGTGTTGTAATTGTTTTACCAGAAGATAAGGAAAACTCTTGAATAAAAGGATTAATTAATTTTTCAACATCACCTTCAGAAGATATGAAGACAGTATCTTTATCAGTTAAAGCAATCCCTTCTGTATCGGTTGTTGTTGGCAGAAAGTTTTGACCATTTTGATTTAACAGCATTGTTACCCCAACAGGCATAACATTACCGTTTTCTAGCAAACCTTTACTCAAATTAATTTTTAAAGTATAGAATCTTGCAGGAGCTTTTTGCCCTCGGTCATCGGAACTAGCATAGTAAAGGTCATTTTTAGCATCATAAGTAATGCCTGATAAACCACCAACTTCGGTTTTTTGGAAAGATAATCCTTTGGATAATGTGGCTTCTCCGATGAAATCAATGCTACTGATTTCAACAGCATTGGGGGAAAAATTTATAATTAAAAGTATGCTAATTAAAATAGCAATTCCTACATAAAAAATCTTGGGAATATCCCAGATTTTTCTGACTATTTTCATATTGATAATTCTACAAGAGCAGGCGATCGCAGTTTTAATGCAAAAAGGTACGTGAATGAAATATCACGTACCCTACAATATCAGGCGATCGCACTTTCCTTAATTAAGCATGTTTACGCTTGATAGCTGAACTAGCCCCAAAAACACCGACCATTAGCACGCCCAGGATAGATCCTGCTTCAGGAACAGCCACGGCTACAACACTAACATCATCAATGTAAGTTCCGCGGGTATTAGACAACTCACCGAAGTTATCAAACCGTAAAGTGGTTATAGTGTCATTGGCTACTAAATTGTAAGTAAAAACGTTCCAATTCGTGTTAGAACGCCCCGCACCACTAGCTGTTAAATTTGCTACGGTCGCTCCATCCCAAAAAACATTTAGTCTATTGTCTCTCTCCCCAGGACGTGGTGAAAAGGCAAAACTCAACTGATACTGACGACCCACAACTGTCGAGATATTCTGGAAAATGCCCGATGTAGCCCTACCATCTAGCTCGGCAAATTGACTACCAGCAAATGGACTCCCGGCAACATTATCTTGAATCTCAATACCAGCACCGCGAGCAGAGTCAGGCGTAAGACTCCATCCTGGAATAGGGTTAATGGTTGAGTAGCTTCTGGGACGAATGTCAGGGGATTCAAAACTACCGTTAACAAGTAAGTTTAAACTAGCGGCTGATGCTGATCCAGCTATTACCAGAGGCATCAATGCAGCGCTAGATGCAGTTATTAACAGTTTTTTAAGCATATTTTTGTTGTATTTTGTTGCCTGATTTTGCAATAACTTGAGATGTTACCAATTAATAGGGTTGATAATTATAATCCGAAATAATACGCAATCTTCACCCAAAGCAGACACATACTCTTGATCAATCCAGAAGTTGGCTCAACCAGTAAAATGTCTGAACAATCAAATACTAAGGAATTTTACGGGTACTGTCAATCTATAGAATAGGAGCTTTTAGGTATTGCTAATTGATGGGCATTTTGAAAAAAATTTGCCAGCCAATCTTTCACGCTACGAGTAGCATGGCAGTCATCTTCGTTGTAGCGTTGGATAATGTCTAAGAAAGAGCGATCACCTGTTTCCAACCATTGATCATACCAGTAAATGCACTTAGCTCCACTCGCTTCTTTATCACGCCACTCAAAGCCCAGCCATCGTGCAATCACTTTTAGGGCGTAACTTTCTACAGGTAAGGCGACACTTTGAATTAATTGTTCGTATACATCGACAAATCTATAAAGAACAGGATTAACTAAAGATTTCGGCGTACGATATAGCTTGGCTAATCGTTTGACTGTATCAAATTCGTAAACACAAAAATGATAAATTGGCGCGTCAGGATATTGCCAAACTAAGTCGAGAAATTGTTGCCAGATCAATTCTTCATCCGCGGGTGTTTCAGCTAAAAACGAATAAAACTGTTGTGTATTGTTTTGTCTATCAACAACTAAAACACCTAAAAGATAATCTAAATCTAAGTCTGGCTGGGCTTCAATATCAAAATACAGTTCTACAGGTGCAGTAAATGCAAGTTCTGTTGGTGGTAGAGACGTTGGTAAAATCAATGGACGTTTTTCGATCACAGCTTGCGCTTGAATGATCAATTTAGTGGCTACTATACTGTCAAATCCAGGTAAATCTTCCAGAATGGTGGGGCTTGCATTAGCCAGAGATTCCAGTGTTGTTAGAGAAAGTTCTTGGAGTTGGGCGTAGCGCACAGGTGTAACGCCTGGTAATAATGAGAGATGTTTTTGTGCTTGGGCGATCGCGTAACATTGACTATGCCAGTGACAAAGATTACATTTTTGCCGTGAAATAAACATCTCTGGCGGTTCTGATAACTCTAGCGCTTGAATGAACTCCGCCAGAATTTGTAACATCTGTGGTGTCCATTTCGCTAAATCTACGGAATAACTAATGTCTTTGGTACGCAATATCAACCAAGCTTTATCGGGGGTTACTCCTTGCACGGTTGCTAAAGCTTGGGTATGAAATGCCGCCACAACTTGATATTCTTGTTTGGGACGTTTACCCAGTTCCATATTCGCTGGAACATACATCCAATCACCAAAACAAGATTCTCCTGGCTGTTTAATCAGTAAATCTGGACGGCTGAGGATTGTATATTCATCACTAGCTGTTTCTACCCAATCTTGATAATTGCTTAACAGCACTCCATGATAAATATACTCAACTCCCCGTTGCATTAATTCTAAAGTCGCTGCTTGCGCTGCTTCCCTATTTCCAAAAGGATATTGGGGTTGTTCATAGTTAAACTCTGCCAAAATACCGCGATGATAAGCAATTTTGTCTTGTTGCAGTTTAGTCAACAAGTCATTAGGTGCATCTCGCTGGTTTTTGTCAGCATTGATATCTAAAATAGGCCGGCGTTTGCAGCGTTGGTATTGCAGTAAGTGTTCAGCATTAATCAACATTCATTTAAGCTAACAATAATTATGGCTTTCTGGGACTGAGTAAAAGAGAACGGGCAACTAGAATTATTTTTTCCCTCACCTTAAGGGTTTTTTATACCCTGAAAAAAGGATGCACAGCTATGCGACCTTGCTCATTGGTGGGAAAATGAAACACTAAACGAGTAACAATGTTGATTTTTGGCATTATTTATGACCAGTATTTCTGCTATCCAAACAGATTTGCATCGCCATCAAGAACAATTTCCCGCTTTAGCTAATAAGATTTATTTTAACTATGGTGGACAAGGGCCGTTACCGAAAAAGGCAATGGATGCCATTATTCAAACTGAAACTCATATTCAGCAGCTAGGCCCTTTTGGTAATGAAGTTGGACGCTGGATAGGATCATATACTCAAACTATCAAACAAGCGATCGCATCGGAGTTAAACGCACCACCAGAAACCATCACCCTCACCGAAAATGTGACTGTGGGCTGTAATATTCCTCTGTGGGGAATTGATTGGCATACTGGCGACCATCTGTTGCTATCTGACTGCGAACATCAAGGGGTAATTGCCGCAGCGAAAGAAATTGGGCGGCGGTTTAATGTGGAAGTTACCACCTGTCCGTTAATGTCAACTTTAAATGAGGGCGACCCTGTGGCGGTTGTTACCGAAAATTTACGCCCTAATACTCGCTTAGTTATTCTCAGCCACGTCCTTTGGAATACTGGTCAAGTTTTACCGCTGGAAAAGATGATCGAAGTATGCAGAAATAATAATTCTTTAGTACTAGTAGATGCTGCTCAATCTGTGGGTTTATTACCTTTAAACTTAACTGAAGTGGGGGCAGATTTTTATGCTTTTACCGGGCATAAATGGTGGTGTGGCCCGGCTGGGGTGGGTGGTTTATATGTTAAACCAGACGCATTAGAAAAACTTGCCCCAACGTTTATTGGTTGGCGTGGTGTAATTAAAGATAGTCAAGGTCAGCCGATAGATTTGTTACCCGATGGACGGAGATATGAAGTCGGGACATCAGCTTATTCATTTTACGCGGGATTGCTGGAGGCGATCGCAGTTCATCAAAAATGGGGTACAGCCGAGGAACGTTATCAGCAAATTTGCCGCAACAGTGAATATCTCTGGCGGAAATTATCAGCCTTACCGCAAATTAAATGTCTGCGAACTTCCCCACCAGAAAGCGGTTTAATTTCGTTTCAATTTGTCCAGCATGATTCTCAAATTAGTTTAAAATTAGTCCAATTTTTAGAGACAAATAGGATATTCACCCGCACAATTGCCAAGCCTGACTGTGTTCGCGCCACCGTTCACTACTTCACTTTAGAGTCAGAAATGGATGAGTTAGTCGAACAAATAGACAAGTTTAGTCAATAGTCATTTCTCAAAAGACTAAATAATTAAAATTTCCGACTTCATACTAGCCTGCGGCAAGCCGCTACGCGTCTACAAACTTCCTACTTTATATGAAACGCCCAATTTTATACGTAGCCATTACAAATCACGGTTTTGGTCATGCTACTCGCACCGCATCGGTAGCTGCAACTATCCAAAAGTTGTGTCCTGATGTGTTGTTAATTATGGTGACAACTGCACCGCGCTGGTTGTTAGAGTCATATATCGAAGGTGATTTTATCCATCGTCCCCGCGCTTTTGATTTGGGTGTTATACAAGCTGATAGTTTGACAATGGATAAAGACGCAACTTTAGCAAAATTATTAGATATTAAAAAGCACCAAAATTCTTTAATTGCTTCCGAAGTTAATTTTATCCGGCAAAATCGGGTTGATTTAATCTTGGCTGATATTCCGTTTCTTGCACCTTTATTTGCCAAAGCCGCAAATATTCCTTGTTGGATGATGAGTAACTTTGGTTGGGATTTGATTTACAGAGATTGGGGAGGTGAATTTATCGCGATCGCAGATTGGATTAGTGAGTGTTATTCTAAGTGCGATCGCTTGTTCCGGCTACCATTTCATGAACCAATGCAGGCTTTTAAAAATATTACCGATGTTGGTTTAACAGGTGGTTCACCGCGTTATTCTGCTGATGAATTACATACTAATTGGGGCATAACTGCACCACAAGATAAAACTATTTTACTTACCTTTGGCGGCTTAGGTTTACAGCAAATCCCTTACACAAACTTACAAAATTTCCCAGATTGGCAATTTATCACTTTTGACAAATCTGCACCAGATTTACCTAATTTAGTCAAAATTCAAGACAATAAATACCGCCCTGTAGATTTTATGCCAATTTGTGGAAGAGTAGTTTCTAAACCGGGTTACGGCACTTTTTCCGAGGCGACGCGTTTGGATATCCCAATGGTGACAATTCCCCGCGATGATTTTGCCGAAGCAAGTTATCTTTTAGAGGGAATTACTAATTACAATCATCATCAAATTGTTACACCCGCAGAATTTTTTGCAGGTGATTGGAATTTCCTCCATGAACTACCGCAACCACCAAAGCAAACCCAAAAAATTGCCAAGGATGGAAATGAGGCGATCGCTCAAGCTATGATCAATCAAATAGGAAGTAAATCAGAATAACTATTGACGATGAGGATAAACATGGCGCATTTCAAACCGACATTGTTCCCATAGCGGTAACAAAGCCTGTTTTGCTGCATTTAATTGCCCTTGAGAATGATTTATTTTCCCATTATCAATTATCCAAATAAACACTCGCGTGATTAAATCTGCCTGGGAACTACTTTCGTATTGACAATTATTTATTTTTGCTACTTGTGTATCTAAGCAATAGATAATATCGTTAAAATTCCAAATTTCTTCTTTGGATATCTCTGCTGAGGGAAGTTTCCAAATGATTTTTTGTAAATTCATTGTGATGTAATCTAAACCTGCGATCGCTGAATCAGTATTTCTCACTAAATCTGTAAATACTTGGTAATATTGTTTCAAGCTTGAAGCTGCAATATTTTCAATATATTTTTGTAGCCATACTTGTATATCTCGTAGATAAGGCAATAAATCTTTAATCTCATTCATCTCTTTAATTATTGTATGTTGACTTTGATAATTTAAGATATTTTTATCTAAGTCAAATTCTAATACTTGAAATTCCTGAGAATAATAATTAATTACTTTTGGAATAAATTTTTCTATCAACCAAGTTTTGGTATATTTGGCTGTCCATGTTCCTCTTATACCAATATCCTCTTGCCACGAATTTAAGTTACTTCTTTCTAAGGTTGCTATGTGGATATCATTAATTTCGTAGAAGATATCAACTTGATTATTAGAAAATGCAGAGTAAGAATTACTCAGCCGCGGCACAATAAAGGTATGATCACGAATTCCTCGACTGATGCGAATAGAAATATTTCCCTGATCAAATAAATGCCATTCTGATTTTCCTTGGGCATAATTAAATTTTTTCATAAAATTGTGCATAATTTTCCATAGTTTGACATCTATAGAAAATAGGTGAAATCCTCTGACATCAGAGAATTCTACAAATTTAAAATCCCAAGTTTCTAAATTATCTTCAAATTCGATAATTCTCTTTTTATATTCTTGACAAATAGCATCTATACATAAGCATAAGTCTGCTGCTTCTAACTCAGATAAAATAACTGTTGTTTGTCCTAAAGATGCCTCAAATATGTCTGCATCTATTTGTTTTAGAAAACGACGACAACCCCATTCAGGTTTAGTGTAAAGTCCTGTTATTAATTGTCCTAAAATTTGTGGGTGGGTTAGGCAAATTTTTAAACGTCTTAAAATTATGCTACTAAATTGAATTACACAATCACCTTTGCCAAATGCTTGTGGTAAATTGCATTCAATTAAAACTTTGGGTTTGACAACAATTAAGTGATGACCTGTTTTAAGTAAACAAGGCTCAAATTCAGACTTTTCTAGAATCTTGCCAAATTCCGTATGTCTGCTTAAATATTTTTCTATATTACTAAATTCAGTATAACTAAAGTTTTTTAGGGTGGTTTTATTAGTTTTTCTAAGTGAATCAAAATTAAGCTGATAATAAATATTTTCAGCTACTTGCTTATTTCTCAATGTATCAATTATCGAATCAAAGATTAGTTCTTCTCGATGGTAAGGAAAACATTTAAATATTTTAAGACTGTAGCCATTAGTAATTAGCAAAATTAAGGGTTTTAGATAATTACTATAAAATTTAGCTTGATTAATTGCTTCTGAGAAAGATTGTGTATTTGGCGATAAATAAATAACAATTACTAATGATGTGGATACATTTTGCTGAATAACATCATCAGTTGCAAAATAAATTTGAGCGTTTTTAAGTTGCTTGGCTGGATTATCTAAATTATTTGTTAAAGCATACTTACACTGCCGATAGGAATCTGGATAACCTAAATGCTGAAACATCGGCAAAATAAACTTTTTTTCTACATCTTCTACAGTTTGTAAAATCCGAATATCAAAAACTTGTATCCACTTAATAAATAATTGCAGCGAGTCAGGAATATACATTAGAGAATCCACTGCTTGTATAAATTTGCCTTTACGGGAATGGTTAATTAACTGATGCGAGTTTGATGGATATCAAAACCCCTCTCCAAGCCTTTCCTTATGTAGGAGAGGTTCATCTAACTCAGGTTTAATTAGCAATTTATCAAGTCAGTTTTTATAAGATAGTAATTGCGAATACTCTGCCAGTTGCCACAGAGATTTCAAATTTTGACAAAAATATCTGATAAATTCTATGCGCCTTTATACAAAAAAATCAGGTTATTGGCACTAAAGTCCGGTGGGAAATGATGGAAAGTTGCTAAAAACCTGAGTTTTACGTTGTAGACATTGCTTACCCTACAGTTAATCAGGTTACAAAAAAAATTAGGGAACATCATTGCTCCCCTCTGCTTACTTGCTATATTTACCGCAAAAGTTAAATCTACACTAAAGCAGCAACTTTCTCTAATAACCCTTGAAATAGACTTAAGCCATCACTATTACCTAGCATGGTATCCGATGCTCTTTCTGGGTGTGGCATCATCCCCAAGACATTGCCTTGACGATTGCAAATTCCCGCAATTTTGTTGAGTGAACCATTGGGGTTTTCGCCTGCATAGCGAAACACTACCTGTCCATTGTCTTCTATTGCCGATAGAGTCGATTTATCAGCATAAAAGCGACCTTCTCCGTGGGCAATAGGTAAAGTAATTACTTCACCAGTGCTGTAAGTTTTTGTCCAAGGAGTATTTGCATTTTCTACTTTTAAGGGGACGCGATCGCAAATAAAATGCAAATCACGATTTCTGGTTAATGCCCCAGGTAAAAGTTTAGCCTCAGTTAATACCTGAAACCCGTTACAAATACCGAGAACAAACTTCCCCTTTTGTGCATGTTCAATCACCTGCTGCATTACAGGCGAGAACCGAGCGATCGCACCGCAGCGCAGATAATCACCATAACTAAAGCCGCCGGGGATGATAATTACATCCAAATCAGCAATATCAGTGTCTTGATGCCAAACCATGCGCGTTGGTTGACCTAACAAGTCTCTGGTGACATAAGCAACATCGCGATCGCAATTAGACCCTGGAAAAACAATAACGCCGAATTTTGTCATTGGTCATTGAGAAGTAAAAAGTAAAAATTAAAAAGTAAAAATTAAAAAGTAAAAAGTAAAAAGTAAAAGGGCAAAAGATGATGTCCTTTTACTTTTACCTTTTACCGTTTAACTTTTAAAACACTCCCGTCTGTGTTTCGACCTCAATTAAATCAAACCGATAGTTCTCAATCACGGGATTTGCTAACATCTGGTCACAAATGTTGTTTAAATCTTGACGTGCTTTTGTCTCATCAGGGGAGATGATGGTGAATTCTATGTACTTACCAATCCGCACATGGTCAACAGTATCGTATCCCATTTGCTTGAGACCAGATTGTACAGCCACACCAGCAGGGTCTAGGACTGAAGGACGAAGCGTTACGAGAATTTTAGCTAGATACTTCCGTTGCACAGTTTTTTTTGCTGAATGCTGCGATCGCTATACTATAACTTTCTGTTCCAACTGAGTGAAAATAAGATTGTGAAACAGTTAAAGTTAATTTAATTAGATAGCCAGTATAACAGCTTCCACTACAGTGGCGAATATCCCCAATTGCTTATGAGAGCCATACGCACCCGCAGTCAAGAGCGGATTTTAAACCTACTGAAAAGCATGAAACAAGGCATTTCCGCCCAAGATATTTATATTGAATTGCGTAATCGCAATCAGAATATGGGTTTAGCCACTGTTTATCGCTCCTTGGAAGCTTTAAAACTTGAAGGTTTGGTGCAAGTGCGGACTTTAGCTAATGGTGAAGCCCTCTACAGCCTAGCGCAGCAAGACAAACACCATTTAACTTGTCTACAATGTGGCACTTCCATACCTATTAATCAGTGTCCAGTTCATGACCTAGAAGACCAACTACAAACCAATCATAAATTTAAAATTTTCTACCACACTTTAGAGTTCTTTGGTTTGTGTGGTCAATGTCAGGTTAATGAATAGTCCAGAGTCAAAAGTCCATAGTCCATAGTTAAATCATTGACCTTTGACACTTGACTATTGACTATTGACCATTGACATCAGGTACTTCCCTACCTAACCAAGATTTAGAATCTACTTGCGTATCAGAAACTATGGAGCGAATACCCTCGAAGGCCGCCGGAATGGTGCGAGGGTCGATAAACATGACCTTGCTGCTATCGCTTTTACCGATAGTCGCGCCCATATCTAAATAACCTAAAGCAAACAGAACTTCTAACGCTTTACTAGCATTGGCGTTGGTGTTAATTTTTTGGGCGATAATTTCGGCTGACTCTGCAATGGCTTGGGCTTTGAGAACTTGCTGTTGGCGTTCGGCTTGGGCTTTAAGAACGATCGCTTTTTGTTCCGCTTCAGCGTTTAAAATTACGGATTTTTGCCGCGCTTCTGCATCTAAAATTTGGGCTTCCGCTTTACCTCTAGCACTATTAACTGCTGCTTCCCGTTCACCTTCAGAATTTAAAATTGCCGCCCGTCTGCGTCGTTCTGCGGACATTTGCATTTCCATTGATTCTTGTACTGCTTTAGAGGGGATTAAATCTCGCAGTTCTACTCTTGTGACTTTCACGCCCCAAGGATCTGTGGCGATGTCTAAATCGCGTAACAAAAGCTCATTGATTTGAGTCCGGGCGGTAAAGGTTTCATCTAACTCCAGTTGTCCCATTTCTGAGCGAATTTGAGTTAGTACCAAGTTTGTCATTGCCAACTGGAGATTTTCTACCTTATACCAGGCTTTTTCCATATCAACAATCCGCCAGTACACCACTGCATCTACTTCAATGCTCACGTTGTCGCGGGTGATACATTTTTGTGGGGGAATATCTAAAACTTTTTCGCGGATGGTTTGTTGGTAGACGACTTTATCTAAAAAAGGTAGAACAAAATTAAGTCCTGGTTCTAGTTTTTTGTTATAGCTACCTAATCTTTCTACCAAAGCTTCATTACCTTGATTGATAACTTTAACAGAACCTGCAACCGCAGAACCACCAAGGGCTAAAAAGACTAGTAAAAAAAACTGTTCCACTGTAAATCTCCTGGTTATTAAATATTTTTAAATCTCAACTTTCACACTTCATACTACCCTCCGGGAAGCCACCCAAAGGGTGTCTACATACTTCACACTTCCTAAGAATGTAATAAATTTTCTGGCATAACAATTAATGTCGTGCCTTCTCTTCTGACTACATAAACTCTTTGATGGGGAGCAACATCGAGTTTGTCATCATCGCATCTAGCACGCCAAGAATTGCCTTCATATAGCACTCGCCCCGTTTTACCAGCCGGAATTTCTGTTAATGTTTCAGCTATAACTGCATCTTGAATTTTTGACTTGCGTCGTCGCGGTTGCAAAAATCGCCGGGATAGTAACACCAACATTGTCGAAAGCAATAGCCAAATTGCTACTTGCAGCCATAAACTCAAACCCAGTTGGGACAGTAGCGCCACTACAAAGGCGCTAATTCCCATCATGAAGGCGACAAAAGCCGACGGTAAAAACAGTTCCGATAAACACAAAACCGATCCAGCTAGGAGCCAAATTAAAGTAAAACTTGGCATAGAGCCATCCTAGACACTACATTTACAAAAAGGATTTCTGAGATTAGATCCACTGATAAATAGATGTTTTACACAAAGCCAACCTTTATCTTTTAAAAATTAATTTTGATTAATTTCCGTGAAAAGATGTAGTCAGTGGTACACAAAACCAGTCTATTCTAGCCAACAAGTCTTTGACATCTGAATGTAATCGAAATTCACGAGATCAACTACCTACGCACTTCGCCATTTTTCATACACTACAAATTTAGTGTTTAAGAGATCGCTTCCCTTTTTAGTATTTATACTTATACTTAGTCTTAAGGTGCAATGGTTTTAGAAACTTCTGGAGCGAGAATGAGCAAATGTCCTGGATCACCTTCTTGAATAGCGATTACTGCTGGACGGTTATTCGGTGGGGCATTTGGTGGTAGTGTGGAGAACAAATAAATCCAACCGCCACGTTCTAGAAGTAAGCGCCAAACTCTCGGCTGTTGGGGATTACTGACATCAGTATCTTCTTTACCGCGGAGGTCTTCAAATAAACCTCTATCGCCAATTATTTTGTAGCCTTTTAACAGTGGATCAGTAAACTCATCTTCAAGTTTACGTCCCGCGACAAATTTTTCTCCTGGGGTAATAAAAGCAATTACAGGTAAAGTGGAATTTTGCCCCGCATCTCGCCTTGCATCAGCAATGCCTTGCCACTGGGCTAACCAAAATATGACAATTAAAACCCAAGATACAATAACAATTTCGTTGACAAGCGATCGCAAAAAATCTACTAACCGCAACTGTTGAGAACTGTAGTTAACCAGAGAATTGAGAAATCTAGCTGTGATTGACCGCCGATGTTGAGTTGCGCGGATAATACGATGTGATAAATCGTGAAAGCAGTTAACTATAAATTCGCTAGTGATTCTAATTAACCATAAAGTCAGGTTAATAGCGATCGCCGCCAATAAAAAAGCGATCGCTGTTCTGCATATTGTCCAACCATCCCCAAGAAATATTTGTATGGGAACTATAAGAAACGACTGTGCAGGTAAATCTAGGTTAGAAATTTCTAGTTGGAAAAAAGAAAAATATGCCCAACGGTAAATCCAACCTGCAAAGAAAAGAGCCGCACCTAGTAAACCAATTACACTAGTAAATTTGCCTAAAATATTTGGATCTGCGGTCGGATTGGGGTTGGAAGTCACAAAAGCACTCCAAAGAATTACCAAAAATTAATTTGAGTTGAATGAACCTCTCCCCAACCCCTCTCCGAAGCGGAAAGGGGCAGAAATATTACTTGTTTTCACCGAAAAAATAGAGTTTTAAAGCCTCTCTCCCTTTGGGCTACGGTGTACACACAAGTCTTATAAAGTGCTTAACAGTGTTTTGATCCCCCCTAACCCCCCTTTTTAAGGGGGGAATTTCTTCAAGTCCCCCTTTTTAAGGGGAGCCACTGCGTTGCGGGGGTTCCCCCCGTTGTAGCAAGTGGCGTGGATTTAGGGGGATCAGATGATTTGTGTATATACCGTAGCTCCCTTTGGGGGAGAGGTTTGGAGAGAGTTTTCAATATAAGTTGTTTATTGCGTTAAAAAACTAAAACCATCATAATTTCTTAAATCAATCAATTTATTTTCCGTTATTTTACGGAAATTTGCTAAATAGTAAGGAAGTTAAATAAAAAATTAATACATAAGAAACAGTGTAAAGACTATGGCAGCTTTTCTGAAAGTAATGTTTGCAGGAGTTTTGATGACAGGAGGAGTGCTGGCAGCAAACACCATATCTGCAATTGCCAAAGAAGTCAAGACGGGAAATTTATTAATAGCACAAACACCAGCAAAATCACAGGTTATAGCATTGCCCATCGCTTTACCAGATTCAGCAGATATTTCTTTAAAAGATGGAGAATCCGTGAGTGGTAGGGTAATTAAAGTAGATCCTCAAGGACAAACATTAACAATTCAGCGTAGTAGCAAAACTCGCTCTATTCCTCTAAATAAAATTGACAAAGTACTGTTCAAAAATGCCGCTGCTTATGTAACTCGCGTTTATCCAAGAATGCGCGGTGAACGCAAACGCCCTATAGGTAAACCAATAACTTGGAATGGTGTACCTCTAAATACTTTTACAATTAAAAATCCAGTTAAAGGTGAAGCAGAAGTTACGTTGGCTCCCCCTGTTGTTTCCCGCGCGGGGTTGTTAGGTATTCAATCAGTAGCTAAAGATCGGCAATATGTAGTAGATCAAATCCAGTTTAATCCGCAGAAAAGAACAATGACTATTCAGGCAACACCTTATTAACGTGAGTTTGACGGATGTCAAAAACCCCTCTCCAAACCTCTCCCCCACGGTGAGAGAGGCTTTGAAACCTTGAATTTTTTGTTCAAAATTAGGGGGATTTAAGCCCCTCTCCGTGTCGGAGAGGGGTTGGGGAGAGGTTCATCAAACTTACGTTAGATTTAGGTAGTACTTAAAGCCATACCTTGACGCATTGCACGCTTGCGATCGCTTTTTCGAGTTCCTCCAGCCATTTGATATTCGTGGCTATTGTTGCCAAACTTATAAGCAATTCCACGCAAAATATTTTCCGAATAATCTGCTAAATGTTCCTCATTTTCCACAATCTGGGTTAATAAAACATCAATACTAGAAAGAGTAGTATTATACGATTCCAGTAATTGTCGCATCTTTTCTATTTTTTCAGTATAATCTGTGACTGTTAATCCTTCCCCTACATCCAGAGTTGAACTGATAGATTTAATGCTGGCTAGACGCATTTCGGCTTTTTCGAGAATACGTGAAGTACGCTTTCTTCTTGACATAATTAATACTCATTTTTTGAGTTAACCTTTACTCCATAGTGAACAATTGTATAAAAAGTTGCCATACGTAAAATTATTGATTTTTGTTAAATAATCAATGTTAAAGCGGAAACTACTACAGACTGAAGAAAATACGGAAATGTAAAAGCAGAAGTTACTTCCAGGAAAACAAAAGTTACTTTCCCTAAAGCAGAGGTTACTTCAAGAACAACAAAAGTTACTTTCCTTAAAGCAGAAGTTATTTCCGGGAAAGCAGAAGTTACTTCTAGGAAAGCGGAAGTAACTTTAGATAGCATCAAATTTGAGTTGGCGATCGCCCTACTATATAAAAATGTCGTATTTGCAAAAGTGCGATCGCTTGAGCATTTGTAGAAGATCCCCCTAAATCCCCCTTAAAAAGGGGGACTTTAAGAGAATTATTAGCCCCCCTTTTTAAGGCAGGGCTGTTTCATTCCCTAAAACAGG